>JBMTAG010000025.1:0-40384 GCA_049428505.1 Opitutaceae bacterium | reverse complement strand
GGCGTGCGGGCGGCGGTGCTCGGCGCGTTGGCGGCGTGGCCGGATGCGGCGCCGGTGGCGACGCTGCTGGCCGAGGCCGCGCGGCCGGAAACCAGCGCGGCCGAGCGCGCGATCGCGTTGGCGGGAGCGTTGCGGCTGACGGCCAACGTGGCGGCGGGCCGGGAGCGTTCGCCGCTCGACGTCGTCACGGCCTTTCGCACCGCGGGGGGCCTCGCGCGGACGGCGGCGGAGCGGCGGGATCTGGTCGGCAGCCTCGCCAGCCTGCGTCACCCGGAGGTGGCGGGGTTGCTCGCACCTCATCTGAGTGACCCGGAGGTACGGGAGGAGGCGGCGCTGGCCTTGGTGCAGGCGGCGGCGGGCCTGCTGGGCCCGGCGCACCGGCCGGTGGTGGCGCCGTTGCTGGAGCGCGTGGCGCGCGAGGCGAAGGATGAGGACGTGCGCCGCCGGGCCGCGCGGCTGGCCCGCGGCGAGGCGCCCGCGCCGAAGGGGAAGGCCGCGAAGGCGGCGGCCAGCCCGGCACCGGCAGCGACCACCGCGACGCCGGGTCCGCTGTTCAACGGCGTGGACCTCACGGGCTGGGAGGGTGATCCGGGCGTGTGGCGCGTCGAGGACGGGGTCATCGTGGGCGGCAATGCCCGCGGCAACCCGCGCAACGAGTTCCTCGCGATGACCCGGCGGACGGGTGACTTCGTGCTGCGGCTCGAGTACCGGCTCACCGGCACCGAGGGATTCGTGAACGGTGGCGTGCAGGTCCGCAGCGAGCGCATCGCGGATCCCGCGCACGAGATGAGCGGGTATCAGGCGGATATCGGCGCGGGCCATTCCGGGAGTCTGTACGACGAGTCGCGGCGGCGGCGGTTCCTCGCGCGGGCGACGGAGGAGCAGGTCCGGCGCCTCGAGCGGCCGGGGGAGTGGAACCGTTACGAGATCCGGTGCACCGGGCCGCGGGTGGAGATTTTCCTCAATGGTGAACGGACGGTGGATTACACCGAGACCGAGCCGGGGGTGGTGCCGGCGGGGCGCATCGCCCTCCAGATCCACGGCAAGTGCAAGGCCGAGATCGCGTTCCGGAAGCTCGAGCTCGTCGAGCGCTAGGAAGTCCGGTCGCCAGGAGGGAGTACAGGCACGCAGCCGAAAAACGGCGGGCTGGTTTAGCCGGGGCGCGACGCTCCGGTCTGCGCCGTCCGAAGCGCCGGCCCCTCGTCCTTGGCGGATCGATGTCGCAGACCGGATCTTACGAGATGCTGCCCCCTCGCGAGGGAAGCCGTGGCATCGCCCCGCGGCGGGCCCTCGGTAGCCACGGCCGGGGCGGCGCGCCCCAGCTGCACCGGGGGCAGGCGCCACGAAAGGCGGCGGCTCAGTCGCCGAGGTGGCGTCCCGGCACCAGGTAGCCCTGCACGTAGTCGCGGACGGCCTCGGCGAGCGGAGTGACGGGTCGGGCGTAGCCGGCGGCGCGGAGCTTCCCGATGTCGGCGCGGGTATAATACTGGTACTTCCCGCGGAGAGCCTCGGGCATCGGGATGAACTCGATCTGCGGCGCGCGGCCGAGCGCGCTGAACAGCGCCCGGGTGAGGGCAAGCCAAGTGTTGGCCTCCCCGCTTCCCAGGTTGAAGAGGCCGCCAGCGGCGATGCCGGCCGGGTGTTCCGCGAAGTGGAGTGTCATCTCGACCGCGTCCTTCACGTAGAGGAAATCCCGCTGCTGCTCGCCGTCGCGGTAGTCCGGGTGATGGCTTTGGAAGAGCTGGACGCGACCGGTGGCCTGGATCTGGCCGCAGGCCTTGTGCACGAGCGAGCGCATGTCGCCCTTGTGGGCCTCGTTCGGGCCGAAGACGTTGAAATACTTCACGCCCACGAGGCGGTCCAGCCAGCCGGCGCGCTGGGCGTGCAGGTCGAAGAGGTGCTTCGAGTACCCGTACATGTTCAGCGGCCGCAGCCGGGCGAGGTTCGGGTCGCGGTCGTCCATTCCCTGCGCGCCGTCGCCATAGGTGGCGGCGGAGGAGGCGTAGACGAAGCGGCTGCCGCGGGCGAGGGCCCAGGCCGCCAGCTCCTTGGTCACGGTGAAGTTATTGTCCGCGAGGTAGCTGGCGTTGCGCTCGGTCGTGGCGGAGCAGGCCCCGAGGTGGAACACCGCTGAGAAGCGGCCGAAGGCGTCCGGATCGCGCGCGAGGGTGGCGCGGAAACGGTCGGCCTCGACGTAGTCCGCAAAACGCAGCGGCGTGAGGTTGCGCCACTTCTCGTCGGAGCCGAGGAGGTCGGTGACGACGATGTCGGAGTGACCGCGTTGGTTGAGGGCCCAGATCAGGGCGCTGCCGATGAAGCCGGCCCCGCCGGTGACGAGGATGCGTCCGGATAAGGCGCTCATGGGGGAATCAGGAGTCGCGGGAGAGTTCGCGGGAGCGGGCGGTGGCGGCCTGGACGGTCGCCGTGATCAGGGGGCGCAACCCGCCGGCGGCGAGCACCTGCAGGCCGGCGTAGGTGGTGCCGTTGGGGGAGGTGACCTGGTCGCGGAGGACTTCGGGGGCGGTGCCGGAGGTGGCGAGCAGCTTGGCGGAGCCGTGGAGGGTCTCGAGCGCGAGGCGCCAGGCGGTCTCACGGGGGAGGCCCGCGGCCTCGCCGGCGTCGCGCAGGGCGGCGGCGAACTCGAACACGTAGGCCGGGCCGCTGCCGCTCACGCCCGTGACGGCATCCAGCTGTTCCTCCGCCAGCTCGAGGACGGTGCCGAGGGCGCCGAGGATCGCCTCGACGGCGGCGCGGTCCGCCGCGGCGAGGGGAGCGCGGGCGCACCAGGCGGTTACCCCGGCGCCGATCTGGCCCGGGGTATTGGGCATCGCGCGGACGAGGTTGCGCGCGCGGGGGAGGACCTCGGCGAGGCGCGCGAGGCGTTTCCCGGCGAGGATGGAAATCACGAGGCGGCCCGCGGTGAGTTCCGCGAGGCGGGGATCGAGGGTCGCGAGCTGCTGGGGCTTGCAGGCGAGGACGACGATGTCGGCCGGCCCGAGGAGCGCGGGCAGGTCCGCGGCGGCGTGGACTCCCGTGCGTTGGGCGAGGAGCGCGGCCGTGCCGTCGCCGCCGTCGATGCAGTGCAGGGCGGCGGGCGGCCGCACGTGGCGGCTGAGGAGGCCGTCGACGATGGCGGAAGCCATCCGGCCGGCGCCGAGGAACGCGATGTCGCTCATACGATCAGGAAGGGCGGGTACGGGGGGTCAGCGGGTGGGTGAACACCGCGGTGGTGCCGCCGCCGGCTTGCGGGGTCACGGAGATGTCGCCGCCGAGGGCGCGGACGGCATGGCGGGCGATGGTCAGGCCCAGGCCGGAGGCCGGTTGGTCCTTGGTGCCGAGGAAGGGCTCGAACACCCGGTCCTGGATGGTCGGGTCGACCCCGCGGCCGCGGTCGAGGACGCGGAACTCGATCTGGTCCCCGCCGCCGGGGCGGGCAATCCGGCGCGCCTCCAGGCGCAGCGGGCGCTCGGGGGCGTCCGCCGGATAAGCTTCCCAGCCGTTTTCGAGGATCCGGGCGAGCGCGTCCTCGATGGCCTCCCGGTGCGTTGGCACCGCGAGGTCCGAACAATCGGTCTCGATCGTGACCGGAGCTCCGGGCCGGTGGTCGGCGTGGAACCGCGCCACCGCTCCGGCCAGGAGGCAGCCGACCGTGGCCGGCGTGGGTCCGGGACGGGCGCGCGTGGCGACGGTGGAGAGCTGGCGGACGAGCTGGATCACCTTCTGGAGCGAGTCGTCGACGCTCTGGATGTGGCGCCGCACCTTTTCCGGATCCTCGCTGACCGTGCGCACGAGCTCGACGTACCCGAGCACGACGCCGAGGAGGTTGTTCAGGTGGTGGGTGACGCCCTGGGCCGCGGCGCCGACCAGCGCGCCCCGGCGGGTCTCGTCGAGGCGCGGGACGAGCTCCGCGGTGTCCCGTTCCAAGCGGGCGAGGCGCAGGTGCAGGCGGACCCGGGCCATCGTCTCGTCGAGGTCGATCGGTTTGACCAGGTAATCGGCGGCGCCGGCCGCGCGGCCCTCCTGACGGTGTTCCTTGGAGGGGCTGGCCGTGAGGAAGATCAGCGGGATGTCGCGGGTGGCCGGGTCGGCCTTCAGCTGCCGGCAGGCGGTGAGCCCGTCCATGTCCGGCATCAGCAGGTCCATCAAAATCAGGTCCGGACGGGCGGAGGCGGCCTGCGCGAGCGCCTCGCGGCCGCTGGGGGCGGTGAGGACCTGCATCCCCTCGCGCTCCAGCTTCAGCCGGAGCAGCTGGACATTGATCGCCTGGTCGTCGACGACGAGGATGCGGGGGGAGGTCATCGGGCCGGGTGGGTCGCGGCGAGGAGGCGGGCTTTGACCGTGTTCTTCATCAGCATCGCGACCGTCATCGGGCCGACGCCGCCGGGCACCGGGGTGATGAGGGAGCAGCGGGGTGAGACGGACGGGAAGTGGACGTCCCCGGTGAGGCGGTAACCGGTCTTGCGGGTCGCGTCGGGCACGCGGTTGATGCCGACGTCGATCACCACGGCCCCGGGCTTCACCATTTCGGCGGTGACGAATTCCGGGCGGCCGATGGCGGCGATGAGAACATCGGCGAGGCGGGTCAGGGCGGGAAGGTCCGGCGTGGCGGAATGGCAGACCGTGACCGTGCCGTTGGCGCCGGCGCGTTTCTGGAGGGCGAGGAGGGCGACCGGCTTACCGACGATGAGGGAGCGGCCGAGCACCACGACATGCTTGCCCCGGAGGTCCACCCCGCTGCGGGCGAGCAGTTCCATGATCCCGGCGGGGGTGCAGGCCACGAACCCGGTATCATCCTCCTGCGCCACCTTGCCGAGGTTCACCGTGTGGAAGCCGTCGACGTCCTTTTCCGGGGCCACCCGGCGGAAGACCGCGACCTCGTCGAACCCCTTCGGCAGCGGCGACTGGATCAGAATGCCATCGACACCCGGGTCGGCGTTGAGGTCGTCGATGAGGCGGCAGAGGTCGGGCTGGCTGATCGTGGCAGGGGGGAGCAAAATCCGGCTGGTGACCCCGATTTCGGCGGCGGTCTGCTCCTTTTTGCGGACGTAGGAAACGGAGGCGGGATCGTCGCCGACGCGGACCAGGGCGAGGCAAGGGGGGCGGCCGGGGAGGGCGGCGACCTGAGCCTTGAGCTCGGCGATGAGGGAGGCGGCGATGCGGTTGCCGTCGATCAGTTCCATGAGTTCAGCGGAGCTGCAGGGTCTCGACGGTCAGGATGATTTCGCGGCCGTCGGGGCCGGGGCGGGCGGTGCCGTAGACGTTCACCGGCAGATCGACGTATTTCTCGACCTGTTCCGTCTGGAGCAGGCGGGAAACGTCGAGGTAGGCGAAACGCTGGCCGGAGTCGTCGAGCAGGGCGTAATCGTAGGGGCGGCGCGGGGCGAGGGGCCGGCGGGTGGAGACAAAGCGGCCGGCGTACTGGCGGGGCAGGGAACTGCTGCCGCCGTCCCCGAGGTTGACCATCGCGACGGGCTGGCCGGCGGTGGCGGTGCCGTAGACGCCGGGGTTCACGGGCGCGGGCGCAGTCGCGGCGGCCGGCATTTCCGGGCGGGTGGCGGTGGGGGCCGGGGCGGTGGTGGTCTGGATGAAGCCGACCAGCGGGCGTTCGAGGCTGAGCTGGGTCCAGCGGCCGCGGATGCCGGTGATCGTGGCCTTTTCGGCAGCTCCCGCAGTGACCAGCACGGGGGCGTCCGCCTTGGGCGCTTGGCGCAGGGCGGCGCCGGGGCGGACGTCGAGGCTCTTGGTCAGGTCCTTGTTCTCCACGTAGACCTCGAAGGGACCGGGTAACTCGATGGCCATCCAGCCTGCAGGGGCGGTGGCGGCCGGCGCGGGGCGCGGTTGCTCGCCGGCTTTCAGGTAGGTCGCCACCGCACTCTGCGGGGAGGGTTCGACGTGGACGGCGGTAGTGGCAGGCAGTCCGGCGCCCCGGGCGGGGCCGGACACGGTGGCGGCGAGGGTGACGAGGGCCAGCAGGCTAGGCTTCATGCGCAAGGGCGAAGGTTCCCGTGACGGGCGGGTGGGCGACCGCCTCGTGCGGGGCCCGCGGGGTGCGGGGGTTTTGGAACAGGGATTTGATCTCCTTGGGGGAGAGCAGCTTGCCGCCCCGCAGGGGGATTCCCTTCAATTGCAGCGCGCCGATCTGGTACCGGCGCAGGCGCTTCACATCGAACCCGAGTTGGGTGAACAGCAGCCGGATCTCGCGCTTCTTGCCATGGTGCAGGTGGACGTCGAGATCGGTCGAGATGCCGCCCGGGTCGGCGTTGATCAGGGCCGCCCGCTCCACCTTGAGCCGTTCGCCCTCGACCGTCACGCCGCGGATCAACTGGTTGAGCCGGCTGGCGGGAAACGGGGTCTTGAGCACCACGTGGTAGCGCTTCACCACCAGCTGCGAGGGGTGCATCAGGCGGTTGGCCAGGTCGCCGTCCGTCGTCAGGATCACCAGCCCCTCGCTGTCGAGGTCGAGGCGTCCGGCGCAGAAGAAGCGGTGGCGTGCCAGTTCGCGTGGGAGCAGGGTGAACAGCGTGTCGGCGTGGTGAGGGTCGTCGTTGGAACAGATCAGCCCGCGCGGCTTGTGCACCGCGACGGTGAGCTTCGGCTGGACGGCGGCGCGGACGGGCTTGCCGGAGACCGTGACCTTGTCGACGCCGGGCGTGACGTGGGTGCCGGGGGTGGCGGCGGCGCCGTTGACCCAGACCTCCCCGCGGGCGATCAGCGCCTCCGCCGCCCGGCGGGAGCAGACCCCGGCGTCGGCGATGAATTTCTGGAGGCGGATGGCGTCGGCGGCGGGCACGATTCCACTGGGCGGCAATTCCGCCACCGCTGCAAGCCTGCGCGCGTCCGCCGGTACGCGGCACACTTGGCGGTTGCCCCGCGCCGCCGCATCCGTCACTTCATCGCCTTTCCGGGCCGCCCGCGGCCCCTTCCTTCTATGCTCACCTTCAAGAACCGCACCGCCCTGGTCACCGGCGCCGGCCGTGGGATCGGCCGGGCCATTGCCGAGACCCTCGCCCGCCAGGGCGTCACCGTCATCTGTGTCTCCAAGTCGGCGGACTCCTGCGGCGCCACCGCGGCCGCCATCATCGCGGCGGGGGGCAAGGCCAAAGCCCTGGCGGTGGACGTGGCCGACGGGGCGGCGATCGCCAAGGCGTCCGAGGAGCTGCTCAAGGAGTTTCCGGCCATCGACATCCTCATCAACAACGCCGGCATCACCCGCGATGGCCTGCTGTTCCGGATGAGCGAGACCGACTGGAACGACGTGCTCACCACCAACCTCACCAGCTGCTTCCATTGGACCAAGCTGATCGGCCGGCCGATGACCCGGGCGCGCTGGGGACGGATCGTCAACATCGCCTCCGTGAGCGGGGTCATGGGCAACGCGGGGCAGGCGAACTATTCCGCGGCGAAGGCGGGCATGATCGGCCTCACCAAGACCTTGGCGCGCGAGTTCGCCGGCCGTTCCGTCACCGTCAACGCGGTGGCTCCCGGGTTCATCAAGACGGACATGACCGCCGGTTTTGTCGACAACGCGGAGGTCTCGGCGAAGATTCTCGAAGCGGTGCCGCTCAAGCGTTTCGGTGAATCGGCGGAGGTGGCCGCGATGACGGCGTTCCTCTGTTCCGAGGAGGCCGGCTACATCACCGGGCAAGTTTTTAACGTTGACGGTGGAATGGCGATGTGAAGCCTCCGCCCAGCCCTCGCCCGTACCTTTTTTTCGACAATGGCCGACCAGAAACCCATCGAACAGCGCGTCAAGGAGATCATCGTCAATCAGCTCAACGTGAACGAAGAGCAGATCACGCCGACGGCCTCCTTCTTGGATGATCTGGGCGCCGATTCCCTCGACACCGTGGAGCTGATCATGGCCTTCGAGGAGGAGTTCAAGGACGAGATCAAGGGTGAGATCCCTGAGTCGGACGCCGAGAAGCTCCAGACGGTCGGTCAGGTCATCGAGTACATCAAGGCCAAGGCGGGCGCCGCCTAAGCCGCGTTTTCCCCTTTCCGCGGCGTCCGGCCGGGTTTCCCGCGGGAAACTCAGGTCGGACGCCGTTCTTCTTTAACGGGTTACGATCCTTTCCCCGCCGATGGACACTTCCTCTCGCCGCGTTGTCGTCACCGGGCTCGGGGCCGTTGCCTCGCTCGGGCACGAGGTCGACGCGTTCTGGGCCGCGTTGTTGGCCGGACGCTCGGGAGTGGATCGGGTTTCCCTCTTTGATCCGACGCCCTACGCCAGCCATGTGGGGGCGGAGGTGCGCGACTGGGATCCGGCGGACCACATGGAGCCGAAGGAGGCGCGGCGGAACGACCGCTACACGCACTTCGGATTCGTCGCCGCCAAGCAGGCCTGCCGCGATGCCGGGCTGGAGATGGGGCGGGAGGACCCGGACCGGGTCGGGGTGATGATTGGGTCGGGCATCGGCGGGATGTACACCTACGAGTCGCAGCTGAAGGTGCTGGCGGAGCGTGGTCCGCGGAAGGTTTCGCCGTTCACCATTCCCTCCCTGATCGGGAACATGTGCTCCGGTCTGTTCGCGATCGAGCTGGGGGCGCGGGGACCCAACTTTGGCGTCGTTTCCGCCTGCGCGACGGGCACCCACGCGCTGGGCGAGGCGGCGCACGCGATCCGGCGGGGCGATGTGGATGTGATGGTGGCGGGAGGGAGCGAGGCGGCGATCACCCCGTTCGCCTACGCCAGCTTCTGCGCGATGAAGGCGATGAGCACCCGCAACGATGAGCCGCGGCGCGCCAGCCGGCCCTTCGACCGCGGCCGGGATGGCTTCGTGATGGGTGAAGGATCGGGAGTCCTCGTCTTGGAATCGCTGGAGCACGCCCGGGCCCGCGGCGCCCGCATCTATTGCGAGTTGGCGGGTTACGCCGCGACCTGCGACGCCTACCACATCACGCAGCCGGACCCCGAGGGGAAGGGGCTTTCGATGGCCATGCGCCGGGCCTTGGCGGCCGCGGGGCTGGAGCCCACGGCAATCGACTACATCAACGCCCACGGCACCTCCACCCCCTATAACGACAAGTTCGAGACCCTGGCCATCAAGCGGGTCTTTGGGGACCACGCCCGGCGCGTCGCGATCAGTTCCACCAAATCGATGACCGGCCACCTCCTGGGCGCGGCCGGGGGCATCGAATCCGTGATCTGCGTCCGCGCCTTGGCGGCCCAGGCGATCCCGCCGACGATCAACCTCGAGGACCCCGATCCCGATTGTGACCTGGATTACGTGCCGGGCCAGGCCCGGGAACTCCGCTTGCGGGCGGTCTTGAGCAACAATCTCGGATTCGGCGGCCAGAACTCGTCCATCGTCTTCCGCGCCCTCGAGGGCTGATCCAGGGTGGCGCTTCCGCCGGGGTGGTGCCCGCGGCCGGGACCGCGGCGGGTAGGCGCAAAAAAACCGCGGCCGGGAAGGCCGCGGTGGGAAAAGGGGAGGAAAGGCGGTCAGACCTTCTCGATCATCCCGGCCTTGATCGCCTTCACGGACACCCAGACGCGCTTGGTGCCGCCATTGGCGGTGCGGATGCGGATGCGCTGGAGGTTGGGCCGGAACTTGCGCGGGGTGATGCTCGTGACGTGCGTCCCGATGCCGCCGCTCTTCTTGGACTGACCCTTGCGGTTGATGCGCGAACCCTTGACGGGCCGGCGTCCAGTGACTGCACAGATACGAGACATAGTGGGTACCTCTGGTTGAAAAGGGTCAGAGGAAAGGGGCCGGCTCCGGGTGACGCAAGGGGATTTTTACGTGGCGGGTGACGGGGCGGGACTTGAGTCAGGCCGCCCGGCACGGTGTCCTGTCAGCCGGATGCCGCGCCTGCGCTTGGTCACCTTCAACATTGCGCACGGGCGGGGCCTGAACCCCATCCAAGGGCTCACGTCCGCCCACCGCCTCCGGCTGAACCTGCGGCGAATTTCCGCCCTGTTGGAGCGCTTGGCGCCGGATGTGGTCGCGCTGCAGGAGATCGACGAGCGGTCGCGTTGGGCGGGCAACTTCGACCACCTGGATTTTCTGCGCGGGCACACCCGGTTCCCGCATGCCGTCTTCGGCATCAACACCCGCCGCACGGGACTGCTCAACCTTTGCTACGGCAACGCGTTGCTGTCGCGCCCACCCATCCGGGCCGCGGAAACGGTGGTCTTCGGGCGCCGCCGGCTGGGCGAAAAGGGATTCCTGTACGCCGAACTCGACGTCGGCGGGCGCTGCCTGCCCCTCGTCAACCTGCACCTGCATTACGGTTCCCGCGCCCAACGCCTGCGCCAGCTCGACCAGCTCGTCTCGTGGCTCCGCGAGAAGCACCGCCTCCGGCAGTCCTTCTGGTCCGTGCCTCCCATCATCTGCGGTGATTTCAACAATCCCGGCACCCGGGACGACGCGACGGCCTCGCTCCTGAGCCACCTCTCGGATTACTCCGACTACAGCCTCCATCCGCTGGAGGGAAAGACCTTTCCCTCGCCGCTGCCCCGGCGCGCCCTCGACTTCATCTTCCTCCCGTCCGGCTGCGTCCGGGCGCGCTGCGAGGTGGTGCGCACCCTGTTGTCCGACCACTTGCCGGTGGCGGTGGAATTCGATTTCTGAACCGCGCCCGGAGGGGCGAAGTTTGTGGTGACTTCGGCCGCCGTTTCCCGCCAACGTTGCCGCGATGTCCCGTCTCCACGCCGTCTTCGATCGGGTCCGCGCCGAGAACCGCGCCGCGTTCGTGGCCTACGTTTGCGCCGGCGATCCGGACTTCGACACCTCGCTTGAGGTCTGCCGGCAACTCCTCACCCGCGGGGTGGATATCCTCGAGTTGGGCGTGCCCTTTTCCGATCCCCTGGCCGACGGACTGACCAACCAGTTGGCGGCGCAGCGGGCGCTCGAGGGCGGGATGACTGCCGCCCGGGTCTTCGAACTCGTGCGCCGGATCCGGGAGTTCAGCGACGCCCCGGTCGTCTTTTATACCTACTACAATCTCGTCTTCGCCAACGGCGTCGACGCCTACTTCCAGGCCGCGCGGGCGGCGGGAGTCGATGCGATCCTGACCCTCGATCTGCCCCCGGAGGAGGCGGGCGAGGTGGTCGCGGCCGGTCGCGCGCACGGGGTTGAGACCGTCTTCATCATCGCCCCGACCACGCCGGATGAGCGCATCGCGCGGATCGCCGCCGTCACCACCGGCTTCCTTTACTACGTGTCGCGCGAGGGCGTGACCGGGGTGCGGGATCAGGTGGCGAGCAACATCCCGGCGGCGGTGGCCCGGATCCGGGCGCGCACGAATCTGCCCACCGTGGTGGGGTTTGGCATCGGGACGCGGGCGCAGGTGGCGGAGGTGGCGGCCCACGCCGACGGGGTGGTCGTGGGGAGCGCACTCGTGAACTGCATCCGGGATCACCTCGGGGACCGGGCGCGGCTGCCGCTGGCGGTCGGGGAACGGGTCGCGGATCTGGCGGCGGGCGTCCACCGCCGCTGAGTGCACGGCCGACTGGCAATCGGTTTGCGTAAGACCCTGGAAAGGGGGGCGACGCTCGTTCCGCGATTGGCGGAGGATGGGAGGCACATTGGAGGCAGACTGGAAGCACGCTGCGGGGGACGCGCGAGTGTCCCGGTGGGCCGCCGGCGTGGGGGGCGGACGGGTGGCGGCGGGCTTAGCGCGGTGCCGCGAACGGAGGGCAAACGACGCGCAAGTGCTGGGGTTTCAGCGTAAATTCCACGCGGGAGCCGACCGGGTGGACCTCGCCATCGGTGTGGAGCCGGGCGGGGCCGGGCAGGTCCACGGTGAAGGCGGGGGCTTGGAGTTGGAGGACGCCGGGGGCGGCGTCGATGTGCCCGCAGCGGAGGCGCCACGTGAGGGGCAGGAGGTTGGTCCAGCGGAGCGGGGGCAGGGCGCAGAGGTCCAGGAGCCCATCATCGATGCGGGCGCGCGGCGCGATGCGGATGCCCCCGCCGTACTGGGAGGCGTTGGCGACGGCGAGGGTGGAGGCCGTGAACGCTTGCGTCGTGTCGCCGGCGTGGATGCGGCAGGTGAGGGGATGGGCGGCGCGGAGGGCCCGGAGCGTGAGGAGGGTGTAGGCGAGGAGCCCGCGGCGGCGGGCGCGGTTGAAGCGGTCCGCCAGATCGGCTTCGAAGCCGAGGCCGGCGACGTTGAGGAACGCGTAGCCGCCTGCGAAGCCGACGTCGATGGGGGGGGGTGGGCCGCGCGGGCGCGCGGCGAAGGCGGGGTCCCAGGTGCCGTGGAGCCCGAGGTGGCGGGCGAGGCCGTTGCCGGAGCCGGTGGCGATGAGGCCGAGGGCCGCGGGCGTGCCGGCGAGGGCGCGGGCGACTTCGTTCACCGTGCCGTCCCCGCCCACCGCGACCACCGTGGCGCAGCCGGCCTCGACGGCGGCGGCGGCGAGGGTCTGGGCGTGGCCGGGATGCGCGGTGAGCCGGAGCTCGGCGCCGAGGGCGCGCACGCGGCGGGTCAGTTCGGGCAGGCGCGGGGCGAGGTGGCCGGAGCGGGGGTTGGCGATGAAGCAGGTCTTCAGGGCGGGGTTAGCCTTTGACGATCCGGGGGCGGCTTGCCACCGCTAAACGCCTGCCGTGACTGCGCTTCCCGTGCTTCATCTCCTCACCGGGCCCACCGCGGTGGGCAAGACCGAGTGGGCGCTGCGCTGGGCGGAGGCGCACGGGGCGGAGATCCTCTCCTGCGACTCGCTGCTTTTCTACCGCGGGATGGACGTGGGCACGGCGAAGCCCACGCCGGCTGAGCGGGCGCGGGTGCCGCACCATCTGATCGATGTCTGCGCGCCGGAGGCGCCGATGGACGTCGCCCGTTATGTGGACCTGGCACGGGCGGTCGTGGCGGACGTGGCGGCGCGGGGGCGTCGCGTCCTGGTATGCGGTGGCAGCGGCTTTTACCTGCGGGCCTTCCTCGGTCCGGTGGTGGACGGGGTGGAGGTGCCGGCGGCGGTGCGGGCGGAGGTGGCGGCGCTGGATGCGGCGGGGGCGCGGGCGCGCCTGCGGGCGCTGAATCCGGCGGGGCTGGGTGGGTTAGACGAGGCGAATCCCCGCCGGGTCACGCGCGCCCTGGAGCGCTGCCTGGCGACGGGGAAGGCGCTGCTGACCCTGCAGGCGGAGTTCGCGCGGCGGCCGGGGCCCTTTGCCGGGCATCCGGTACGGTTGACGCGGTTGGAACGGGATCCGGCGGAGCTGCCGGCGCGGATTGAGCGCCGGGTGGAGGCGATGCTGGCGGCGGGGTTGGTGGAGGAGGTGCGGGCGCTGCGGTCGGCGGGGTTGGAGCGCAACGCGAGTGCGGCGGGAGCGATCGGGTACCGGGAGGTGCTGGCCATGCTGGCGGGCCGGCTGGAGCCGGGTGCCTTGGGCGCGGAGATCGCCCGCAATACCCGGGCTTTGGTGAAGAAGCAGCGCACCTGGTTCCGCACCCAGCTTCCGCCGCACGAGGTGGTTGACGCGGCCACGCTCCGGGATCCGGCGGAATTGTTTCCGTGACGCCGCGCGTGGCGGCGCCGGGGCGCGGCCCGGGCTAGGCGGCGGGAGCGCGGGTCGCCCGGCGGAGGACGAGGGCCGAGCCGGCGAGGGCGAGGGGAAACAGGAAGGTCGGGAACAGGCTCAGCGGCAAGGTCTGCAGCTCCCGCAGCAGCAGCGGTCCCTGCAGGTTGAGGCGCACCATCGTGGCCAGCACCAGCACGAGGTTGAGCAGCGCCGCCACGGCCCAGATGCGCGTGGCGCGGGCGCGCGCGGCGTCCGGCAGCGGCGCCAGCGCCAGGGGCAGGGCCACGACGGCGAGCACGGCCTCGCCGATCCCGGCCGCCAGCATGAAGGCCCGGGGCAGGTCACCCTCGAGGTGGCGGACCACCAGATAGATGCCGGCGAGGCGGCACGCGTGGGGCAGGAGCAGGGCGCGGAGGTCGAGGCCGTCGATCCACGAGGCGAGGCCGTTCAGGCGGTGGGCCAAGGAGAAGGCGCCAAGGGCCAGCGTCAGGACCAGCGCACCCTGGCCGAGGGGCGGAAGCTGCGCCCAGGTTCCGTAGTGGCCGGCGGCGAGGGCGCCACCCAGCCAGAGCCAAAGGAGCAGGCGGACGAGGATCGCAGCGGACATCGCGGTGGCGGGGACCGCGGGGCCGCTCAGGGCATCTCCACCTTGAAGCGCTGGAGCGAGGTGCCTTCGAGGCGGCGGAGTTCCGAGACCGCGCGGCGCAGGTTCAGCTTGGCCGAAAGCTCGCTGTTGCGGGCGGCTTCGAGGTCATCCTGAAACTGGAGCACGATCCGGCTGGTGGAGAGGCCGGCGTCGAAGCGGGCCTTCTGCTGCTCGTACTGGCGGGTGGCGAGTTCCGTCGCCTTCTGGGCGATCTCGACGGCCACCAGGTTGGTCTCGACCGCGCGGACGGCGATGCGGACGTCCAGCATCAGCTGGGACTCCAGCTGCTCGAGGCGGATCTTGCCCGAGGAGAGGTTGGCATTGGCCTGCCGGAGGCGGGCCTTGTCGGCCTTCTGGCCCCAGGGCAGCGAGTAATTGAGCGCGAGCGACCAGTTATTGCCGTGGTCATTGGGCAGGTTGGCAATGGCTTGGCCGTAGTTGGCACTGGTGGTGCGGGCGGAGTACCCGAGGGACGCGATCAGATCGAGGTCGGGCAGCGTGTTGCGGCGGGCGGTGGCCAAGTTGAGCTCGAGCTGCTTGATCGTCTGTTCCTGGGACATCGTTTCCGGGTAGAACTCCCGGGCGAGCTTGTAGGACGCGGCGAAGTTCGGGGCGCCCTCGGCGTAGGGGGCGAAGTCGACCGGGCCCGGACGGATGTCGAGCGAGAGCACGTTGATCTGGTTCATCAGGCGCTCCTCCGCGTCGCGCACCCCTTGCTCGCGTTGGACCACCGTGTTGCGGGCGCGGGCGACGCCCACTTCGGCACTGAGCACGTCCAGGTCGGTCATCACGCCGGTGGTGCGGCGGGCCTTGTTCTCGTCGAGGAGGCGCTGATTGCCCTCGAGCGTGAGCTGGGCGATGCGGAGCGCCTCGCGGGCGGCGACGAGGTTATAGTAGGCGTTTTCGGTATTTGCCACCGTGTTGAGCACCGCGCTGCGGTAGCTGGTGCTGGCGATGGTGAAGGCGAGCCGGGCGTTCTCCAGCGCCGTCAGGGCGGCTTCGCGGCCAAAGTCGCGCAGGAGGGGTTGGTTCAGGGTGGCACTGACGCCGTTGTTGTAGGCGGGATTAAACAGCGAGTTGGCCGAGTTGGTGGCGGCGCGGGAGACGTTGGTCGTCAGGCTGAGGGTGCCGTTGGTGGCCGTCAGGCGGGGCAGGCTCACGCCGGCGCGCATCACCGTGTTGTCATTGCGGGGACCCTGGGCGGCGGTGCCGTCGAGCCGGTTGGTGGTCAGGGCGGACTGGCTGAGCGAGCGGGTGACGTTGGCCGTCAGCGTGGGGTCGAAGCCCGCCTCCTGAATCGCGATGTTGTCCTTGGCGTTGGCGCGGGCGATGGCCTGGATCTGGAGGTTGAAGCTTTTCTGCAGGGCGAGCGCGATGGCCTCCTCCAAGGCGAAGGGTTTGTCCGGCGCGATCACGACCGCCCCGGGGGTGCCGGCCGCGGGGGCTTGGGCGCAAAGGAGGGGGGCTCCGGCGAGAAGCGCGAGCAGGAGGCGGGCAGGGAGGCTGGGCATGGCGGAAAGGGCGGGGCGGCGGGCGCAGGACACGATGGAAGAAGGGAAGTTACTGTTTTTCGTATTCGCCCCCGGAGGTGCGGCGGAGGACGGTGAAGCCGGCCTGTCTCGCGCGCGAGACGGAAAGTGGGGCGGAAAGTTGCGGTGAATTCACCGAATCCACCGCCCGGCGGCGAACGGCCTGGCCGCACCGGGGGCAGGCGGCCAAGTCGGGTTCCGCGGGGCCTTGTCGGTGCTCGAAGCCCGCGCCGCAGAGCCGGCAGGGCCCGGCGCAGGGAACATAGGACCGGAGGGGCATGGTCGGGAGGAGACCGGCGGCCGCGAGGGGGGCGCGGGGCGAGCCCGCCGGCGCTCAGGGCACCTTGGGTTCGCCGCGCTTCAGCTCCTTCTCGACCAGCTCGGCGAGGGCCGAGGAACCGCCGATGCGGGACGTAAAGCCGGCGATCTGGGCGCGGGTTTCCGTGAACCGGGGGTTGGCCTCCGAAACGTCGGGCGCCTGCTGGTCGGCGGCGAACACGAACAGACCCTGTTCACCGCTGAAGACCATATCCGAGAGCTGCCCCTTCCGCAGCCGCTCGAGCGTGCCGAGAACGGCGAAATCCACGTCCTGCGGGCGAGAGCGGAGGTCAAAGGCGGGCAGCGTCTTGGCGGTGAGGGTCAGGCCGTGCGACTGGCCGGCCGCGGGGGCCGCCTGCTCGAGCGTGGCCCCGGCCTGGAGCCGGGTCTCAAGGTCCGCCTTCACCTTGCGCCCCAACTCGATGAAGCGCTTGCGGCGCTCACCCTCGACGTAATCGGTGGAGACCTGCGCCTTCACCTCGGCGAAGAGCGGTTTGCGGGTCGGGAGCGACTCCTTCCAAACGAGGATCAGGGCCCCCATCCGGGTCGAAAGCGCGTCGGAGACCGGGCGATCCTTGCCGAGGCGGAAGGCCTCCGCGAGGGCCTCGGGGGAGCCGCCGAGCTCGGCGGGGGCGGCGTCGCGGCTGAACGGGGCCAGCGGTTTGGCGTTCAGCTGGCGGCTGGTGAGGAAGGCCGCAACCGCCTCGGGGCTGCGCGCCTTCGACTCGAAGAGGGCAAGGGACAGGTCGCTGGCGGCCTTTTGGGCAAGCTTCACCGCGCGCTCGAACCGCAGGGTGGATTCGACTTGCGGACGCACGGCCGCGAAGTCCGCGGCGGGGTCGGCCGGCGGCGTCACGCTCGGGGTCGGGGCGTCCTTCTTGGCCGGATCCGCGGGCTTCGGGAAGCGGGACGGGCTGGCGTCATAGAACGCGCGAATCTCCGCCTCGGTCAGGTTGACCTTGGCGAGCAGGTCGAGCGCGGGAAACTCGAGCACGGCGAGGCTGACCTGGGGCGGGATGTCGTAGCGGCCGCCCGATTGCTCGAAGAACTGGGTGAGCTCACCCTCGGCCGGGGTGATCGTCGGCTTGTAGGCGGCGTAGTCCACCGTCGCGGTGGCAAGGGTCCACTTGGTGTCCGTGCGCAGGAGCTGGGTGCGGATGTCTCCCGGGAGGACGTACCCCGGACCGGCAAGGAGGTTCTGCACCTTCTCCACCCGCACGTCGTCGGAGACGACGCGGAGGATGTCGCCCTCGGTGAGCCCACGGGGGTTGGTCTTCAGATTGTCACGGAAGGTCTGGTAGGTCTTGGGATCAAATTGGCCGTCGGGTCCGGCGAAGGCCCGGAGCGTCTGGAGCTGCGCGGTGATCTCGGCGGTGGTGGCGGGGGGCAGATGCCAGAGCCCCGCGAGGTGCAGGGCGGCGGCGCGCTGGAAGGCGTAGTTCTGCACCTGATCGCCATCGAGCTGACCGAAGGCGCCGACGCGGAGGCTGGCGCTGAGGCTGGCGTCGCCCATCAGGCGCTGCTGGTCGGCCTGGAGGCTGAGGTTGTAGTCGAAGAACGGGCGATCCACCATCGCGCGCTCGGCGCCGCCGATGCCCGGAGCCGCGCCGATGGTGAACACGAAGGCGATGATGACCACCCCCAGCAGCACGGAAAAAATGACGCGGAAGTGCTGCTGGAAGTATTTCTGGATCCAGGAAATCATGGGCGGAAGCGGGTCAGGCTTAGTTTGGGGGCGGAGGCTGGCAAGGGCGTAATTCCGGCTGGGCCGGCCGGATGGCCGCGGGCGGCGGCGGGAAGGGATAGGCGCCGAGCAGGTCATCCAAGGAACGCTGGAAAAACGGCTGTTCGCTGAAGCGCCCGAGCGCCTCCTCGTAGGCGTGCATCAGGGGATCGACGCTCTCCAGCGAGTGGCCGACGGGGTCGTCACCGAGTTGATCATCCAGGCGCTTGAAGTCGAAGAGGGTCATTCGGTCGAGGGGCCGCGCCGGCTGGAAACGGAGTTCCGTGGCGGGCCGGCCCGGGGCGGCCCGCAGCGGGTGCACGAGGCCCATCGCCCCAAGGCGGTGGAGACACTCATTGAGGATTTGGCGCGGCACGCGAAGCCGGCGGCCGAGCTCGGCGGCGGTGACCGGCGGCTCGCAGGCGCGGAAACGACGGCCGATGGTGAGCAGCACCGCGAGCGAGAGGCGCTCGCGCATCGCTTCCGTCAGGCGGCTCCAGGCCGTCTGGCTGTTGCGGAAGTGGACGTTCTGCACCGCGTAGCTGATGACCCCCCCGATCAGGACGTAGAGCCAGAACACGTAGAGTCCGAGGACCAGCACGAGGGGCACCGCCAGCTGCCCATACAGGTTCTGGGTGAGCACGACGCGACGGACGTAAAGGAAAGCCACGACGTTGTTGAGGAGCAGGAGCAGGGCCACCACCGCCCCCCCCGCAAAGGCGGCCCGCCAGAGCACGGGGGTGTTGGGCACCACCCGGTACACGAGGGTCAACATCAGGGTGAGCAGGCTGAGCGAGAAGACCGGCAGGCTCCACCCGAGGGCCGCCACGAGGCGCTCGCCCCCGGGAAGCCGGGCGAGGGATTCGTGAAACACGTTCACCGCCGCGCCGGCCCCCAGCAGGGCCACGGCGGCGAAGAACAGCACCGCGCCGAGCGTCAGGATCGTCCAGTAGAAGACCACCCGGATCAGCAGCGAGCGCCCCTGGTTGATGCCCCAGAGGTCGTTGAAGGCGTCCTCGATCGACTTGAACATCATCAGGACGATGAAGATCAGGGTGAGCGCCCCGAAGGCCCCCCCGTAGCCGCTGCGGGCGCTTTGCACGAAGCCGTCCACGATCCGGCGCAGCTCCGGGTTGACGTCCCCCGCGGCCCCGGTGGCCCCGGCTTCGCCGGACAGGGACTGCAGCTGTGGCGCGACGTTGGCGAGCAGGGTGCTGATGTGGTGGGTGAGCAGCTGGTTGTCCTGCTGCCCGAGTGCGAAGCCCCCGGCCAGAACGGAGATCGCGACGAGGGGACCGAGGCTGAGCAGGGAGGTGAAGCTGAGGGCAGCCGCCCGGCTCACCACCCGGGTTTCCTGAAACACGGTCAGGGTGATCGAGATGACGCGCAGGACAGCCAAGCCGCGGCCGCGGAGGGAGCGATCGCTGAGGGTGGCCGGCTCCCAGATGCCGGTATGCCAGAGGTGGGCGATGCGGGCGAGCCAGGCGGGGCCTTTCCGAAGGTCGGCCGGCGGGGCGGGCGGGGGCGGCTTCACGACGCGGGTCGGATCAGACCGGCAACTGCAGCCAGGCGGCGACACCGAACCCCAGGCCGGCGGCTGCCGCCGCGGTCGCGGCGGCAAGCGGGCGATAGCATAGGGTGCATGCGAACAGGCCGGCGGCGCCCACGGCCATCGCCCCGCCGGCCGCGCCGGCCCCGGCCTGCTGGAGCAGCAGGCCCGCGTAGCCGAGGCCGAAGGCGGCGCGGAAACGCAGGAAGGGGTAGGGGCCGGTCGCCCCGGTCGCCAGCAGCGCCGCGAGGACGACGTCCACCGGCACCAGCAGCAGTCCGGGGTGGGCCAGGACGGCGGCGAGGGGGGGGGAGGCGAGGGGAGCACCGGCGAGTGGGGCCAAACCCGCCCCGGCGGCCAGCAACAGCCCCGCGAGGGCGCCGCGGCGACCGAGCGTCGCCCCGCGCACGAGCCGGGTGGCCTCCGCTGCGGCGGTGCGGCTGGACTCCGCGAGGATCTCCGCGATCTCGGTCACCGCCGGGCGTGCCGGCGCGGCGGCGGGAGTTTCCGCGGGCGTGGCCGCGCCCACCGGCGGCACCGCCTCGGCGGGGGCGGGCCGCGGCTTCAGGGTCAGCCGCTGCCGCGGCGGGAACGCCAGCGCCAGCAGGTCCGGCCGCTCGGTCAGCGCCACCCAGCCCTCGCGCGTCGTGTCATAGACGAGCGTCTCCGGGGTGACCTCTCCGGCGCGCGCCAAGTCGGCGAGCTGCTCGGGCGGGAAGGGGCCCCGCGCTTCGGTGGCGTTCGCGGGGCGCAGATAAAGCTCCTGCGCGGACATCCGCAGAGCCTGCCCCGCGCCTGCGGCAGCGGCAAGAGCGTTCTCCGCGGGGCCGGCCCGCGCTCACATCCGCCGCAGCGGCCGCAGGCCGAGGAGGTGCAGGCCGGTTTCGAGCACCAGCAGCGTCCGCGCGCAGAGCAGCAGCCGGCGGGCGCGCACGGCCGGTTCCTCGACGAGGACCTTGTCCGCGTTGTTGAACGAGCTGTAGTCGCCCGCCAGCTCGAACAGGTACAGGCACAGCAGGTGCGGCCGGAGCGTCTCGCGGGCCTGCCGGATCGCGTCGGGGAAACGAATCAGCCGACGCGCGAGGGCGAGTTCCGTCGGCGTGGAGGGAGCGTCCGCCGCCGCAAGGGCCGCCGCGTCGTCGGGCGCCACCCCGGCCCGGCGGAAGATCGAATGGATCCGCGCCCCGGCATACAGCAGGTAGGGCGCGGTGTTGCCGTCGAGGGAGAGCATCTTGTCCCACGAGAAGACGTAGTTGCTGCTCCGGTTCTGCGCGAGGTCCGCGTACTGGACCGCGCCGACGCCCACGGCGGCCGCGATCTCGCGGCGTTCCGCCTCGGCAAGTTCGGGGCTCTTCTCGGTCACCAGCGCGAAGGCCCGCTCCTCCGCCTCATCCAGCAGCGCCTTCAGCCGGATCACGTCGCCGCTGCGCGTCTTCAACGCCTTGCCGTCCTCGCCGGTCACCGCGCCGAAGGTCACGTGATGCAGTTCCGGCTGCCGGTAGCCGCGCGCCGTGAACCATTTGCGCACGGTGAGGAAGAGCTGCTCGAAGTGGTCGGACTGGCGGAAGTCGGTGACGATCACGATGCCGGCCGCCCCGAAGTGCTCGGTGCGGTAGAGGGCGGTGGCGAGGTCGGTCGAGGCGTAGTTGCTGGCGCCATCGGCCTTGCGGACCAGGAAAGGCTGGGTCTTGAAGCGCGGGTGCTCGGGGTGGAAGACGACGAGGGCGCCCGCGCTGACCTCCGCGAGGCCGGCCGCGGCGAGTTCCGCGTACACCCGGTCGACCTGGTCGTTGTAAAAGCTCTCCCCGAGGTGGTGGTCGAAGCGGATGCCGAGCCGGTCGTAGATGCGCTGGAAGGCGCCGAGGCTCACTTCGGAGAACTTGCGCCAGAGCGCGACGTTCTCGGGGTCGCCCTGCTGGAGGCGCACCAGCTCGCGCCGGGCCTCCTCGAGTTCGGGGGAACCCTCGGGCGTGGCCTCGTGGCCGCGCTTGTAGAGGCGCTCGAGTTCCTCGATGGGATCGGCTGCCAGCGCCGCGGGGTCGGCCCAGCGCTTGTAGCCGTAGATGAGCTTGCCGAACTGGGTGCCCCAGTCGCCCAGGTGGTTGTCGCGGACCACCGTCGCCCCCGTGAACGCGAGCAGGCGGCAAAGGGCCTCGCCGATGACGGCCGACCGCAGGTGGCCGACGTGCATCTGCTTGGCGGTATTGGGGGAGGAATAGTCGACGACCCAGGTGCCGGCCACATTTCCGGCGCAGGCGGCCCGGAGCTGTTCCGCGGTGGCGTGCGACCGCAGCCAGGCGAGCAGGGCCTCCGGGTGCAGGGTGAAGTTGATGAAGCCGGGGCCGGCCACGGTCACGGTGCAGATCGCGCGCAGCTCCGCGGGCAGGGCGGCGACGAGCTGCTCGGCGAGGGCGCGGGGGTTCAGGCGCCGGACCTTGGCGTGGGGCAGCACGCCGTTGGCCTGGAAGTCCCCGTGGCGGGGATCGGCGACGCGGACGTCGGGTTGGAAGTCCGCCGCGTCCGCCCAGCCGGCGGCGGCCGCCGCGGTGCGGAGGGCGGCATCGAGGTCGGCGGCAAGCGGGCAGGCAACGTGCATCCCCGCAGCGAACCGGAAGGCGGGCCAGCCGGGCAAGCGCGGAGTTGCCCGCCGCGTCCCCGGCGCCCAACGTGTCCCCCCGATGCACCCCCATTCCCGACTCCCCCGCGCCCGGTTGCTCGCCGCCCTGCTGGCCGCCGTTCCCTCGCTCTTCGCCGCCGCTCCCGCCGACCCGCTGCTCGGGCGCTGGGGGCTCGCCCTGCCGAACGGCGCCGCCGGCTGGCTCGAGCTCAAGGCCGAGGACGGCTGGGTCGACGGCGCCATCCTGTGGGGCGGCGGCAGCGTCCTCCCCCTCGCGAGCGTCACGTTGGACGGACCGGCCGTCACCGCCACCCGCGTACGCGAGGTCGAGCGCAAGGACGCCTCCGGGAAGGTGGTCCGCCGGCAGCAGCTCACGGAGACTGTCAGCGCGCGGCTGGAGGGCGGGGAGTTGCGCGGGACCCGGGTCGTGCCGCGCGCGAACGGCCGGGGCTTTGACCGCACCGAGTTCACCGGCCGCCGGCTCACCCCGTTGCCGCCGCGGCCCGACCTGGCCGCGGTCCGCTTCGGGCCGCCCGTCGCGCTCTTCAACGGCCGGGACCTGAGCGGCTGGGTCGCGCAGGAGCCGCGCCTGGCCAACGCGTGGGCCGCGGTCGACGGCGTGCTCGTGAATCGGCCGCCCGCCCGCGAGCCGGGGAAACCCGCGACCCGCACGGCGAATCTCCGCACCCGCGCGGAGTTCTCGGATTTCCGCCTCACGCTCGAGGTCAACGTCCCCGCCCGCAGCAATAGCGGCGTCTATCTCCGGGGACTCTATGAGGTGCAGGTGGCGGATTCCCACGGCAAGGCGCTGGATTCCCATAACATGGGCGCGATCTACAGCCGCCTCACGCCCGCGGTCGCCGCCGAGAAGCCGCCGGGCGAGTGGCAGTCCCTCGAGCTGACGCTCGTCGACCAGCATGCGACGGTCGTCCTCAATGGGCGCGTGATCATCGATAACCAGCCCCTCGCGGGCGTGACCGGTGGGGCCCTGGGCTGGGATCCCCTCCGCCCGGGCCCGATTCTGCTGCAGGGCGACCACGGCCCGGTGTCCTACCGGAACCTGGTCCTGCGACCGGTGCAGCGCTGAGCGCGCCGGCCTCCGACGGCGCGATCTCGGCTTGCCGGCCGTGCGGTCGCGGGGTTGCCTCGGGGTCCCGTGACGCCCCGCCTCGCCCCGCTCCTGCTCACCCTGGTTTCCCTTGCCGCCGGCCTCGCCGCCGCGGACGCCGCCAAGGCGCCCCCGGCCAAGGGCAAGCGCAAGGCCGCCGCCGCGCCCACCCCCGAGGAGGTGCGCGCCGCGCGCGGGGCCCACGCGCAGATGGACGAACCGCCGCTCGCCGCCGCGGTCCGCCCGCAGCAGGTCGCCGCCCCCGCCGAGGGGGAGCGCATCGCCTTCATCGGCAACGGCCTGGCGGAGCGCGACGTGTATTACAGCCGGCTCGAAACCGAGCTGCACCTGCGCTTCCCGGACCGCCGCCTGTTCGTGCGGAACCTCGGCCGCCCCGGCGACACGCCCGGCTTCCGGCCCCATCCGGCCCGCGTCTCGCAATGGGCTTTCCCCGGCGCGGAGCAGTTCCGCCCCGAGCTTGCCTCGCACAACGGCAAGGGGTTCTTCCCGACGCCCGACGAGTGGCTGACCCACCTCAAGGCGGACACCGTGGTCGCCTTCTTCGGCTTCAACGAATCCTTCGACGGTCCGGCGCGCGCCCCGGTCTTCGAGGCCGAGCTCGACGCCTTCGTGCGGCACACCCTCAGCCGGGCCTACAACGGCCGCGCCGCCCCGCGCCTTGTCCTCGTCTCCCCCCTCGCCTTCGAGGACCTGAGCGCGACGCGCGATCTGCCCAATGGCCAGCGGGAGAATGCCAGCCTTGCGGTCTACACGGCGGCGATGCGCCGGGTCGCGGAGCGCCACCGCCTGACGTTCATCGACCTTTTTGAACCGACCCGCCGCCGGTACGCCGCGGGGGGGGCGCCGCTCACGCTCAACGGCTTTGCGCCCACCGAGGCGGGGTACAAGGAACTCGCCCGCCTGCTGGCGGACGGCCTCTACGGCCCGGCTCCGGCGAGCCGCAGCGAGGCGGATCCGGCGCTCGTCCACGCGGCGGTCAAGGAGAAGGACTGGCTCTGGAACAACGACTACAACCTGGTCAACGGCGTGCACACCCACGGGCAGCGCTACCAGCCCTATGGGCCGCAGAACTATCCCGACGAGGTGCGCAAGACGCGCGAGATGGCGGCGCTGCGCGACCAACTGATCCACGACGTGGCCGCCGGCCGGAAACGGGACCTCGCGGTGGACGACAGCCGCACGCACGCGCTGCCGCCGGTGCCGACCAACTTCAAGCCGGGCGGCGCGATGGGCACGGGGCGTTACCGCCCGGGCCGCGACGTGATCCCGGACCTGAAGATGATGGAGGGCTTCAAGCTGGAGCTGTTCGCCTCCGAGCAGGAGTTCCCCGACCTCGCGAATCCGGTGCAGATGTCCTTCGACAACCGGGGCCGCCTCTGGGTCGCGGTGATGCCGAGCTACCCGCACTGGCGCCCGGGCGATCCCAAGCCCAATGACAAGCTGATCATCCTGGAGGACACCAACGGCGACGGCGTCGCGGACCGACAGAAGGTCTTCGCCGACGGCCTGCACCTCCCGATCGGCTTCGAGTTCGCGCCAGAAGGGGTCTACCTGGCGCAGGAACCGAACCTCGTGCTCCTGGTGGACGAGGATGGCGACGACCGCGCGGACCGCACCGAGATCCTGCTCCACGGCTTCGACACCCACGACACCCATCACGCGATCTCCGCGTTCTCGTCGGATGCCTCCGGGGCCTTTTACCTGTGCGAAGGCCGCTTCCTGCACTCGCAGGTCGAGACCCCTTACGGCCCGCGCCGCGTGAACGACGGCGGCGTCTGGCGCTTCGACCCGAAGAACTTCCGCCTCGAGCGTTACAGCCAGGCGGACTACAGCAACCCGTGGGGCGTGGCCTTCGACGACTGGGGCCAGTGCATCATCTCCGACGCCTCCCCGGGCCTCAACTGGTGGGGCCTGCCGCTTTCCGCCAAGATGCCCTACGGCGTGGAGATCCCGCTGACCCGCACCTTCACCCCGAAGCGCTCGCGGCCGACCTCCGGCTCCGAGTTTGTCTCGTCGCGCCACTTCCCCGACCACCTCCAGGGGCACTTCATGATCTGCAACAGCATCGGCTTCCTCGGCATCGGCCTGTCGGCGATCCGGGAGGACGGGGCGGGCTTTCTCGGCACGTTGGCCGGAGACCTGGTCTCGGGCAACGACCCCAACTACCGCCCGGTGGACCTGGAGTTCGCGCCCGATGGGTCCCTGTACTTCGTCGACTGGCACAACGCCCTCATCGGCCACATGCAGCACAACGCGCGCGATCCCAACCGCGACCACGACCACGGCCGGATCTACCGCATCACCTATCCCGGCCGCCCGCTGGTTCCGGTGGCCAAGGTGGCGGGGGCGACGATCCCCGAGTTGCTCGAGAACCTGAAGCTGCCCGAGTACCGCACGCGTTACCGCACCCGCCGCGAGCTCCGCGGCCGCCCCGCGGCGCAGGTCCTGCCCGCCGTGCGCGCGTGGGCGGCCCGCCTCGACCGCGCCGATCCGCTCTACGAACGCCACCTCTGCGAGGCCCTCTGGGCCACCTGGGCCCAGAACCAGCCGGACGCCGCGCTGCTCCGGCAGGTCCTCACCGCCTCCCGCCACGAGGCGCGCGCCGCCGCGGTCAACGTCCTCCGCTACGCCCACCACCAGATCCCCGGCGCGGTCGACCTCCTGCTCCAGGCCGCGCGCGATCCGCACGCGCGCGTCCGCCTCGAGGCCATCGTCGCCGCCTCCTGGCTCGACAACGCGGACGGCGCCCGGGTCGTCCTGGAGGCGCTGCGCCTGCCGCTGGACGCGTGGATGGGCCCGGTGACGCGGCACATCCTCACGCACACGCTGAAGGACGATGCCGACGCGCTGCGCGCGAGCGGGGGCGTGGACCTCGCGGCGAACCCGGCGGCGGCGGCATTCTTCGCCGGCACCTTCGATTTCCCGGCCCCGCCCAAGACGGAGGCGCAGCAGAGCTTCGGCCCCTCGCGCCCGCTCTCCGGCGAGGACAACCGCGTCTATGGCATCGGCAAGGAGGTGTACCTCCGCGACGCCCACTGCGCGACCTGCCATCAGGCGAACGGCAAGGGCCTGGCCGGCGTGTACCCGCCCCTTGAGCGCAGCAACTGGCTCGAGGACGACGAACGCCTGATCAAGCTCACCCTCAAGGGCCTCTGGGGACCGATCGAGGTCAACGGCGTCGCCTACGACCCCGCGAAGGGCGTGCCGCCGATGACCGGCTTCGGCGGGTTGCTCAACGACAACGAGCTGGCGGCGGTGCTGAGCTACGTGCGGCTCTCGTTCGGCAACAACGGGGCGATGATCTCGGCCGAGCAGGTGGCGAAGGTCCGCGCGGCGACGCGGGACCGGACGAACTTCTACATGGTGGACGAGCTCCTGAAGGAACATCCGCTGGCGCCGCGTTCCGCTCCGCCGGCCCCCGCGCCCGCCGCCCCGCGCCCGTGAGCCGCGGTCGCGTCCCCGGTTGCCAAGGCGGCCGGGGATGCCCAGCCTCGCTCCCGTGAACGGCCCCTGGGACATCCTCAAGACCCTCTCCGACCCGACCCGGGTCCGGTTGCTCGCGCTCCTCTCCCGGGAGGAACTCTCGGTCGCGGAGCTGCAGGAGATCCTCGCGATGGGCCAGTCGCGCATCTCCTCCCAGCTGGCCCTGCTGCGTTCCGCCAACCTGGTGAGCGATCGGCGGGAGGGTAAGAACGCGTTCTACTCGCGCCGTTCCGATGTGCCCGTGGCGACGCAGGCGCTGGTCGTGGCGGCGCTGAGTGCGGTGGCCGGGTCCGCCCCGATGCAGGCGGATCAGGCCAACCTCGAGCGCATCCTGCAGCGGCGACGTCGGACGCAGGAGCAGTACTTCAACCTGATCGCCGGCCGGCTCGGTCGGAACTACTGCCCGGGCCGCTCCTGGGAGGCGATCGGGCGGCTGGCGCTGGAGCTGACGCCCGCGATCGACATCGCCGACCTTGGGGCCGGGGAGGGGCTCGTGTCGCAACTGCTCGCCCGCAGGGCGCGTCAGGTCTGGTGCATCGACAGTTCGCCCCGGATGGTCGAGGTCGGGGCCGCCTTGGCGGAGAAGAACGGGCTGGCGAACCTCACCTACCGCCTGGGCGACATCGAGCGCGTGCCCCTGCCCGACGCCTCGGTCGATCTCGCCATCCTGAGCCAGGCCTTGCACCACGCCCGCCAGCCCCAACGGGCGGTCGACGAGGCCTTCCGCATCCTCCGGCCCGGAGGGCAGGTGCTCGTGCTCGACCTGAACGCGCACACCTTTGAGCAGGCACGCGAGTTGTACGCGGACCTCTGGCTGGGGTTCGCCGAGGGCACGCTGCACGGTTTCCTGAAGCAGGCCGGCTTCCAGAAGGTGGAGGTCAGCGTGGTGGCGCGCGAGGAGGCGGAACCGGGCTTCGAGACACTGCTCGCCAGCGGCACGCGGCCCGCGGCCGTCCCGTCGTGACCCGCCGGCGCCACCTTCGACGGCTGGCCTTCGCCGCGGGCCTCCTCCTGGCGCCCGTGGCGGCCCCGGCGGCCGCGCAACGCGAGGAGATCCTGGAACTGGCCCCCGGCCGCCGCGTTACCCTCGCGGTGCCGCCCGGTTTCGCGGTGGAGCGTCCCGCCGACCCCGCGGCCCCGCCCGAGCTGCGCCTGCGGGACGCTGCGGGCACCGTCAGCCTCGACCTCGCGTTCCTGCCCGATCCCGAGGGTCGCGCCGCGACGCCCCGCGCCCGCCGGGAGCGGCTCGTGGAGCTATTTCAGGAGCACGTTGCCGCCTCCGTCGAGCAGGCGATGCGCTTCGAGGAACTTGAGCCGCGCCGCGGCGCCGGCACCTGGTGCCTCTTCACCGACCGTGCCCTCATCGACCGCGCCGAACTCCCCCCGAATGAGTACCGGCTCCTCGCGGTGGGCGTGAAGGCGTGGCCCGGCGTGATGGTGGTCTTCCGCTTGTTCAGCCAGGATGCAGAGGGTTCCGCGCATCGCGCGGCTTGGGCGATTCTGCGGGAAAGTGTCGAGGAGCGGCCCGTACCACTGCGTTGAGTGACGCTTGCGTCAGGCGAGTAGACTTTACCTCGGGTGCAAAACCGGCGGGCTAAGGGTTTCGACGGCCTTGCCGCTTGAGCCATTTCGGTTCGTCCGCGGGGTCCGACGAGAACCGTCCCCTTGCAAGCCCTATGAACTTCCGTCCCACCCGATCCTTCCTGACTCTTGGCGCCCTGCTGGTGGCCGCGTCCGCGCTTCCCGCGCAGACCCAGCTGGCGCCACTCGTTCAAGCCGTCCGCTCGGAGCTGCGCATTCCGGACAAATACATCGTGGTGCTGAAGTCGGGCGCCCAGGCTTCGGTCGTGGCGAGTCGCCACGGGATCGTGGCCGAGAACACCTACGATTCCGCCGTCCAAGGCTTCTCCGGCCGCCTGACCCTGCGGCAACTGCTCGCCCTCGCGCTGGACCGGCAGATCGCCTACATCGAGGAGGATCAGCTGGTGCGGATCTCCAACGACGTCGTCCCGCCCGGCATCGTCCGCGTGGGCGCCACGCTGAACGCGAAGGCCCGCATCGACGCCTCGAACGCCGAGAGCGTGAACGTGGACATCGCGATCATCGACACCGGCATCCAATTGAATCACCCGGACCTGAACGTCTTCCGGAACGTGAGCTACGTCACCGGGGCCCGCACGGGTGCGGATGACAACGGCCATGGGACGCATTGCGCCGGGATCGCCGCGGCGCGGGACAACAACGCCGGCGTGGTCGGCGTGGCTCCCGGGGCGCGGCTCTGGGCGGTGAAGGTCCTCGACCGTACGGGCAGCGGGACCATCGCGAACGTCATTCGGGGCGTGGATTACGTCACCCGCAATTCCTCGGCCATCGAGGTGGCCAACATGAGCTTGGGCGGCGGCAACTCCGCGACGCTGAACAATGCGATCGCGAACTCGGTCGCGCGGGGCGTGGTGTACGTGGTGGCGGCGGGCAACAGCAACGTGGACGCGGTGAATTCGTCCCCGGCGAACAGCCCGAGCGTGATCTGCGTCAGCGCGACGGTCGACACCGATGGCATCCCCGGTGGGTTCGGGCCGGCGACGGCCTACGGCGCGGACGACACCTTCGCGTCGTTCAGCAACTACGGTTCGGTCGTCGATCTGGCCGCGCCCGGCGTGAACATCCTCTCGACTTACCTCGGCGGCCAGTACGCGACGATGAGCGGGACGAGCATGGCGGCTCCGCACGTCGCGGGTGCGGCTGGCCTTTATCTGGCTGGGCGGGCCAAGCCCAGGAACGCCACCGGCGCCGCCGCCGCCCGCGCGGCGATCATCGCCGCGGGTCACCTCCAGAGCAGCCCCAACGGACTGAAGGGGACGGACAAGGATGCGTTCCCGGAGCCCGTCCTGAACGCGACCAGCCTCTGAGCGGCCCTCCGCCGGACACTCCGCCGCCCCGCCGCCGGGGCGGCTTTTTTGTGCGCGGCCGGGTCAATCGGCCTAGGGTGAAAAACCCTTGCAGGAAGCTGCGTAGTTTTTCACGGGTTTTTTACAGGTTTCGAGATTGCCGCCTGGGGTAGGGCGTTCTTCCTAGGGTTCAATCCGGGGGGCAGCCCCGGTCGAACCCTGAACCTTCTCAAGCATGAACCTACCTATGTCCCGTTCCTTCCTCGGCCTTGTGGGCGCCTTGGTGGCCGCGTCCGCGCTTCCCGCGCAGACCCAGCTGGCGCCACTCGTTCAAGCCGTCCGCTCGGAGCTGCGCATTCCGGACAAATACATCGTGGTGCTGAAGTCGGGCGCCCAGGCTTCGGTCGTGGCGAGTCGCCACGGGATCGTGGCCGAGAACACCTACGATTCCGCCGTCCAAGGCTTCTCCGGCCGCCTGACCCTGCGGCAACTGCTCGCCCTCGCGCTGGACCGGCAGATCGCCTACATCGAGGAGGATCAGCTGGTGCGGATCTCCAACGACGTCGTCCCGCCCGGCATCGTCCGCGTGGGCGCCACGCTGAACGCGAAGGCCCGCATCGACGCCTCGAACGCCGAGAGCGTGAACGTGGACATCGCGATCATCGACACCGGCATCCAATTGAATCACCCGGACCTGAACGTCTTCCGGAACGTGAGCTACGTCACCGGGGCCCGCACGGGTGCGGATGACAACGGCCATGGGACGCATTGCGCCGGGATCGCCGCGGCGCGGGACAACAACGCCGGCGTGGTCGGCGTGGCTCCCGGGGCGCGGCTCTGGGCGGTGAAGGTCCTCGACCGGGCTGGCAGCGGCAGCATTTCCAACGTCATCAAGGGCGTGGACTACGTCACCCGCAATGCCTCGGCCATCGAGGTGGCGAACATGAGCCTGGGCGGCGGCAATTCCGCGACGTTGAACAACGCGATCGCGAACTCGGTGGCGCGCGGCGTGGTCTACGTGGTGGCGGCCGGCAACAGCAACGTCGATGCGGCGAACTCCTCGCCCGCGAACAGCCCGAACGTGATCTGCGTCAGCGCGACGGTGGATACCGACGGTCTCCCTGGCGGGTTCGGCCTCGCGACGGCCTACGGTGCGGACGACACCTTCGCGTCGTTCAGTAACTACGGGTCGGTCGTCGATCTGGCGGCGCCGGGCGTGAACATCCTGTCGACCTACCTCAACAGCGGGTACGCGACGATGAGCGGCACCAGCATGGCGGCGCCCCACGTCGCCGGTGCGGCCGGTCTCTACCTGGCTGGTCGGGTGAAGCCCACGACGGCCACCGCCGCCGCCGCCGCCCGCGCGGCGATCATCGCCGCGGGTCACCTCCAGAGCAGCCCGAGCGGCCTGAAGGGGGCGGACAAGGATGCGTTTCCGGAGCCCGTCCTGAACGCGACCAACCTCTGAGCGGCCTTCCGCCGGAATTTACGCCGCTCCGCCACCGGGGCGGCTTTTTTGTGCCCGGCCGGAACCGACCGGGAATCAGAGGACTTCAGCGAAGGAACGTCGGAGCAGCGAAAAGAGCACGGCGCCCAGCGCACAGACGCCGAGACCCACCGCATAGAGCTGGAGGACGGGTTCCCAAGGCAGGGGTTCATGCCAGAGAACCACACGGCGGCTGAGATCGACCAGTTGCAGCAGGGGGTTGTGCCGCAGGAACCCAAGCTCCGTCGGAATCCTCGCCGGCGGATACATCACGGCGGAGGCGAACAGCAGGGCGGTCGAGGCGAACGGTGTGACCTGACCCAGATCGCGGACGAAGACCCCGATGGCCGCCAAGGCCCACGCCACGCCGAGGGCGAGGAGCAGGAGGGGGAGAACCAGCACCGGCAGCCAGAGAATCCCCAGCGAGAGGCCGGCCGTCGAAAAGGCCGCCCCGATCAGCACCAACGCGAGTCCGACCATCAGGTGGAAAAGCGTGGCCCCCAGGTGCGCCACCGGCAGCGCCTCCAGCGGGAAGACCACCTTCTTCACGAAGTTGGGGTTGGTCACGATGACGCTCGGCGCCCAGGCGAGGGTTTCCGAAAAGGCGTGGAACAGGGTGAGCCCGAGGAAGAGGGCGAGGGAGAAATCGAGCTGCGTCTCGCCCGGCACCACGCCGAACCGCTGCCCGTAGATGAGGCCGAAGACGACAAAGTACAGGGCCAGCATCGAGAGCGGCGTCAGGAGGGCCCAGATTGGTCCGAGCCGGCTCCCTCGGTGACGCACCTCGATGTTGCGCCGCGTGAATTGTCCGACCAGCCCGCGACGTGCCCACAGTCCGGCGACCATTCGCGCGGGTTCAAGGATCAGTGCCTGCACCAAGGTTCCGGCCATAGTCGCGGTCATCGGGGATGACCGGGCAGCGGGCGGAGGCAACCCTCAACCGCCTCCGGGGCCACGAAGGACAGCGCGCAGGCCTCGTCGTTGATGCCGTGGCTGATCACCCAGCGCCCCCCGCTGAAAGCCGCGCCACAGGGATAGACCACCTCATCCACCGCCGGATTCAGGCGGGGGTGCTCCCGCCGCGTGCGCCGTTCCCGGGCGAGATCCAGCGGCACCGCGGGGCCCGCGACCGGCGCAAAGTCCGGTCCGGAGCGGAAGCAGTACGCGGCGACCCGGTAGCCATAGCCGGCCGCCCCGTCGTGAACCGAATGGCAGAACGACCAGAAGAGCCCCGCGTGCCACACCGGGGGGGCCCCGCCCCGCAAACCCCCGTGGGCCGCGGGATAGCCGGGAAGCTCCCACGCGGTGATCGCGGCGTCGTCGCAGACCACCGGGCCGGCGCCGGCGAGGGAAAGCCGGAGCACGCGGTGCGGGGTGACGGAGTACACCGCGTGCAGCTGACCCTCGGGGGTGGCGAACGCGGACCAGTTCTTCTCCAGCGGCCGCCGCGGACCGGCCAGTTGCAGCTCGCGGGCGCAGCCCGCGGGGAGCAGGGTGCGCGGGTCCACCTCCTGCAGGAACTGATGGTTGTGCGGCTCGTGCCAGCCCGAGTTCCAATACATGAAGATCCGGCCGCCCCAGCGGTACAGGCGTGGGTCGGCCAGCCACGTGCGGGCGACCGGCGAGAGCGTGGGATCATCCGGCAGGACCACGGCGTCCGAGAACGCGACGGGCGAGCCCGGGACGATGACGAAGGCCGCATCGAGCCGGCAGCAGGCGATCCGGCGCACCCCGTCCCCGAGCACCACGCGGTAGGCGAGGATCCAGCCGGATCCATCGGCGAGCAGGGCGGGATTGAAGGTGCGGACCGGGCCGGGCAAGGCGCGCCAGGCGCCGGGCAGCAGCTCGTCCGCGGGTAGTTCCCGGCACTCGTGCTCCGCCGTGCCCGTCATCGCGCGAAGAACTCCCGCACCGCGGCGCACACGTGGTCGATCTGCGCCTCCGTGTGGTGGGGACCGAGGGGAAGGCTGAGCACCTCGGCGGCGAGTTGTTCCGCGAGCGGGAAGTCGCCCGGCCGTCCTTCCGCCGCGGCGTACGCGGGCGTGAGGTGGGGCGGCACCGGATAGTGGATCTGGGTGCCGACGCCCGCCGCGGTGAGGTGGCGCTGCAACGCGTCGCGGCGCGCGGTGCGCACCACGAACAGGTGCCAGACCGGTTCCGCTCCGGGCGGAACCCACGGCAAGGTCAGGCCCGGGATGCCCGAGAGTTGCGCGCCGTAGCGGGCGGCGAGGCGGCTGCGCCGGGCATTCCACGCGGCGAGGTGGGGCAGTTTCACCCGCAGGAACGCCGCCTGCAGCTCGCTCAGCCGGGAATTGAGCCCCTGGAACTCGTGCTGGTAACGCACCTTCGAGCCGTAGTTACGCAGGTGACGGAGTCGATCGGCCAAGGCGTCGTCATCGGTCGTGATTGCCCCCGCGTCCGCGAGGGCGCCGAGGTTCTTGCTGGGATAGAAGCTGAAGGCGGCGGCGTGGCCGAGCGCGCCGACCGACCGTCCACCGAGGCGCGCACCGTGGGCCTGGGCGGCATCCTCGAGGACCAGCAGTCCCCGGGGGGCGGCCAGCGCGTGCAGCGCCGCCGTGTCGGCGGGCAGGCCATAGAGATGAATGGGCAGGATGGCCCGCGTGCGCGGCGTCAGGAGGGCGGGGACCCGCGCGGGATCGAGGTTGTACGTGCGGGCGTCGGGCTCGCAGGGCACGGGCCGGGCCCCGACTTGGGACACGGCCAGCCAGGTGGCGATGTAGCCGTTGGCGGGCACGATCACCTCATCCCCGGGCCCGATCCCACGGGCGAGCAGCACCAGTTGCAGCGCCTCGAGGCCGTTGGCGACGCCGACGCAGTGCCGGGCGCCGGTGCTTGCGGCAAATTCCGCCTCGAACGCCTCCAGTTCGCGTCCCAGCAGGAACCAGCCGGAGTCGAGCACCCGCCGGTAAGCGGCATCCAGGTCGGCGCGGAGCTCCGCCGTCGGCGGCTTCAGGTCCAGGAGGGGCACTTGCATCGCCCCAGAGTGGAGGATTTTCCGCGGCGGTGGCGAGGAAACGCGGGGGCGCGGCCGCCGGGAGAAACCTGTTGCAAAGCCCCCTGAAATCCCGCGCTTTGGCCGCGCTTCCTGCCGTGTCGATGTTCCCTCGTGTCCCGCCTCACCGCCGGACCTGCGCCGTGCTGCTGGCGTGGGTCGGCTGGGGCTGCGCCTTGGTCCGCGGCGCCGCCGCGCCGGACGTGGCCGGGACCCTGCCCGAACACCATCTGCCGGCGTTGCGGGAACTGCTGGAGACGGCCGGTCGGCGTTCCCCCCAGCTGCTGGCCCAGGACCTCGAACGCATTCTGGCCGGCATCCGCATCCAGGGTACGGATGCCCAGCGTCTGCCCAACTTCGGCGGCGGCTTGAGCTACGCGATCAACCAGACCGCGATCTCGTCGAACGCCAGTTCCCAGACGCGCGACCGCGGCGGCTTCTACAATCTGGGCGTCACGCAGCCGCTCTACCACTGGGGCGCGCTGCAAAACCAGAGCGCCTCCGCGCGCATCAACGCGCTCATCGCGCAGAAGGCGTTCGCCCAGGCGGCCCGGGATCTGCGGGTCGTCATCCGGCGGGCCTTCCTCGGCCTGGTGGCGGAAAAGGCCCGGGTCGCGGCGGCGGCGGATGTGGTGCGTCTGGCCGCCGCGGAGGTGGCGGTGCTGGAGGAGAAGAAGGCCCGCGGCGTGGCCTCGGCCGCAGCCCTCGAGGGGGAGAAACTGCGCCTCCGGGAAGTGCGCCTCGACCACGACCGGTTGGCCGCCGAGTTCGAGGCCAACCGCGGCCGGCTCGCGCGGCTGGCCGGGGTGCCCGAGCTGCCCGCGGCCGCGATCCCGGCCGCCCTGCCGGCGCAGCTGCCTTCCGCGGAGCTGGCCGCCGCCGTGGCCGCGAGCGCCCTTCGGGATGGCGCGCGCAGCACGCTCGAGTACGAGATCCACGGCCTGCGGCTGAGGGACGCGCTGCTGCGCCACGAGATCGAAAAGGTCCGCCTGCGGCCCAAGATCTATCTGAACGCCGGCGTCAGCCTCGAGAACTCCACCAACGTCAACAACAACGCGGTCAGCCAGGAGGGCGTGCAGCGGCGCACGGTCAGCATCTTCGCCCAATGGTCGATCTTTGACGGCTTCGCCACTCGGGCCGCGGTTCGCGAGACGGTCGCCGCCCGGCGCGCCCAGGAGCGGCGGGCCGAGACCGAGATCGAAACCCTGCTGGGCAACATCCAGTCGCTGGAGCGCGGGCTCCGGCTCGACGCCGAACAGGTCGCGCTGGCCGAGATCCGGCTGGGCATCGCCACGGAGGGCAGTCGCGTCATCGCCCGCGAGGTCGAGCTCGGCAACGCCCCCCGCGGCGATTTGGAGCGTTCGCGCGCCGGCATCCTCCAGGCCGAGATCCGCCTCCAGGAGTCCCGCGCCCTGCTGTGGTCGCGCTGGGCCGAATTGGTTGCCCTCGCCGGCGCCGAGCCCAACCCTTGAGCGCGTTGCTCCCGCCTATGTCCACGTCCCCCCGCCGCGGCCTGCTGCTGCTGGCACTCGTCCTCGCCCTCGCCGCCGGCGGCGCCTTCGCCTTCCTCCAGGGCGCCCGCCCCACCGCGCGCGTCAAGGCCGCCAACCGGGATACCGCCATCGACGCGGTCACGGGCAGCGTCGTGGTCGACGCCGAGGGCGGCTTCAAGGAATTGAAGAGTGAGTCGGCCGGCAAGGTCGTGACCGCCAATCTCCGGCCCGGAACGCATTTCCGGAAGGGCGACGTCCTGGTGCAGCTCGACACGACGGAGCTCGACCGGCAGATCAGCGAGACGCGCCGGAAGTATGAGGCGGACAAGGCGCGCGCCCGCCTGCTCCTGGAGAACAACCCGGAGCGCAAGGTCGCGGAGGAGCGCCTCGCGACCGCCCGCCGCCTGGTCGAGCTCGGCAATGCGCCCGAAGAGGAGGCGAAGGGGCTCCAGCGGGCGCTGGATGAGATCGACCGCCGCCTGCGGCTGACGGAGTTCGACGACCGCAAGGGGGACGCCGATTTCAAGGTGGCGATGGAGGCGTTCGAGCTGCAGCGGGAGCGGATGCGGGTCACGGCGCCGTTTGACGGCACGATCCACAACACCGGTGCGCTCACGTGGGAGGGCGCGCTGATCAACGCCGGACAGCCGGTCGCGCTGGTCTTCTCCCGCAAGCGGATCGTCATCGCGAAGATCAGCGAGGAAAGCTTCGGCCGGGTGAAGTTGGGCCAGCATGCCCGCATCCGGCTGCTCACCTACGGCACGCAGAATTTCGACGCCACGGTCGCGGAGCTGCTGCCGGCCGCCGACGACGCGCAGCGGTTCACCGTTTACCTCGACGTGAAGGCCGACCCGGAGCTGCTGCGGCCGCTGAGCACCGGGGAGGTGACGATCACCGTGGATTCGGTGGCGGACCAGATCATGATCCTGCGCCGCTCCCTCCTGGACGGAAACAAGGTGCTGGTGGTGCGCGATGGCCGGGTCGAGCGCCGCCTGCTCGAGGTGGGCTACGTCTCGCTCAACAACGCGCAGGTGAAGCGCGGGCTGGCCGTGGGCGAGCTGGTCATCGTCGACCAGCTGGAGGAGTTCCGCGAGGGCCAGCGGGTCAAGGTCGAGGTCACCTTCTGAGCGGCGCCGCGCCCTCCGTCCGCCGTGACGTCCCCGAACCTGCGCATCGCCTACCGCTTCCTCACCGCGAAGAAGCGGGCGATGGTGATGAGCCTGTCCTGCACCGTCCTGGGGGTGGGCCTGTTCATCGTGACCCAGGCCACCACCAGCGGCTTCGAGCGCTTCTTCACCAAGACGATCCTCGGCATCAACGGGGCCATCCGCATTGAGGACAAGATCCAGGACACGATGCGCAGCATGGCGGCGGCCGGCGGCGGTGACTCCCACTTCGCGCGGCGCGACGGGGTGAAGTACATCGAGGGCATCGAGGAGCCGCAGGCGCTGATGGCCGCGGTGCGCGAGTTCGCCAACGTGCGCGGCGTCTCCGCGGTCGTGCGGGGCAACGTGCAGCTGCAAAGCGCCTTCAAGGTGGAGGATGCGCAGGTCTTCGGCATCCGCCTCGAGGACCACGTGCGCGTCTCCGACCTGGCCGAGCAGGTGACGAGCGGCAGCCTCGAGGACTTCCGGAATTCGCCGACCGGCGCGCTGGTCGGGCGGGTCCTCGCCGACCGGCTGCAGCTGGTGGTCGGCGACTCGCTGGTCATCTCCGCCCGCGGGGCGTCGCGCCGGGTGCAGGTGGCGGCCATCTACGAGACGGGCTACCGGGAGGTGGACAAGGCCAACGTCTACCTGCATCAGCCCGAGGCCCGTTCGCTCCTCAAGCGCCCCAGCGGGGCGACGTTCCTCCAGATCAGCCTCCACGATCCGGCGCGGGCGCCGCAGGACGCCGCCCGCCTCGAGCAGGTCCTTCGGCACAGCGTGAAACCGTGGCAGGAGCGCGAGAAGACCTGGCTCGCCGTCTTCCGCGCCCTGCGCATCTCGACGATGATCACGGTCTCGGTGTTCACGCTCATCGCCAGCCTGGCGATGTTCAACACGCTCGCGATGATCGTCCTCGAGAAGACCAAGGACATCGCGATCCTGCGCTCGATGGGCTACGAGCGCCGCGACGTCACCCGGATCTTCCTCTGGCAGGCGGGGATCGTGCTCGCCGTGGGCGCCGTCGCGGGCGCGGCGCTCGGGGCGGCGGTCACGTGGCTGGTCGCCCAGGTCCCGCTGCCCATCAACGGCATCTTCAAGACGGACCGCTTCATCGTCACCTGGGACCCGGCCCACTACGCGGGCGCCGTCCTCACCGCGGTGGTGATGGTGATGGTCGCGAGCCTCATCCCGGCCCGCCGCGCCGCGCGGCTCGAGCCGGGCGACATCGTCCGCGGCACCGCCCAGTGACGTCGTCGCCCGCCACCCCCGCCGCCGACCCGGCCTGGGCCCTCCGCTGCCGCGGTCTCCATCGGCACCTCGGTGAGGGCGAGGGCCGCGTGCACGTGCTCAAGGGGGTTTCGTTCGCGGCGCAGCGCGGCCAGGTCTACGCGATCGTCGGACCTTCCGGCTGCGGCAAGAGCACGCTGCTCTACCTCCTCGGGCTGCTCGACCGGCCGGACGAGGGCGAGATCGAGATCAACGGCCGGCGAATGTCGAACCACGACGACGCCGCCCGCACCGCCGCGCGCGGCGAGCACATCGGGTTCGTCTTCCAGTTCCACTTCCTGATGCTGGAGTTCACCGCGCTGGAGAACGTGATGATGCCGATGCGCAAGCTGGGTCGGCTGGCGCCCGCGGCGATGCGCGACCGCGCCCATGCGCTCCTCGACTCCGTCGGGCTCGGCGCCAAGACGCACCGGCTCGGCACGCAGCTCTCCGGCGGCGAACAGCAGCGGGTCGCGATCGCCCGCGCGCTCGCCAACCAACCCGCCATTTTGCTCGCGGACGAACCGACCGGGAATCTCGACGTCCGCAATTCCAACCTGGTCTTCGACCTCCTCACCCGCCTCGCCAAGGACAACGGGCAGGCCGTGATTCTGGTCACTCACAATCCCGAGATCGCCCAGCGGTGTGACGTCACCCGCCCGATGCGCGACGGGCTGTTCGTCTAGTTGCCGCCGCGCGCGGCCCGGCGCCGCAGGAGGGACCAGAGCAGCGGGCGCGGGAGCATGCGGAAGAGCCACGCCGCGAAGGCCACCGTCCGGCCCGGGTGTACGCTGGGTCGCCCCGCGGCGAGGGCGGCGAGGCCGGCCGCCACGACGGCCTCCGGGGGCATCCGCAAGGGGCCGGTGCCGCGGCGGTCCGTGTCCGGTCCGTCCGGCCGCCGCGCGGCCCCGCTGAAGCCCGTCGGCGTGGGGCCGGGGCAGAGGCAGGTGACGGTTACGCCGGCCGGCGCCAGTTCCACGGCGAGGGCTTCGGCGAAGCTGCTGACGTAGGCCTTGGAGGCCGCGTAGACGGCCAGTTCCGGCACCGGCAGGCTGGCTCCGAGCGAGGAAACCTGGAGGATCCCGGCGGGCCGGGTGAGGCGAGGCAGCAGGGCGTGGGTGAGCAGCGTAAGGGCGGTGACGTTCAGTTCGAGTACGGCCCGCGCGCGGGTGGCGGGCGCCGCGTCGAACCGGCCGTAGTCCCCGAGGCCGGCGTTGTTCACCAGCAGGTTCGGCCGGAAGGCGGTGGCATCCAGGGCGGCCAGCAGCGCGTCGCGGCCGGCGTCCGTCGCGAGGTCCGCGGTGAGGAGCCGGACGTCCGCCGTTCCGGCGGGTAGGCCGCGCCGGACGGATTCCAGCTCGGCCCCGCGGCGGGCCACCAGGAGCAGGGCGGCGGCGCGCGGCGCGAGCTGGCGGGCGAATTCCGCGCCGAGCCCGGAGGAGGCGCCGGTGATCACGGCGCGACAGCCGTCGAGGGGAAACCCGGATTTCATCGGGCGAGGGTGGCGGCCACGGCGGCGAATACGGCCGGAACGTCGAGGTGGCGGACGCAGTAACTGCGATAGGAGTCACCCGGGACGCAGGGTCCGGGAGCGGCGGTGCCGAGGCAGGCGCAGGGCAGCGGCGCCTGCAGCACCGTGTGGCCTTCGCCGGGCGGGGCCCAGATGGTCGCGTTCTGGCCGCCGAACAGGGCGACCACGGGCGTCCCGGTGGCCGCGGCCACGTGCATCGGGCCGCTGTCGTGGCCCAGAAAGACGTCACACTGCGCCGCGAGCGCCGCGAGGGCGCCGGGCGTGGTCAGCGGGCGCAGGGTAACCAGATGGGTGCGGGCGGCGCGGCGGAGGGCGTCGACCAGCGGTTCCTCCCCGGGGCCCGCGGTCAGGAACACCTGGGCGCCGAGTTCGTCTTGAAGGCGGTCGCAGACCGCGGCGAAACGCTCGGCGGGCCAGAGACGGAAGGGGCTGCGGGAGCCCGGGTGCACCAGCACGCGGCGGGGCCGGCGCGCATCCGCGGTGCGGGGACCGCCGGTGAGGCGGGCGGCGGCGGCAAGGTCGGCGGCCAACGGGACCAGGCGCGGGGTGCGCTCGACCACCGGCACCCCCAAGGCGGCCGGCAGGGCGAGGTAGGTGTCGATGATGGGGTGGGAGTCGTAGAACGCGTTGGTGACTTTTGCCGCGTGCGTGTAGAGCCGCGGCCAGCGGTGCGGGATGAGTTCGCGGTCGAAGGTGGCGCGCTCCGGCGCGCCGGAGAGGCGGGTGACAAGCGCGGTGCGCTCCGTGTTGTCGAAGTCCAGGGCGTGCGTGGCGCGGAGTCCGCGGAGGTGGCGCAGGAAGCCGGGCCATTCACGGGCGCGGCGCGGGAAGGTGAGGACCCCGGTCAGCTCGGGTTGGAGCGGAGCGACCCCGGCGTAGGCGGCTTCCGTGACAAGGTGGATCCGGGCTTCCGGCCGGTGCTGGCGCAGGTTGCGGGCGACGGCGCCGAGCAGCACCACGTCGCCGAGGTAGCGGCGGCGGAGCAGGAGAAACGTGGGGACGGGCGACATCCGGGGCGGCGGGCATCCGGAGTCCAGCGGCCGCGCCGGGGTGCGCAAGCGTGATGCGCGTGGGGCCGGGGTAAAAAAAAGGCGGCGCCTTGCGG
>JBMTAG010000024.1:0-40549 GCA_049428505.1 Opitutaceae bacterium | reverse complement strand
GGCGTCCATAGACGCCGCGGGGCTGAGGTGGCACTTGCCCCGCTGACGGAATGAGCCCGCGTCAGCGCAGGGCCTGCAGGTGCGCGAGCAGGTCCGACGCCTGCTCCGGCGCCAGCCCCTCCAACAGGCCCTCGGGCATCAGGGAACGCGCCAGGTAGGCCGCCGTCCGCACCTCCGCCCGCGGAATGCGCTGGTCCGGCGCCCCGGGCAGCCGCAGCACCAACGCCTCCGCGGTGTCGGCGGCAAGGAAACCCTCGTGCACCGTCCCATCGCGGGTGACGACCCGGTACGTGCGGTACGCGCTCTCCATCGCCGCGCTCGGCGTGAGCAGGTTCCGCAGCAGCGCCTCGATCCCGGTGAGGCCCACGCCGTCGAGGGCCGGCCCCACCTGCGCCCCTTGCCCCCCCTGCTGGTGGCAGGCGAGGCAGAGCGCGGCGAACAACTCCCGCCCGCGCGCCGGATTGCCCCCGGCGGCCGCCAGCGCCCGGTAGCGGCGGAATTTCTCCTCCTGCGCGGCCGCCTCCGCCGGCGTCAGCAGCACGGGCCCGTCCGTGACGCGCTCCCGCCGTGCCGCGCCGTGCAACGGACCCCAGTCCGCGCCGGCGAACACGCGCGTCAGCCCGCGCGGCGGCGCGGGGTCCGCCGCATGGGAGCGGTCGAACGCGGCGCGGATCTCCGCCGGAGCCCGCGCGCGCTCCCACACCCGGAACTCCGCGATCCAGCCCGCCGTGCCGCCGGCGCGCGGGGAACTGCGCCCGAGGTCGAGCCCGGCGTAGTCCGCCGCGTCCGCGTGGGTCCCGGTCGCGTCCAACTCGCCATTCACGTAGATCCGGAAGGTGCCCTCCGCGTTCCGGGTGAGCGCGCAGTGCGTCCAGACCCCCGGCGTGAGGCGTCGCCGCGCGACGACGACGTCCTTCCGGACCGAGCCGAGCCAGAGCCGCGGCTGCCCGCCGGAAAAGTTGAAGTCGAAGCTGCCCGGCGCGGCGAGGAGTGCGTCGTGGTTTGAGATCGGGGCGTCCAGCTTCACCCAGGCCTCGACGGTGAAAGGTCCGCGCAGGGTCAGCTGCGTCGCCGCGTAATCGGCGTCGGCGCCCCCGAGGCGCAGCGTCGGCAGACCCTCGGCGCCCGCTCGGGCCGCGAGCGCGGCCAGGGTGCTGTCTTCCGGCCGCTGGACGCGGAGGCGTTCGAGGGTGGCGGGGCCAAGGTCTCCGGCCGGGAGGCGTCCGGCCGCGAGTAGCGCCGCGATCGCCGCCGCGCCGGCGGGCGTGCGGGAAAGGTGCTCGAGGGCCCGGCCGCGCGCGCCGACGCTGAGGGCGGGCAGGATCCGGGCGAGGGTCGCCGGGCCGGCGGGATCGCGCGTGGCGGCGAGGGCGGCGATGAGTTCGTCGCCGATCAGGGCCGCGGGGCTGCGGGCTAGCAGGGCGGCGAGCTGGCCCGCCAGCCCCTCGCCCATCTCGCGCAGCGCCCGCAGCGCGGCCAGCGAGGCGGGCGTGGCGCCGCCTTCCCGCTCGACGAGCTGCTGGAGGGGCTCGGCCAAGGCCCGCAACCGGAAGGCGCCGGCGACCTCCGCGCCGAGCACAACGTCCTCCGCCCCGGGCGCGGCGAGCAGTGGGCCGGCGGCGGCGGCGAGGTCCGCGGCGAGCGGCGCGGGGTCGATGCCGGTGCGCACGGCGAGGAGGGCGCGGAGGACGGGACGCCGCGTCGTTTCGCCCGCCAGCGCGGCGGACAGCACCGCCCGCACCGCGGGCTCGCCGAAGTGCGCCGCGAGGACGCGGACCTCCTCGGCCGCGAGGGGCCGCGCCAGTTCCCCGGCCAGCGTGGCGAGGCCGGCCGCGGCCTCCCGACCCCCGAGCGCGAGGGTGGCGAGGACGCGATTTTCGACGGGCAGGGCCCGGCCCGCGGACGACGCCAGCAGGGCGCGGGTGGCGTCCGGGTGGCGTTCCATCGCCCAGCGGGCGAGGTAGCGCTCGAATTCGCGCTCGTAACGGTCCCATTCGCCGGCGGGCGCTCCGAGGGGGGCACCGCCGAGCCGGGCCGCCACCGCCATCAGGCGTGGTCCGGCCCCCGGGACGCGGCGGAGCCCGTCGCCCACCGCCGCGCGCACCGCCGGGTGGGGATCCGCGGCGAGCGGACCGGCGACCCGCAGGAAAACTTCCTCGCCGGCGGCCGCCGCCAGTCGCGCGGCTTCCCGGCGCAGCGCGGGCGCGGCGTTCGTCGCCAGCGCGGCCAGCAGATCCGCGGACGGCCCCTGCAGCCCCTCGAGCGCCCACAGCGCGGCGAGGCGGCGGTCCAGCGCCGTCCCGCGGTCGGCGGCGAGGCGCGCAAGCTCCGGCGCGAGCGCGGTCGCGCGCCGGTCGGTCACCTCGAGCCACGCGAGGCGGGAGACGAGCGCGTTGGGCTGGCCGAGTTGCGCGAGGAGGTCCGGGGCGGTCAGGCGCGTGAGGTCGGGCGGCGTGACGCGCGGCTGGTCGCGGTGCCGGATCCGCCAGATGCGGCCGCGCGCCTTGTCGCGGTCGGGGTGCGTGCGCGGCACCTCGTTGTGCGAGATGATCCGGTTGTACCAGTCGACGACGTAGAGCGCCCCGTCCGGCCCGAACGCGAGGGCGATGGGCCGGAACCAGCGGTCGTCGGTCGTGAGGAAATCCGGCCCCTTCGCGTAGCGGAGGCGCGGGCCGTCGGGGGTGGCGGTGACGAGCTGGATCGCGCCGGTGATCGGGTTGGCCAGGTAAAACACCTTCGTGCCGGGGGCGGGGGCGCCGGCGGGCGCGGCGAACGGCGTGTCGCGGTCCTCGGCGAGCGCGAGGCCGCTGAGGCCGGTGCCGCCCATCTGGGCGGGCGCGAGCGGCGGGGGCATCAGCGGCTGGTAGGGGCGGAGGAGGTCCTTGGAGCCGGTGCGGACCCAGATGCCCGGGGCGTAGGGAATCACCGGGTAACCCTGGTCGTTGGCCTCCTGCAGGTAGGTCTCGCCCTCGCGGCTGGTGACGAGCCCCCAGATGTTGTTCGGCCCGGCCGTGAGGGTTTCGAAGGCGGAGCCGTCCGGCTGGAAGCGGGCGAGCTTGCACTGGTTGAACGGCACCGCGCTGGCGCCATCGGCGAACGGCCGCCCGTCGGGGCGCCGCACCGAGGAATAGTTGAAGAGCCCCTGGGCGAGAAAGATCCAGCCGCCGGGCTGGCGGAGGAACTGGTGCGGGAACAGGTGCGAATCCTGCGTGCCGAAGCCGGTGAGGACGACCTCGTGCCGGTCGGCGCGGCCGTCGCCATCGGCGTCGCGGTACCAGCGGATGTCGGGGCCGTACTGCACGAGCGCGCCGTCGCCCCAGGGCTGGACTCCGAGCGGCATCACGAGGCCGTCGGCGAACACGCGGGGCGGGCCCGGCCGGGCAGCGTGGGGGTCGTCGAACACCACCACGCGGTCGCGGCCGCCGCGGGCGAAGAGGGCGTCGGACTCCGGCTTGTTCTCGTTGGCGTCAACCGGGTATTCGAGCGCGGTCATCGACCACAGGCGCATCCGCGCGTCCCAGGCGAGGCCGATGAACTTGCCGAGGCCGGGGGACTCGGCGGCGACGAGCTCGACCTCGAAGCCGGCCGGGACGCGGAAGGCCGCGCGTTGTTCCTCCGGGGTGCGCGCCGCGGTGCCGAGGGCGTTGTAGCTCAGGTCGCGGCCCGTCTTGGGGGCGGGGGCCGGTGGCCGGGGGTCGGCGGCGTGAACGGCACCGAGGAGGAGCAACAGGCCCGCCAGGCTGCGGGGGACGGAAAGGAGGGGCATGGGGAATGGCGCGGAGGCGCTGCCGAGGTTCAGGCGCCCGGGGCCTAGGGCGCAAGCCGCCCGACGGTGGGGATGACAGTGCAGACGCAGTGACGACGCTCCGGAGAGCTTGAAAATGGCATCTGATGCACCAGCATCAGATGAATGAGAACCACGCTCGACTTGGATCCTGATGTGCTGATGGCCGCAAAGGAGCTTGCGGCCCGTTCGCGCCGCACGGCTGGGCAGGTCATTTCCGAGATTTTTCGGCGCGGGCTGCAGCAGCCGTCCCCCGGAAAAAAGTCCCTCCGGCCTACCTCCGGGCGCAGAATTGCGGCGGGTTTTGAAGTGATCCCGGCCAACGGGCGGGTCGTTTCGGCCGAGCTGGTGCGCCGCCTGCGGGAGGAGTCGGAGGACCGGTGAAGGCCCTCCTCGATGTCAGCTTTCTGGTGGCCCTGTTTGATAGCGCGCACGTCCATCACGCTCGAGCCCACGAGTGGCTGATTGAGCACCGCAGGCTGGGCTGGGCGACCTGTCCCCTGACCCAGAACGGTTGTCTCCGGATCATCTCCCAACCGGTTTATCCGGGTTGTCTTCCAATCGGAGAAATTGCGCGGCGGCTGCGTCTGGCGACTCGCGCCCGCGACCACGAGTTTTGGCCGGAGGGATGGGCGCCGACCGACGAGCGCCGCCTCGACCTGAGCCGGATACCTCATCCCCGGATGCTGACCGACGCCTATTTGCTGGCATTGGCAGTCTCCCGGAAGGCGCGGCTGGTCACCTTCGATCAAGGCATCTCCCTCGAGGCAGTGCCTGGCGCCAACGAGGATAATCTGCTGCGGCTCTGACCGCCCTGCACCCTACTTGGACGCCGCCGGCGCCGCCTTCTGCTTGGCGGTCTTCGCCCGCGGCGGGGGCGGGGGCGGCAGGCCGACCTCCGCCCACGTGGCGGCCCCGGGGGTCGGCGGCAGCTCCTCGATCACGACGTCCTTCACCTGCACCAGCGCGTGGCCGCCGCTGTGGATCTGCACCGCGATCCGGCCGTCCGCCGCCACCCGCGGCTCAGCCTCGGTGTAGTCGAGCGCGGGCACGCCGTTGATCCAGGAGCGGATGCGCGGGCCCTCGGCGCGGATGCGGTACTCGTTCCAATCGTCCTTCCGCACGGCGGCGTTGACGGCGGCCGCGTCGAGCGGTTCGGCGATCACGCGGCGGCGAGGATCGGTGGCATGCACGCCGCAGATCACGGGAATCTCTTCCACCACGGGCAGCACCTCGTATTGGCCGATCTCCATCGCGATGGCGTTGGCGTCGCCGTAGGCCATGAGCCCGGCGGTCGAGCCGTGGCCGGCCATTCGGAAACGGCCGGAGTTGTACACAATGATCAAATCGGCACCACCCTGCTCGATAAATTTCGCCGAGATTCCGGTGCCGGCACCCGCGGCGATGATCGATTCGCCGCGGGCGATCGTGGCCCGCAGGCGATCGATGATCTCGGTGCGAGCGTAAGGATTCCCCTTCCCTGTCCACGGATTCGGCATCGGCGAAGGGCGTTTCAGCGGACGATTTGGTCGAGAACGATGACGCGGGTTAGTCTTGGCACCACGATCTGCACGGCGGCCTGATGCACGGGTGCGGCAGGTAGGCATCGCGTGCCGCGACGCTCTCAAACGTGAAAATGAAACTGTGCGTGAAGCCGTCCGAGAGGCCTTCGACGCTGATGTCGGGTGACCAGTTGAACGCGACGATGCCGGGAATGGCCTTCGGCAGATCGGCGATGGTGCGGCGGACGAGTTCGATATCGTCCGCCGTGCATTCGGGTTTGAATTGGAACAGGGCGAGGTGATTCACGCGGGGCATGGGAGCTGGAGGGGGCCGCGAGTGATCGCGGGACGGCGCCGGGCTATTTCGCCGGCGCGGGAGAATTCGCTTTCGGAATATCCGGCCGGCGGGGCTCGGGGTCGAAAAAGCGCGCGCCGGCGCCGACGCGATCGAAGTCGCCGATATCGGCGCGCGCTTTCTCCGCGAGGGCGGACAGCCGGGCCACGATCTGCGGATTCTGCGCGGCGACGTTGTTTCGCTCCCCGATGTCGGCTGCGAGATCGAAGAGCAGCGGCTGGGCGAGCGCGGTCGTTTCCGCCGGCGCGCCGAAGACGGACCAACGCTCATTCTCCGGTCGCGGCAAATGCAGTTTCCACCGGCCCGCGCGCACCGCCTCGAGCCGGGTGTGACCGTAATAGTAAAACACTTCGGTTGGACTGGTCGCGCCCTTCATCCCGTGGAGCAACGGACCGATGTCGTGCCCGTCGATGATGCGATCCTGCGGCACAGCGGCTCCGGCCAGCGTGGCGAGCGTGGGCAGGAGATCGAGCGTCGTGACCAGTTCGTGGCTGGTTGCACCGACCGGCACACGCCCCGGGGCGCGCACGATCAGCGGCACGCGGAAACCGCCTTCCCAACTCGAAGCCTTGGCGCCGCGCAGGGGGCCGGCGGAGCCGTAGTGCGCGCCGCGCTCGTCGCGTTGATCGAAGGGATACCTCAGCTGACCCAGCGGCCCCCGCGTGCGGGCATCGTCGGGCGCGGCGAGGTGCCGGTCGAGAAACCACGGGCCGTTATCGCTCGTGAAAATGATATACGTGGACTCGTCCAAGCCTTCGGCGCGCAGCGTCTCCCGCAGCCGGCCCACGTGCGAATCAAGCTCCTCGACGGCATCGCCGAAGAGCCCGGCCGCGGATTTGCCGGCGAACGCCGGCGAGGCGGCGACCCGCGTGTGCGGCATCGAATGCGCGAGATAGACGAAGAAGGGCCGATCCTTGCTCCGGCGGATGAAGGCGATCGCCTCGTCGGTGTAGCGTTGCGTCAGCGTGGACATATCGGCGTTGCGTTCCACGACCTTGGTGCCCCGCACCAGATTCACGATGGAGTCGTTGCTCGAGGGCGTGCCGAAATAGTCGTCGAAGCCTTGGTGCGGCGGGAGCAGGTCGGGCGCGAATGTCGTCTGCGAATGCCCGGCGAGGTCCCATTTGCCGAATGCGGCCGTGGCGTAGCCGCGCGTCTTCAGGATTTCGGCGATCGTGATCTCCCGCGCATGCAGCCGCGGGTGATGCTCGACCTGGTTTTTCCGTTTGGCCACGCGGAGCGGATAGCAGCCGGTCAGGAGTGCGGCGCGCGAGGGTCCACATACCGGTTGCGCATAGAAACTGGTGAAGCGCATTCCCTCGGCCGCGAGGCGATCCAGGTTCGGCGTGCGAATGCGCTTGCCGCCGTAGGAGCCCAGGTCGCCGTAGCCGAGATCGTCAGCCACGATGAGGACGAAACTCGGCGCCGCGGCCGGCGCGGCCGACGCGAAGGCACCCGAGCAAAACCAAAAGAGGGCCGCGGTCGCGAAATGACGTGGGTGACGGAGGAGCACGGCCGAAATCAGAATTTCCCCTGAACGCCGAAATTGAAGCGGCGCGAGCCCGCCCACACGGCGTTGCTATACAGCCGCTCGCCGACGCCGAGCGTCTGGTAGGACGGGCGCTCCGTGATATTGTCGACCGCGAAAAACAACTCCGCCGCAGGCCGCCAGCGATAGACCAAGTTCAAGTCGATCTTCTCGCGGCGAGGATTGTTGGCCTGGAGCAGCGGATTGGCGGTCGTGCCCACCGGGAAGCCTGCCTGCTGATTATAACGGGCGAGCATGAAGAACCGGCCGCGGGTGTATTCGCCGATGAGGTTCCATGCCCGCGGGATGAAGCCCGGGACCTGCCCGGATTTCAGCCGCAAGCCGGTGCCAAAATCGCCCTGTGCGCCGAGCACCGTTAGGTTGCCTTTGAACGTGAACAGGCCGGTGCGACGGGGAATGAAATTCAGCTGGCGGACGAGGTTGAACTCGAAGCCTTCGACGCGGGCGGAGCCTCCGTTGACCGAGGTGCGTAGCTGGTAGCCGACGTAGTCGTCTCCGAGCGGAAACCCCGGTTCGACCGTCGCGATCTGCCCAACGATGTAATCGCGGATGTCTTTGCGGAACACCCCGACCGAAACGATGCCGGCGGGCTCGGTGTAGTATTCCAGACTCAGGTCGTAGCTGTCGGCGAACTGCGGCCGCAGTCCGGGATTGCTGGTCGTCACGATTCCGGCGCTTTCGTTGACCGTGGTGTTGGGCACGATGGCGCCGTAGCCGGGGCGGCCGATGCCGGTGGAGTAGCTGGCGCGGGCCTGCCAGCCGGCCGCGAAGCGGTAGACGGTATGGAGGCTGGGAAACGCATTCCGGTAGCGGCTGGAGCGGGTGAGATTGGTGCCGGCGTTGTTGATCGCGCGCCGCACGGGATCGGGAATCTGCGCGGCCGTGGCCTGCACCGGATTGGTGAACACGCCCGTGCCGGTGATCTTGGTCTCCTCCCAACGCACGCCGCCCAGCACGCTGAGCCGGCGCCAAACGGTCTCGGCCATCAGATAGCCGGCCGTGATCTTTTCGACCGCCTCGAAATTGCTCTGCCGGCCGCGCAGCGTGTTGCCGTAGGTGTCGTCGGTCCATAGTTGCGGCTCATCGTAGAAACTGCGGAACACCGCCGGAACGTTGAACATCGCCGGCCGGCGGTTGCCGGTTTCGCTGAGGCCGTTCAGCGGAGGATTGGGATTCACAAACCGGGAGATCCGGTCGTCGCTGCGGCCCGTGGCGGGATTGATGCCGGCCACGCGGTCTTCGCCGACAAAGGTGCGCTGGATGTTGTTGAGCGTGTTGAGCCGGCTCTGTTCGTTGTAGCTCGCACCGGTCTTGACCGAGGTCCGCAGCCGCCAGTCGAAACTGCGCTTGAGATCGAAGCGCGCGCCGTTGCGTTCGTCGTCGCGGAACTGCCAGTTCTGCGTGGTAGTGAGACTAAAGTTGTCCGGATTGAAGGCCGCCTCCGCGTTCGGCCCGGAATACCGGATGGACGGGAACAGCAGGTCTCGAGTGTCGTCGACGACGAGGGGCGCGCGGAACGGGGTCAGCAGGGTGGAATTGACGTTGCCGTAGTCGACCGTGCCCTCCTTGCGGCCGGTGGGCCGGATGTTCCGGAGCCGCGCTTTGGAAGCGAACAGGTTGTATCCGATTTCAAAGTTCTCCGGACGGTGCTTGCCCTCGAACGAGACGGAGTCCGCCCGGGTGAAGGGAAATTCCTTGTTGTGGTTCACGACGCGGTTGCCCGTGGAATAGGACCGCTTGCGGGGCGTCCAGCCCGTCGCCGGCACCGCGCCATTCACCGTCGAGATGATCGACTCGGTGGCTTCGGTCCAGTTGTCGTGTTTGTATTTCAGGGCAAATTCGTGGATCCCGCCGCGCCGGTGATCAATCGTCACACCCAGGTTTGCGCGGGCGCGGAAGCGGTCGTTTTCGATTTCCTGAAACGTCTGCGGCAGCGGGCCGAAGGTGGCGTTTGCGACGATGTTCTGCGTGGTGCGGAGCTGGTTGGTGGCCTCCTTGTGCCTGCCGGTCGTGACGAAGATGCCCCAATTGCGCTGCGGCCCGAGCACAGAGTGGTAGGTAAGCTGCGCGTTCGGCGTCGGGCGCGTTTCGAAACCGCTGCGGGTTTGGACATACTGGCCGCCGAGACGATATTGGAATTTCGGCGCGGAACGCGGGTAGTCGAGCGCGCTGCGCTGGACCAGATTCACCATGCCGCCGATCGCATCGGCCGGCCGGTCGGGCGTGATCGCTTTGATGACCTCGGCGGACTTGATGTTGTTGGTGTTGGTCGTCGAGAGGATCGAATCGCGGCTGTTGGTAGAGCCGTTGATCGAGGGCGTGGCAAAGCTGTTGCCGTCGAGCTGCACGTTGTTGAGGGAGGAACTCATGCCGCGGATGGAGACGCGGTCCGCCTCGTTGAAGAAGAGCGAGCCGGTGACGCCAGGCAGCAACTGGAGCAGCTCGGTGGGATTGTCGTTGTTCAGCATGCCGTAGGCCTGGATATCGACCACGTTCTTCACGTTGGGCGCGTTCTGCTGCTCCGTGACGGCGAGCGCATCGGCACTGCGGTCGGCGGTGACGGAAAAGGCGCCCATCTTCACCGCGTCCTCGCGCAACTCGACGGTCGGCCTGGCGGTCTGTCCGGCGGCGACCGACACCGCCGCGGTCGCGCGCGCCATGCCCGTGTAGGTGACGCTGACCGTGTAGCTGCCGGACGGGAGCGCGCCGAAATCGAATTCTCCGCGGCGGTCGGTGATGGTGGCCCGGTTGGTGCCTTCGAGCGTGACGATCGCGCCCTCGAGAAAGGCGCTGCCGTCGCGGTTGGCCACGACGCCGGTGATCCGGCCGGTCGCAGTCTGGCCGATGGCGAATGAGACGAAGAGGAAGGCCAGCAGCGAGGCGAGTGCGGGACGCAAGAATGGCAGCGAGCGGCAGAGGGAGGGTTGGGGTTTCATAAGTAGCTACGAGCGGACCCGCTGGCGAGGGAGCGGGTCGGCAGGTGGCGCGTGGTGGCGGCGCGGCCCGACGGGCAAGCTCCTATTTGGCCGCAGTCTTGAGCGGCACTTGGAGTCGGCGTGGGCCGGGTTCAAAGAACCGAGCGCCGCTGCCCGTCCGATCGATGTCGCCCAAATCGGTGCGGGCGGCCTCAAGGCGCCGGTTGAGCGCGGCTACGATTTCCGGATGCCTCCGGGCGAGGTTGGTCGTTTCGCCGGGGTCGGCGGAGAGGTCGAACAGTTGCGGCTCTTCGATCCGCTCGATCAGGCGGCCCCACCAACCCGTACCCGGAGGTGCGGCGGGGCGGGGGATGACGAGCTTCCATTGCTGTTGCCGGATGCCGGCCAGCAGGCAGCCGGAATAATACAGATACTCGTCCCGCGGACTGCGGGCGGATTTGCCCAGCAGAAAGTCGCTCGCGTCGACGCCGTCGATGCGGAGCGAGGCGGGCAGCGTGGTCCCGGCGAGCGCGGCGAATGTGGGCAGCAGGTCCATCGTGGTGAGGATTTGATTGCTCTTCGCGCCGGCCGGAACCTTGCCGGGCCAGCGCGCGATGAACGGGACGCGCGACCCGCCATCCCAGGTGGACATCTTCCAGCCGCGCAACGGTTCGGCGTGCCCGGAATGATCGCGGGGGATGAACGGTTTGCCGTTGGGAGCCATGGCGTGCGTGGTTTCGATCCAAGGGCCGTTGTCGGAGGTGAAGATCACGAGCGTCTGCTCGTCGAGGCCGAGTTCGCGGAGCGTCCGGAGAATCTCACCGGTGGACCAGTCGATCTCCTCAACGGCATCGCCGTAGGGGCCGCCGGCCGACTTGCCTTTGAAGGCCGGCGAGGCGCCGAGCGGGATGTGTGGCATGTTGTGGGCGAGATAGAGGAAAAACCGTCTTTCTCGGTTCGCGTTGAGGTAGGCGATGGCTTCGCGGGTGTAGTCGGCGGTGATGTTGTCCCACGACTCGACCGCCTTCACGACCACCTCGCCATTGCGGAAAATCGCGCTGCGAAACGGACTGTCGTTCACCGCTACATGCGCACCATTGAACAATGGCGTGCCATAGAAGTAATCGAAGCCCTGGGCGTTGGGCATCGTGCTGCGATCGAAACCGCCGGGCGTCGATTTATCCGCGTTGCCGAGATGCCACTTGCCAATGATCCCGGTCGCATAGCCGGCGGATTTGAGCACCTCGGCCATGGTGAGTTCCTGGGGGTGAGGCACGGTGTGCAGGCGTTTCACATTTCCGGGCTCGCCGACACGGATGGGATAGGAACCGGTCATCAACGCGGCCCGAGAGACGCCGCAGACCGGCTGGGCGTAAAATCCGTTGAGCATCAACCCTTCCGTCGCCATGCGGTCGAGGTTCGGGGTTTTGATCGTCGTGGCGCCGAAACATCCGATGTCCCGGTAGCCTTGGTCGTCGGTAAGAATGACGATGATGTTGGGCCGCGGCGCGGCGGCGCTGGCTGCATGCAGGAGCAAGAGGAACGGCAGAAAAATGATCGCTGCCAGCGGGTGAAGTCGGCGTGAGGTGGGCATTCTAAGGAGGTGGGCGATCCCATCCGGGGGTTGGGGTAGCGGAGCGAAGCGTGAAGATGAGTTGCGCATCCGCGAAGAAGTGGAAAGGCGAGGCCTCACACCAACTCACGACGATTCTGCACATCGCCAGGGACGATCGGCGCGTGCGCGACCGCTTGTCAGTTGGGCGTCAGGCAATCAGCGTTGCCGCATGTTCACCCCGCCTCCGCTGCACAGCGACCTGACGGTCGATGGCGCGCGTAGTCAGCGATGGGTCTTGGAGGCGAAGGACTGTTCGGAGCTGACAGTGCGGCACATGGTGCGGCTGGGGATCGATGAGGCACGGGCGCCGTACTGCCGGGTGCGGTTGCAGCCGGCCGGCAGTTTTTTTCTCGCGGCGCTGGAAGGCGAAGGACGCGTGCTCCTGGAGGGGCGTTGGCAGAAAATCGGACCCGGCATGATGTGTCTCGCGCCGCCGCGAGTCCTGAATGCACTCGTGGCGACGGCGGGCCCGCGTTGGGTTTTTGCCTGGGTGCGCTACGACGAACCTACGGGGGTGAGTCCGCTGGTGGGATCGTCGTCTCCTCTGCGCGTCCGGGCCGGCGGGAAGGAATTTGGCCACGTGCTGCGGGGCTTGCGCCGCGAGTGGGACGGTGAGCGGGACGCCGCGCAGATGCATCACTGGGTAAGCCTGCTGCACGGACTGGCGTTGCGGGCGGCGCGACCGTGGCACCGCAATTCGCGGGTGGGGCAACTCTGGGACCTGGTGGCCAACGATCTCGCGCACGACTGGAAGCTGAGTTCGCTGGCGGAGCGTTGTCATGTGAGCGCGGAGCATCTTCGGCGTTTGTGCCGGCGGGAGTTTGGCCGTACGCCGATGGAGCACGTGACTTACATGCGAATTCGCCGGGCGCAGGGGTTGCTGGAGACGACCGAGCACAAACTCGAGCACATCGCGGCGAGCGTCGGCTACCATAGCAACGATGTGTTTACGCGGGCGTTTGTACGGTGCGTGGGTGTGACGCCTTCACACTATCGCGAACGCCGGTGAGGACGGTCTACGGAAGGGTGAAGGAAAAGCGGTTGCCTAGGGACTGGCTCGCCCTGGCAGCGGTGGGTAGGACTCGAGTCGGACAAGGAGCGGCCGGGACGGATGTGCGGGTTATCTGGTCACAGCGGCGGAGGCTGATTTCTTCTTGGCGTTCTTCTCCTTGGGCGGGGGCGGGGGCGGCAGGCCGACCTCCGCCCACGTGGCGGCCCCGGGGGTCGGCGGCAGCTCCTCGATCACGACGTCCTTCACCTGCACCAGCGCGTGGCCGCCGCTGTGGATCTGCACCGCGATCCGGCCGTCCGCCGCCACCCGCGGCTCAGCCTCGGTGTAGTCGAGCGCGGGCACGCCGTTGATCCAGGAGCGGATGCGCGGGCCCTCGGCGCGGATGCGGTACTCGTTCCAATCGTCCTTCCGCACGGCGGCGTTGACGGCGGCCGCGTCGAGCGGTTCGGCGATCACGCGGCGGCGGCGCGACTCGTCGTAGAGCTTGCCCCACCAGCCGTCGCCGGCGTCCACCTGGTAACCGGCCATCTCGGTGTTGTTGGGCACGCGGATGCTGCGGATCTGGACGCCGCTGTTGATCATCCCGGTGCCGGGCGTGCCGGTGAGCTTCAGGCGCAGGCGCAGGTCGAAGTTCTGGAACGAGCGCTGCGTCGCGAGGAAGTAGTTGTGCGGGACCTTCTCGGTGCGCGAGCCGCCGGTGAGGGCGCCGTCCTCGACGCGCCACCACTTGGGGTCGCCCTCCCAGCCGGCGAGGGATTTTCCGTCGAAGAGCGTTTCGGGCGCGGCGGGCAGGGCCGCGGCGAGGGCGGCGAACAGGGGAAGGAGGCGGGGGAGGTTCATCGGGGGGGGGAAGCGGGGGCGGGTTGGGCGCGGAGGTGGCCGAGGAGCGTCTCGGCGCAGGCGCGGGCGAAGGCGGGGTCGTTGATCGCGCAGTCGAGCTCGATCACCGGCAGGCCGGGGCGCAGGTGGCGGCGGAGGGAGGAGAACAGGGCCTCGTCCGCGGCCGGGTCGTGGAAGGGCTGCCCCGGGGCGCTGATCACGCTGATCGCCCGCCGCGGGATGAGGAACGTCACCGGTCCGCGGTAGCGGTTGAGCTTCTCCGCGAGGATGCGGCCCAGCTCGGCGCACTCGGCGGGGGTGGTGCGCATCAGCGTCACCTGCGGGTTGTGCTGGTAGAACGTGCGGCCCGCGAAGCGCGCGGGGACGGAGGCGGGCTCGCCGAAGTTCACCATGTCGAGGCAACCCGGGGTCACGATCGCGGGCACGCCCGCGGCCGCGGCGTCGAGGCGCTCCGGCCCGGCGGTGAGCACACCCCCGACCAGCTCGTCGGCCCACTCGGTGGTGGTGACGTCCAGCACGCCCGCGACGAGCCCGCTCGCGATCAGGGCCTCCATCGCGCGGCCGCCGTTGCCGGTGGCGGCGAAGGTGAGCACCTCGTAACCGGCGGCCTCGAGGAGCCGCCGCGCCTCGGTGACGCACGCGGTGGTGTTGCCGAACATGCTGGCGACGATCAGTGGACGCTCGCCGGCCGCCGGGGCCGCGGCGGGGGCCGCGGCGGCCTCCGTCATCCCGCAGATCGCGCCCGCCGCGTTGCGGAAGATCGCGCGCGACACGCGGTTGAGGCCGGCGACGTCGACCACCGCCGGCAGCATCGCGAGGTCGGTGGTGCCCACGTACGGCGCGGTCTGGCCGCTCGCGAGGGTCGACACCATCAGCTTGGGAAACCCGATCGGCAGGGCGCGCATGCCCGCCGTCGCGATCGCGGTGCCGCCGCCGCCGCCGAGGGAAATGACGCCGTGGATGCGCCCCGCGGCCGCGAGCTCGGCGAGGATCGCCGCGGCGCCGCGCCCCATCAGGGCCACGCATTCCCCGCGGTCGCGCCGCGCGAGCACCGCGCGCCAGTCCGCGCCGCCCCGCGCGGCCACGTCGGCGGCCGTGACGTCGGGGGCCACCCCGGGCTCGCCGAGCGAGCCGACGTTGACGAGCAGCGCGGTGTGGCCGCGGGCGCGGATGCAGTCCGCGACGAAGGCGTGTTCGGGGCCCTTGGTATCGAGGGTGCCGAGGACGGCGATGGTGGGCATGGGAGCGAGGGGTGGAGGCAGCGTGACGGGCCGGGGCGCGCGCTTCGATCCTGGAATGCGGCCTTCAGCCCGCGGCGGGCGGGCGCCAGCGCACGAGGGGCTGGCGGCCGGGCACGTAGAGCGGGTGGCGCGGGTGGCCGGCGCGGGTGGTGCCGAGGCACCAGAGCTCGTGGCCGGCGAGGAGGCGCACCACGGCTTCCGCGCGGGACTGGTGCACGCCGCTCACGCCCCACGCGGCGACGACGCGGCCGCAACGCGCGGCCGCCCGCAGCAGCTGCGCGTCGTTCTCCGGGCCCACCGGATCGGGGTGGGCGCGCATCTCCTCGGGGTAGGGCGTGCGCAGGCCGAACAGGTTCGCCATCCAGAAGCCGTCGAAGCCCTCGCGCCGCGAGAAGGCCGCGATCCGCGTCAGGGTCGGGTCCAGCTGGCGCTCGTCCGCCGTGCTCGGGTTGAGCCCGATCCAGAGGATCAGCCGGTCGCCGAACAGCGGGGTCCAGCGGTGGATGAGGGCGTAGCGGTGCCGGCGGTCCGGCGAGAAGTGGCACTCGTTGTCCATCGCTCAGCCGAGGATCTCGCGGAGGGTGTCGAGGTCGAGCGGCGGGGCGGACTCCCCGTCGGGCACGACGGCGCCGGCGAGGGCCGCCTTCTCGGCCTGCAGGCGGCGGATCTTCTCCTCGACCGTCCCGCGCGCCACCAGCCGGTAGGCCATCACGGGTTCCGTCTGCCCGATGCGGTGGGTGCGGTCGATCGCCTGGGCCTCGACCGCCGGGTTCCACCAGGGGTCGAAGAGGAACACGTAGCTCGCCGCGGTCAGGTTCAGGCCGAAGCCCGCCGCCTTGAGCGAGAGCAGGAAGACGAGCGGCTCCGCGCTCTCCTGGAACCGGCGCACCAGGGAGTCCCGGTCCTCCGTGCGGCCGGTGAGCAGCAGGTGCGGGATGCCGTCCGCGGCCAGGCGTTCCCGGAGGAGTTCGAGCATCTCGACGAACTGGCTGAAGACGAGGACGGGGTGGCCCTCCGCGCGCAGTTCCTCCAGCTGTTCGATGAGCGCCTCCAGCTTCGCCGAGGGCGCGGCGCGCAGGGCGGGGTCGGCCAGCCCGGGGTGGCAGCAGATCTGGCGCAGGCGGGTGAGGCTCGCGAGGACGTTGAAGCGCACGCGGTCGAGCGCGGCCGGGGTCTGGGCGCCGAGGAGCTGGGCGCGCGCGCGCTTGAGCTCGGCCTGGTAGAGGCGCAGCTGCTCGCCCTCGAGGTCGACGACGAGGTCGTTCTCGGTCCGCGGGGGCAGGTCCGCGGCGACCTGGGCCTTGGTGCGGCGCAGGAGGAACGGGCGCACGCGGGCCCGGAGGCGGGCGGGCGCCCCGGGATCGCCCGGTGGGTGCTGCCGGCGGAAGGCGGCCTGGCTGCCGAGCACGCCGGGCAGGGCGAAGGCGCAGAGGCTCCAGAGGTCGAGCAGCCGGTTTTCGACCGGCGTGCCGGTGAGGATCAGGCGATGGTCGGCGTCGAGGGCCCGCGCCGCCTGCGCCACCCGCGCGGCGGGGTTCTTGATGAACTGCGCCTCGTCGAGGATCACCGCGTGCCAGCGCCGCGCCGCGAAGGCGGCCGCGCCGAGGCGCAGCTGGGTGTAGTTGGCCAGCAAAATGCCGGGGCCGGGGGGCGGCTCCGCGTCGCCGCCCGCCTCGTGCCGGCGGGTGGCCAGCGACGGGGCGAAGCGGGCCGTCTCCGCCTCCCAGTTGCCCACCACGGACTTGGGGCAGACGACGAGCGCCCGCAGCGGCTCCCCCGCGGGCTGGCGCTCGGCCAGCCACAGCAGCCACGCGAGCGCCTGCAGGGTCTTGCCGAGGCCCATGTCGTCCGCGAGCAGGGCGCCGAGCCGATTCGCCGCCAGGAACGCGAGGAAGTGAAACCCCTCCAGCTGGTAGGGCCGGAGGGCGGCGCGCAGGCCCGCGGGGCAGGGCGGCGGCGGCGGGGCCGTGAGGGCCTCGACCCGCTGCCGCAACCGCGCCGAGAGTTCCGCGGGCAGGCGTTCCGCGATCGCGCCCCGGCCGAGCTGCAGCGCGTGCAGCCGCACGGTTTCGCCCTCAAGGGCCGCCGCGCCCGCGCCCGCCGCGGGCAGGCCCGCCTCCGCCAAGGCCGCCGCCGCGCCGGCGTCGACGGTGACCTCGAGGCGCCGCCACCCCTTGCCCGGCAGGCGCACCAGCTTCCCGCCCGCCCGCAGGAGCAGCGCCAGCTCCGCGCGGGTCAGGCTCGCGTCCTCGGGCTTCAGCACCAGCGCGAGGTCGAACCAGTCCCGTCCCTCCCCCGCCTCCTCCAGGTTGAATTCCACCCGCGCCCGCACGGGGCCCTCGAGGATCCCCTGCACCTCCGGGTCCGCCCACACCTGCACCTCCCGCGGCAACCGCGCCCGCCAGAGGGCCAGGCGTTCCGGCAGGTCGGCGCCGAGCCGCGAGGCCCAGGCTTGCTCGACGGGATCGAAGAAGAGGCCCAGCGCCAGGGTCTGGCGCACCACGAGGTCGGGGAGCGCCGGGTCCAGCGCGAACAACCGGTCGCCCTGGGTCGCGGTCGGGCCGAGCGCGCGCCAGCCCTGCAGGGTCCAGTCCGTCCGTACCGGCGGCCGCTCCGCTTCGGCCCAGATCCGCAGCAGCAGGCGTTCACCGCCCGCGAGGGCGGTTCCGAGGGTGACCTCGACGCGGGCGCCGAGGGCGACCAACTCGACGCGCGCGCCGAGCGTCGGCGGGAGGGCGACGTGCGCCTCCCGGAAGGCGAGGAGCAGCGCGGGGTCCTCGGCGACGGCGGGAGGGAGGAGCGCGGCCGCGGCGGACGTGCCGTCGAGCGCCGGCGGGCCCTCGTGCACCTCGGAATCCAGCAGGTAATAGGCGGGGTGGCCCGGCAGGTGCAGGGCGCCGGGCGGCACGGGCCGGCCGGCGGCGTCCTCGAGGATCAGCCGGTAATCGGTCTCGCCCGGCTCCGGGGCCAGCAGTCGCCGGCGCAGGGGCTCGGGGGCGAACCGCAGGGGCCGGCCGGCGGCGTCGGTCACCTTCTCCCGGGCGCGCGGGTGGCGCAGGACCGCGTGCAGCCACGCGGCCTCCTGGCGTTGCCCGAGGCTGGGATTGGGGCGGTCCAGATCCACGACGTGGCGCCGCAGCAGGGCGAGCAGGACGGCGGTGCCCGCGTCGAGGTCGGTCTCGAACCAGCGCTCCGCGCCGCCGGGTGCGACCACGGTGCGCCAGGCGTTGCGCCAGGCGCCGCCCTCGGCCGGGCAGCTTTCGACGGCGAAGAGGCCGGGGCCCACCCGGACCCGCAGGGGCCCCGGGGGCAGTGTCCCCGGCAGCGGGGCGCGCGCGGGGGGCAGGCCGGGGGCGAGCCGTTCCCGCCAGCGGGCCACCGTGGCGCGCCGCGCCTCCTCCGCGCCGCGTCCGGCCGCGGACCCGGGAGTGCCCCCGGCGCCGGGGAAGGCGGGCCGCGCCGCCGGTTCCGCCGGAGACCCCTCGCCGGCGGCGGGAGCCGCGGCGGCCGGCGCCAACCGGCCCAGCCAGGCCAGCCCCAGCGCGTGCAGGTGCTTGCAGCGGCTGCCGAGCGGGCAGGTGCAGACGCCCATCCAGTGGTTGCCCGCCCGCTGCAGCCGCACCGCGTAGACGCGTTCGCCCCGCACCGCCCCCTCGACCTCCCGCTCGGAGCGTCGGGCCATGGTCTCCACCCGGCCCCGGCGCGCGTAGTCGAGGCCCCGCTCCCGGATGACCCGCGGCATTGCGTCCAGGTACCGGCGCAGGGCCGGCGCGGCATCCGGCGAGTCGACGGTGGAGGGAGACATCGGGTCAGCGAAGCGCGGGCACCGCCCGGGAGCAAGCTGCCCGCGGCCCGCCGCGCGTATCTCCGCCTTGAACCCGCCCCGGGCGTCTGTTTCCTCCGGCGGATGCCCCGGAAGAATCCGTTGTCCGACGAAGCCGTCGAGCACATCGCGCGGCGCTTCGCCGTACTGGCCGAGCCGATGCGGCTGCGGCTGATCCAGGCGCTCTTTGCCGGGGAACGCCACGTCGGCGCCCTGGTCGCCGCCACCGGCGGGTCGCAGGCCAACGTCTCACGCCACCTGCAGCGGCTCACCCGCGCCCACATCCTTGCGCGCCGCCGCCAGGGGATCCTCGTGTTCCATCGCATCGCGGACCCGACCATCTTCGCCCTCTGCGAGCTGGTCTGCGGCAGCCTCGACCGCGCTCACCCCCGGCCCGCCAGGACCCCCGCCCGCCGCCGCTGAGCCTGCGCTTGCTTTCCCAATGACCGCCTCGCACCTCCTCGGCCGCCTGTTACCCGTCGCCGCCGCGCTGGCCTCCAGCCTCGGGGCCCAGACCGCCCCCCCCAATCCCCCCGTCGCCCGCCCGTCCGCGCCCGCCGCGGAGGCGATCCGGTTGGAGGCCTTTGCCGTGACCGGCTCCCACCTGCGCCGCAGCGACGTCGAAACCGCGCTGCCCGTCACGGTGATCGATGCCGCGGAGCTCGACCTGCGCGGTGCCGCCACCCTTGCGGAGCTGTTCGAGACGCTCGGGATCGCCGAGCCCTCGGCCATCACCGAGCTCAACGTGGGCCCGCAGGACGCGCGCGGCGACGTCGCCTCGATCGACCTCCGCGGGCTCGGTTCCGGCAGTACGCTCACGCTCATCAACGGCCGCCGGATGGCGCCGCATCCGATCTCGATGGCCGAGAACGGCGTGCCGTCCCTGGCCCCCAACATCAATTCCCTCCCGCGCGCCCTGATCAGCCAGGTGGAGATCCTGCGCGACGGCGCGTCCGCGATCTACGGGGCGGACGCGGCCGCCGGGGTGATCAACCACCTCGTGTCCCGCTCGTTCACGGGTCGGCGCGTGACCCTCCGCGGCTCGATGACCCAGCACGGCGGCGCCAACGAGGCCCAGGCCACGCTCGCGCAAGGCTTCCGCCACGGTCCGTGGCAGGTTGCGGTCTCGCTCGACTTCTTTCACCGCGACGCGCTCTCCGCCTCGCAGCGCAAGTGGTCGCGCGAGTCCGACCTCCGCCTCACGCGGACCCTGCCGGCCCCGTGGAACGGGGTCCCGTTGGTCGATGCGAACGGCACCACGGTGCGCGACAACGATTTCGACAACAGCCAGGCCGTCGGCTCCTACGCCCAGTGGCAGCGCGGCTTCATCCAGCCCGATTTCGTGACGTTCCTCGGCTCCCGCCCCACCGGCAATGCGGGCATCAGCACCGCCGCGACCCCGTCCCCGGTGCTCACGCTTTCCGCCAACGGCACCTGGTACGCGTACCCCGGCCCCGATGGCACGCGGAAGTTCAAGGCCACGGCGCCGTCCCGGAACCTCGACGGGGAGGAGCGGCTGGCCTACCGCAACGGCGGCAAGTGGCGCATCTTGGTGCCGAAGACGGACCGCTGGCAATTCGCCACCTTCGTCGACCGGCCGGTGAACGCGCGCGTCGACCTCTTCGCGGACCTGCTGCTCTACCGCGCGCGCACCCGCAGCGGCCGGCCCCCGGTGGATTGGGACAACGTCGGGGAGCCGGGGCTCTACGTCCCCGCCGCGAATCCCTGGAACCCGTTTGGCACCCGCTTTTACCACCCGACCGGCCAACCCAACGCCGATGGCACGCCCCGCCTCACGGGCACGCCCGCCGACGTCGCGATGATCGGCGGGCTGATGCTCGCCGAGGCCCGGCCCCGCGTGCTCGTGGTCGACAGCTACGCCGCCCGCGCCGTCGCCGGCCTGCGCGGCCGCCTCGCCGGCGATTGGCAGTGGGAGAGCGCCCTGCTCGTGTCCGGGGCGCAGACGCACGAGTACGAGGACTTCTTCATGCGTGAGTCCCTGCTCCGCCGCGCGCTCGGCCGCACCGATGCCACCGCGCTCAACCCGTTCGGCACGACCTTCCGGCTCGTCAACGGCCAGCTCCAGGCCGACCGGCCCTACGTCAACCCCGCCAGTGTCCTCGACCCGCTCTACTTCCCCGATGAGCGCTTCGGCCGCACCGGGCTCTACGCTTGGGACGCCAAGGTCACCGGCCGCTTTGGCCGCGCGTTCCGCGGCGGGCCGGTCGGCCTCGCCACCGGCGTCGAGGTCCGCCACGAGACCTACCAGGACCAGCGCCCCGTGTACTCCGGCCGCAACCCGCCCGGCGCCGGGGCCGAGTTCCCCTTCCTCCGCGAGGACGACAACGACATCATCGCGCTCAGCCCGAACGTCCCGATCGACGCCCGCCAGACCATCCTGGCCGCCTACGCCGAGGTGGCGTTGCCGTTCGTCACCCCCGCGCGCCCCGCCCCGCTGATCGACGCGCTCGAACTGACGCTCGCCGGCCGCTTCGAGCGGTTCTCGATCCACGGGCAGACCACCACCCCCAAGGCCACGCTCGTCTGGAAACCCGCCCGTTGGCTGAAGCTGCGCGGCGCCTACAACGAGTCCTTCCGCGCCCCCAACCTCGTCCAGACGAACGTCTCGCCCCTGCGCCGCAACATCAGCGCCGCCGACCCCTACCGCTCCGAGGTCACCGGCCTGCCCGGCGACGGCGCCGTCAACCGCCGCACCTACCGGCAGGGCAACCAGAACCTGCGCCCCGAAACCGCCACGAGCTGGGTCACGGGCTTCGTGCTGGACGTCCCCAAGGTCTCCGGCCTCTCGGTCACCTTCGACTACTGGCGGATCAGCCAGCGCGACGTGCTGGCGAACATCGGGGCGCCGGCGACGCTCCTGCGCGACGAGCTCGCGCTCGACCTCGCGACCCAGGCCGCCCTCGCCGCCGGCAAGCCCCTCGACCAGATCGACCTCGGCTCCGGCACCGCCGGCTACCAGGGCTACGGCAAGGTCACGCGCGCGCCGGTGACGGCTGCCGACCGCGCCGCCTACGCGGCCTACAACGCCCGCCAGTCCTCCAACGCCACCCGCCGCGCCCCGGTGGGCGAATTCGTGAGCCTGGTGGACGACTACCTGAACCTCGGCCGCCGCGACCTCGAGGGCTACGAACTCGGCTTCCGCTGGCGCCTGCCGCGCTCGCGCCTCGGGCAGTTCACCCTCGGGGGCGACGCCACCCATTACCTGCGCCGCGCGGAGCAGGAGGAGGCGGGCGACCCGTTCCTTTCCAGCCTTGGCCGCAACGGCCGGGCCCGCTGGCGCGCTTCCGGGAGCCTGGCCTGGCGCCGCGAGGGCTGGTCGGCCGCCTGGTTCACCAGCTACTACGGCACGTTCGTCGACACCTCGGCCGCGACCACCGAGGCGGTCTACCGCGCGCTGGGCGCGCCGCGGCACATCCAGGTGTTCAACGACAACGGGATCACGCGCTACCTGCTGCGGGTGGCGCCGATGATCACCCACAACGCGAACGTCGGCTACCGCTGGGGCGCCGGGGCCCCGCGCTGGCTGGACGGCGCCGCGGTGCGCCTGCAGGTGAACAACGTCCTCGACCGCGAACCCTCCCTCGCCGACGAGACCAACGGCTACGTCGGCGGCACGTCCAACGTCCGCGGCCGGCAGGTCGCCCTCGAGGTCTCGCGTCGGTTCTGACCCCGATGCGCCTCCTCCGCCGGCTGGTCCCGCTCCTCGCCCTCGTCGCCCCGGCCGTGGGGGGGGGGGCGCCGCCGCGGCCCAACGTCGTCGTCATCCTCACGGACGACATGGGCTACTCCGATCTCGGCTGCTTCGGGGGCGAGATCGCGACGCCGAACCTCGACGCCCTCGCGGCCGGGGGGCTCCGGTTCACGCAGTTCTACAATGCCACCCGCTGCTGCCCGACCCGCGCCGCCCTGCTCACCGGGCTCTATCCCCACCAGGCGGGGATGGGCTTCATGGTGCGGAAGATCGACCACCCGGGCTACGCGGGCGACCTGAGCCGCTCCGCCGTCACCTTGGCCGAGGTCCTCCGCGGCGCCGGCTACCACACGGCGATGGCCGGCAAGTGGCACGTTTCCCAATCGCACCACCCGCGGGACGGCATCGCCAGCTGGCCGGTGCAGCGCGGCTTTGACCGCTTCTACGGCACCCTCCGCGGTTTCGGCAGCTTTTACGACCCGGACACCCTCTGTCGCCAGAACACGTTCATTTCGCCCGCCGCGGACCCGGAGTACCAGCCGCAGGCGTATTACTACACTGACGCGATCAACGACCACGCGATCCGCTACGTGCGCGAGGCGCCGCGCGACCGGCCGTTTTTCCTCTACGTGGCCCACACGGCCGCCCACTGGCCGCTGCAGGCCCCCGCGGAGGAGGTCGCGAAGTACCGCGGCCGCTACGACGCCGGCTACGACGCGATCCGCCGCGCGCGCCTCGCCCGCCTCCGCGCGCTCGGGCTGTTCCCACCGGACGCCCCCGCCGCCCCGACCATCGGCCGCTGGGCCGAAGTGGCCGACCCGGCCTGGGAAGCCCGGGGCATGGAGGTCTACGCCGCGATGATTGACCGGATGGACCAGGGCATCGGCCGCCTGATGGAGGAACTGCGCCGCTCCGGCCGCGCCGAGAACACGCTCACCCTTTACTTGCACGACAACGGCGCCTGCGCCGAGCGCCAGGGCCGCGACGCCCCCGCCGGCAAGGCCGCCCGCGTCCCCGCCGACCTCCGTCCGCTCCGCCCCGAGGAGCTGCAGACCCGTGCCACCCCGCCGATGCAGACGCGCGACGGCCGCCCGGTGCGCAGTGGGCCCGGGGTGATGCCGGGGCCGGAGGACACTTACGTCGGCTACGGCGAGGCCTGGGCCAACGTCGCGAACACGCCCTTCCGCGAGTACAAGCATTGGGTGCACGAGGGCGGCATCGCCACGCCGCTCATCGCGCATTGGCCGGCCGGCATCCCCGCCGCCCGGCGCGGCGGGCTCGAGCGCGAGCCCGGCCACGTCATTGACCTGATGGCCACCGTGGTCGACCTCGCCGGCGCCCCTTATCCGCGGGAGTTCGCGGGTCAGGCCATCAAGCCACCCGAGGGCCGCAGCCTCGTCCCGCTGCTCACGGCCGCCCCCGGCGCCCCCGCCCGCCCGGACCGCCCGCTCTTCTGGGAACACGAGAGCAACCGCGCCGTGCGGCTCGGCCGCTGGAAGCTGGTGGCGATGGCGGACCAGCCCTGGGAGCTCTACGACCTCGCGACCGATCCGGCGGAACTCCGCGACCTCGCCGCGGCGGAGCCGGCGCGCGTGCAGGCGATGGCGGCGGCGTGGGACGACTGGGCCCGCCGGGCCGATGTGCTGCCCTTGGGCGCGTGGAAACCCGCCTACCGCACCCCGGGCAAGTGAGGGCCGGCGGGGCGCGGCTTCGGGCGGAAATGAATTTCCGTCCGGTTGGGGTAGTGCCTGCGGCGGAAAGGGCTTGCGCGTGAACCCGCGGCAACGGCCGCGGCCACCTCAGCGGTCGACGAAGGCCGGTTCCAACCCCGGCGCCGCCACCGGCACGCCCGTCGCGAGCGGGTAGCGGTACAGCCGCCCCTCGTAGTTGCGCAGCACGATCGCGTCGTCATCCACCGACTCCACGTAATCCGGGTTCAGCGGCACCTTTCCGCCGCCGCCCGGCGCGTCGATCACGAACTGCGGCACCGCGTACCCGGTGGTGTGGCCGCGCAGGGCCTGGATGATCTCGATCCCCTTGCGGACGCTCGCCTTGAAGTGCGCGCCCCCGGTGATGAGGTCCATCTGGTAGAGGTAGTAGGGTCGCACCCGCATCCGCAGCAGCCGGTGGACGAGCGCCTTCATCACGTCGACGTCGTCGTTGATGCCCCGCAGCAGCACGCTCTGGTTGCCCAGCGGCACCCCGGCGAACGCCAGCCGCTCGCACGCCGCCCGCAGGTCCGCGGTGCACTCGCGCGGATGGTTCACGTGGATGCTCATCCACACCGGCCCGTGCTGCCGCAGGATGGCGCACAACTCGGGCGTGATCCGCTGCGGCAGGAACACCGGGATCCGCGAGCCGATCCGGATGAACTCCACGTGCGGGATCGCCCGCAGCCGGGAGAGCAGATGCGCCAGCTTCGCGTCCGACAGCAGCAGGGGATCGCCGCCGGAAAGCAGCACGTCCCGGATCTCCGGGTGGGCGGCGATGTAGCGCAGGCCCTCCTCGTACTCCGGGTGGAAATTGTAGTCCTGCGCGTTCGAGACCAGCCGGCTCCGCGTGCAGTAGCGGCAGTACGCGGCGCAGCGGTCCGTCACGAGGAACAGCACCCGGTCCGGGTACCGGTGGACGAGGCCCGAGACGGGCGAGTGTTCGTCCTCCCCCAGCGAGTCCAGCATTTCCCCCTCGGAGATGACCTGCTCGGCGGCCCGCGGAATGACCTGCTTGCGGATGGGGCAATCCGGGTCCTGCCGGTCGATCAGGTTGAAGAAGTAGGGGGTGATCGCGAGGGCCAGCTTCCGGTTCGCGTGCTCGCACCCCGCGCGCTCGTCCGGCGTCAGGGCCATCAGTTTTTCCAGCTGCGCCGTGGTGGTGAGGCGGTTCTTCAGCTGCCACGTCCAATCGCGCCAGGTTTCCGCCGGGAGGTGCGGCCACAGGCCCTGTCCCTCGGCCCAGACGGCGCGGTCTTCAGTGTAAGGCATTGTCGGGCCAGAGCGTTAGGACGGGGCCCGTGGGTGTCAAACAACCCGCCGCAAATCGGCGCCGGGCCCAAGATTTGCCCGAAACCACTTGGCACGCCCGAAGCGACCGTTTTTCGTTCGGCTTTAATGTCCTCGCCGAAACCCGCCCTCCTCGCGCTCGAAGACGGTTCCTTGTTCCGCGGCCGCGCCTTCGGCGCCGACGCCACCGTCGCGGGCGAGTGCGTGTTCAACACCTCCATGACCGGTTACCAGGAGATCCTCACGGATCCCTCCTACTGCGGCCAGATCGTCACCATGACGGCGGTGCAGATCGGCAACTACGGGATCAACGAGGAGGACAACGAGGCCGCCGTCCCGCGCTGCACCGGCTTCGTGGTCCGGGAGCTCTCCCCGGTGGTCAGCAATTGGCGCAGCCGCCTCTCCCTCAGCGATTACCTCGCCCGCCACGGCATCCCCGGGATCAGCGACGTCGACACCCGGGCCCTGACGAAGAAGCTGCGGGTGGACGGCGCGATGAAGTGCTGCCTGAGCACGCGGCCGATCGCCGACGCCGAGGCCATTGCGCTCGCGCGCGGCTGGCGCGACATGGCGGGCAGCGACTACGTCCGGGAGGTCACCTGCGCGGCGCCCTATGCGTGGCCCTCGGTGGACCGCGGCAACCTGCCGTACCTGCCGGTGGGGACGACGATGAACCTGCCGGCTGCGCCGGCCCGCCGGTTCCGGGTGGCGGCCTTCGATTACGGCGCCAAGTTCAGCATCTTCCGCAAGCTGGCCCATCACGGCTTCGATGTGCAGGTGTTCCCTGCCACCACCCCGCCCGAGGCGGTGCGCGAGCACCGGCCGGATGCCATTTTCCTCTCCAACGGCCCCGGCGATCCCTCCGCCCTGCCGTACATCCACCACACGGTCACCAATCTCCTGCCCGATTTCCCGATGTTTGGGATCTGCCTCGGGCACCAGATGCTGACCCACGCGCTCGGTGGCACCACGTTCAAGCTCAAGTTCGGCCACCGCGGCGGCAACCAGCCGGTGCAGAATCTCGAGACCGGCCGCGTTTCGATCACCGCCCAGAACCACGGGTTCGCCACCGACCCGAAGTCGATCGAGCAGCGCGGCGCCCGCATCACCGAGATCAACCTCAACGACCGCACGGTCGAGGGCCTCCGGCACAACACCCTGCCGGTGTTCAGCGTCCAGTATCATCCCGAGGCCGCGCCTGGTCCGAACGACGCGGACCCGCTCTTCGTCGACTTTTACCGGATGGTGGAGGCCCGCCAGGCCGGCAAGATCTGAGCCGGTTTTCGATCTGGCCGCGGCGGCAGCCGCGGAACGGGACGAAACTGCATCTGGTCCCGCCGGGGGCGGGCCTTCGGCCGTGGGCGTTCCCCATGGCTTCCGCGGCCACCCGGGCCGAGCCAGAACAGCGGGCCGCGCCCGGTCAGACCTCGTCGAATCTCCGCGCGAACAGGGCCTCGAGCTCCGCCAGCAGCGCGGTGGCGTCGGTACCGGTGGCGATGAACCGCACCTTCGCCCCCTTGCCCGCCGCCAGCATCATCAGCCCCATGATGCTTTTGCCGTTCACCTGTTCCTCGTCCTTCTCGACCATCACTTCGGCCCGGAACTTGTTGGTGATGCGCACGATCATCGCCGCCGGGCGGGCGTGAATGCCCATCTTGTTCTGCACGATCAGCTCCCGGGTGAGGGGAGTGGTGGTCGGGCTGGCATTGGCTTGGCTCATACGGTTCGAACGGGCCGGAGAACGTCCGCGCCGCCTCCCCGGCTTGCAACCCAAAAACCCGGCGCCAGCGTCCCGCCCATGCCGCCCGCCACCGCGATCATCGTGCCGTGCCGTCTCGAATCGACGCGTTTTCCGCGCAAGCTCCTGCACCCGATCCGCGGCAAGCCCCTCCTCCGCTGGGTCGCCGAACGCATCGCCGCCGAGGCACCCGAGTTTCCCCTCTACTTCGCGGTCGACGACCCGCTCCTCGCCGACTGCGTCACCGCCGCCGGTTTCCCGGCCCTGCCCACCAGCGTGGCGCACCAAAGCGGCACGGACCGCCTGGCCGAGGCCAACCGCCGGGTCGGCGCCCGGCACGTGATCAACGTCCAGGCCGACGAACCGCTGGTCTCCGGCGCCCAGATCCGCGCCCTCGCCGCCTTGCTCGCCGGGGGCGCCCCGATGGCCACCCTGGCCACGCCCTTCCGGACCGCGGCCGACTTCCTCAACCCGAACCAGGTCAAGGTCGTCCTCGGCGCGTGGCCGGCCGGCCGGGCCGGGGCCGTGGGGCGCCGCGCGCTCTACTTCTCCCGTTCCCCCCTGCCGTATGCCCGCGACCTCGCGGGCCGCGTCGACGACGCGTGGGTGGCGAGTCAGCCCTGTTTCCGGCACCTCGGGCTTTACGCCTACGAGGCGGGCCTGCTCGACCGGTTCGCCTCGTTGCCGCCCGGGCAACTGGAGCGGATCGAGAAGCTCGAGCAGTTGCGCGTCCTCGAGAACGGCCTCGAGATCGCGTGTGACCTCACGGAGGACCCCACCATCGGGGTCGACACTCCCGAGGACGCGGTGCGGTTCGAAACGGCCCTCGGGCGCTGAGGGGGCGGGGGGCCGGAGGCGAGATGCGGCCTCGGTCCTGTCGTTAGTCGAAGCGGCCTCGGCCCTGACGTTAGTCGAAGCGGCCGAGGCCCTGAGCCGGTCGAAGGGGCCGGTCGAATCCTCAGAACGTGCCCTTGAGACCGATCATCCAGAGCGAGCCGAACTCGATGCGCTGGCGGAAGCGGGCCACCAGCGGGGTGCTGGGGCCGTAGACCTTGATGTCGTCCGGGGCGTCCCCGATGTTCCGCAGGTTGGCGAACACGGATACGTTCCGGCGGAGGTTGTATTCCCCGCCCACGTCGATGTAGAGGCGCTTGGACCACCAGGTGAACGTGCCGGGCTCGATGCTCGCGCCGTTGGCGATCGCCGCCCGGCGCTGGGCCCCGCGGTAATTCCAGTTGGCGCGCAGCGAAAGCTTCTCGCGGGTGAAGCTGAACCCCCAGTTCGCCGTCCGCGGCACGAAGCCCGGGAAGGTCGCCGCCGCCGGCCCCAGCAGCCGCTGCGCGTTGCCGTTGGCGTACACCTGGATGCCCCGCGCCCAGGCCGGCAAAAAGGTGAGGGGCTGGCGGTAGTTGAAGGTGATGCCCTGCATCCGCACGTTGCGGTTGAGGTTGCTCTGCGTGACGACCGGGTACTGGCCGTAGACGTTCGGGTTGAGGTCGTAGAGTTCCAGGAACTCCGGCGTGGCGGCGATCGTGGTGCTCCCGAAGAAGTTCTCGAAATCGCGGCGGAAGGCGCCGACCGAGAGCTGGCCCACGCCCTGCAGGTAGTACTCGAGGCGCACGTTCACCGCGCGGGCCTGCCACGGCTTGATGCCGATGTTGTTGATGGTGATCTGGTCGTTCGGCGAGGGGTTCTCGGGGTCCGGCAGGGTGACGCCGCCCGCATACTGGTTGAAGTCGGGCCGGCCGATCGAGGTGGACCAGGAGGCGCGCGCGATCAGGTCCTCGCGCACGTTGAAGCTCGCGTTGAGGCTCGGGAACCAGCGCAGGTACTCCTTCTCGGCGGTGAAGCCGCGGTCGAGGAAGGTGAGGCGGGAGAATTCGAGGGTGTTGGCGGGCGCGATGGCCACGGGACGGCCGTTGGCGCCGAGCACCGGGCGACCTTGGGCGTCACGCTGCACGTTGCGGTTCGGGTCGGTCAGCGGGCCCTGCGCGGACAGGTTCGTCTGCTCCGCACGCAAGCCCCCGGTGAAGCGCAGGCGGTTGCTCAGCAGGCCGAGGTCGGCCCGGAGGTACGCGGACGACACCAGTTCCTCCGCCCACTTGGAATTGGTCACCAGGTTGCGGTAGCTGGTGTTGGCGTTGCTGGTGAAGAACGTCGGGTTGTCGAGGTAATGCCGGTAAAGCAGCTCGCTGCTCACGCCCTCGATCCGCGGGAAGCCGTAGGGGGCGATGCGGCTGGAAAAGCTCGGGTCCAGGAACGGCTTCGGCCGGTCGTCGCTGGTCGGGGTCACGGTGGTGCTCGCGACGCCGTCCCGCCCGACGTAGGTGAAGTTGGGCACGAAGAGGCGCTGGTCGCGGGCGGCGCGGCGGAAGTCGAGGCCCCCCTTGAGGGTGAACGGCACGGGGCCGCGGAAGGCGCGGCGCGCGTTGGCGTACAGGGTGTGCTTCACGTCGTCGGTCGAGCGCTCGTTGCCGGTCGCCCCGGTCAGCGCGTAGGTGTCGAGGACGTACGGGTCCACGGGGAGCCCGGCGGCGTCGGTGACGGTCACCGTGCCCGGGCGCAGGTAGAAGTTGTCCGCGAAGGAGACGGTGACGCCGGTGCGGCGCGAGGTGGTGGTTTCGAAGATCCCCGCGCGGAGGGTGTTGCTGCGGTTGCGGGCGCGGGAGAGGGCGAGGCCGGACTCGAGGCGCCATTCGGGGCCGTCGTGCCGCCAGGTGAGGGACGGCATGTAGGTCCAGTTCATCCGGGAGTTGCCGGTGGACACGACCTGGATGCTGCCTTGGCCGGCGGCGCCGCGGGTGTGGGTGAGGCTGAAGTCGCCGGGGTTCACGCGGCCCACCTCGAAGGTGAGGGCGTTGTGGTTGATCATCACGTCGAAGGTCGACGCCTGGAAGGAGAACGAGAGGCGGTCGTAGCGGGCGGGTTTCCAATCGACGGTGAACCCGAGCGAGGAGCGCTTGGTGTCCTTGCCGCTGTTGCGCACGAGGAAGGAGGTCAGGTAGGGCCGGTCAAAGGTCGTGTGCGGGTAGGCGTTGCCGTTGGTGGCGGCCTGGGTGCCGCGCCGGGTGCTCTGGGCCTGCGGCTCGCCGGAATACTGCCGGTTGAAGCCGCCGGAGAGCGTGAAGCCGAAGGTGCGGCTGACCGGGTTGACGTAGGAGAAGTCGAGCCCGGGGTGGATCTTGCGCGTCGGGTGGCGCGGCGCCGGCGTGCGGTCCCAGTCGCGGGCGTTGTCGCGGAAGAGGACGTAGGTGCTGAGGTTGAACTGGGGCTTGGCGCGCTCGAAGGAGCTGCGCGGGACCATGTTCACGGAGCCGGCGAGGGCGTTGCCCTCGGAGTCCGGGGTGGGGGAGAACTCCACCTCGACGCGGGAGAGGTTGTTGATGGCGACCTGGTCGAGGCCGACGCTGCGGTTGGTGCCGCCGCCGCCCCCGCCGACCGCGCTGGCGAGGCTGAAGCCGGCAATGGTCACCGGCACGTAGTCGCCGGGCACGCCGTTGAGCGAGACCTCGCGCGCGTTGCCGCCGGCGTAGTCGATGTTCACGCCGGGCAGGAACTTCAGGAACTCGGCGACGTTGCCCTCGGCCACGTCCCCGAACTCATCCACCGCGACGACGTTCTTGATGTTGGGCGCGAAGCGCTGCTCGTTGATCGCGAGGGCGGCGCCGCTCATCTCGCGCGCGGTGGCCACCACGAACTGGTCGAGCCGGATCGGCCCTCCCGCGTCGACCCCGGGGGGCGCGAGCCGGAAGTCGGCCGTCGCGCTGGCGCCGGCGGCGACCTGGGCGCTGACCGTCTGCGTCGGCAGGCCGGTGTAAAAGGCCCGCACCCGCGCGGTCCCGGCGGGCACGCCCGCGAGCCGGAAGGCGCCCTCCTCGTCGGTGGCGGTCTCGAGGGAGGTGCCCTCGACCGTGATCCGCACGCCCTCGAGGTAGGCCCCCGTGACGGCATGCATCACCCGGCCCTGCAGCGTGCCGGTGCCCGGCTGGGCGGCGGCGCGCGGCAAGGTCGCGGCGAGGAGGAGCAGCAGGGTGGAGAGGGCCGGCAGCAGGCGCAGGGTCAGGTTCATGGCAGCAGGGGGTTTGCCGGAAGTTGAACGAGGGTTCCCGCCGTTGACCAGCCCGCGCTTTGGCCGCGGCAAAAGGGTCCTATCCGGAATCAGGACACTTTAATCGGCCGCGCGTGCGGCGGAACGGGGTTGATCCCAGATCTGACCCCTTAGCCGGCGGTTCTTTCCCCGCCGCGCCTCAGCGGTGGGCGTGCCACTCGGGAGACGCGTACTGCTCCGTCAGCGCCTCCACCTCGCCCTCGGCGAACTCCGGCCAGGGCACGCGCGCCGCCTCCGCGCCGAGCAGGAGCGCGAGCGCGGCGGTGAAGTCCGCCGCGAAACGCTCCCAGTCCACCGCGCCGCCCGCCTCCGCCGCGGGCCGCCACACGGAACCCTGAAAGAGCAACCCGCGCTTGTTCCGCTTCTGGGCCGCCCCCGCGATCTTCGCGCCGGTACCGGAATGGATCACGTCGTGCACCTCCGCCCGCTCGAAGCACACGCCCGCCGGGGTGTCCGCCGCCGGGTCCCGCGTCTCCTGGGTCACGGCGGGCACGCCCTGGGCCCGCAAACTCGCCGCCAGCGCCTCGTGCACCTCCCGGTAACTCTTGGTCGCCCGCATGTCCTCGAGCGGATGACCGCGCGGGATGACGAGCGCGTAGGTCCAGTCCTCGCGGTGGTCGACGACCCCGCCGCCGGTCGCCCGCCGGCAGAGTTCCGGCGTCTCGCCCGCCGGCAGCTGGGTGCGCACGAAGTCGAGCGCCTGGGAATACCCGAAGGTGAACGCGGGCCGGTGCCAGCCGTAGTTCCGGAAGCGCGCCGCGGTGGCGTCGGGATACCGCTGCAACAGCAGGAAATCCACGGCCATGTTCTCGGCGGCGCCACCGGTGCGGAAGGGGAGGAGGTCGAGGCGCATGGCTTAGCCGAGGTACCACGCCCGCGCGGCCGGAGGCACGTGCAGGCTCTCGAGGGCCGCGGCGAGGGGTTCCGGCTGCGTCCGCAGCCGCCCCGCGAGCGGCCGCAGGTCCAACGCCAACCGCGCGGGCCGGCGCCGCGCGGCTTCCGCCTGGTCCGCGCGGGTGGTCGCGGCGAGCGGCGCCTGCTGCGGGGTCAGCTTGAAATGCGTCCGCACGCGCTCCGCCAGCTCCAGCCGGGAGACGAGCTCCGTCCCCGCCCAGTGGCAGACGCCCCGCACGTCGCGGCGCTCGCACAATTCGAGGAGGACCTCCGCGAGGTTCTCCGCGGTGCAGGGCTGCCGGAACTCGTCCGTGAACAGCCGCGGCGTGCGGCCCGCCGCCCAGTCGGCGAAGAGCCGCTCGTGCAGGCTGCGTCCGCCCCCCGGGCTGTTGCCCAGCAGCAGCGGCGCGCGCACGGTGACCGCGAACTCCGCCGCGGCCGCCGCCACGGCCTGCTCGGAGGCGAGCTTCTGCCGGCCGTAGAGGTTGATCGGTTCCGGCGGATCCCCCGCGGCGTAGGTGCCGGGGGCCGTCCCGGGGAAGACCTGTTCCGAGGAGATGTGCACGAACCGCGCGCTGAGGTGGTGGGCCAGCCGCGCGAGCTGCGCGGGCAGGTCGACGTTCAAGGCCTGCGCCAACGCCGGCTGGCGGTCGCACTCGTCGGGCATGGACAACGCCGCGCAGTTCACGATCGCATCGGGAAAGTGCTCCAGGACGGGACCGGTGACGGCGGCGGGATCGGACAGGTCCACCGTGAGCCGCGCCCGGAGCCCCGCGATCGCGTCCGCGTAACGGTGCGTGGCGCCGATCACGTGGTGGCCCCGCCGTGCGGCGGCCTGGGCGAAGGCGGCGCCGACCAGGCCCGAGGCCCCGGTGAGGAACACCTTCATCGGCCCTCCTCCGGCGGCAGGAACCAGCGCACCACCCAGCGCCCCCCGACGCGGGTCAGGGCGAGGGCGGAGGCCTTGCGCACGTGGAACACGACCGGGTCCGCGGCGCCGGTCACCAAGTGGGAGGCGAGGGCGGAGAGCTGCGGTTCGTGGCCGACGATCGCGACCGGCTGCCGCGTGCGGGCCAGCCGCCGGGCCACGGCGACGGGGTCGTCCTCCGGGGCGAGGCCCGTCTGTTCGCAGAGGGGGGCGCCGGGCGCCGCAGGGGCCAGCCGCTCCGCGGTTTCCCGGGCGCGGCGCAGGGTGCTGTGCCAGATCTCGGCGGGGGCGAACTCGCCGGTGGCCCGAAGCCGTCGGGCGAGGGCGCGGGCCTGCCGGCGGCCGCGCGGGCTCAGCCGGCGGCCTTCGTCCGGCACGGTGTCCTCCGCGTGGGCGTGGCGGATCAGGTGCAGCTCCATCGCCGGACGTCAGGGCGCGAGGCGTTCCACCGTCCAGCCGTCCTGCTGCCGGCGGTAGCGGAGGCGGTCGTGCAGGCGGCTGCGGCGGCCCTGCCAGAATTCCACGGTCTCCGGCACCACGCGCCAGCCGCCCCAGTGCGGCGGCATCGGCACCTGCTGCCCCTCGTGGCGCCGCTCGACGGCCTTGTAGCCTTCCTCGAGCACGCTGCGGGCGGGCACGAGGGCGCTCTGCTGCGAGACCCACGCGGCCAGCTGGCTCGCCCGGGGCCGGGTGGCGAAGTAGGCCTCGCTCTCCTCGCGCGCCACCTTGACCACGCCGCCCTCGATGATCACCTGCCGCTCGATCGGGAACCACGGGAACACGAGCGTGGCCCGCGGGTTTGCCGCCAGCTCGCGGCCCTTGCGGCTTTCGTAATTGGTGTAGAAGACGAACCCCCGCCCATCGAGGCCCTTGAGGAGCACGGTCCGCGCCGAGGGGCGGCCGTCGGCGCCGGCGGTCGCCAGCAGCATCGCGTTCGGCTCGGGCAGCTTCGCCGCCTCCGCCTCCTGAAACCACTTTTCAAACTGGCGGAACGGCTCGCGCGCGAGGTCGGCCTCGGCGAGGCCGGCGAGCGAGTATTCCTTCCTGAGGTCGGCGAGGGTCACGCCGCGACCGTGGGCTCGCCTCCGCGCGCTGTCAAAAGGCAAGGTGCCCGCGGGCTTGAAACGCACCCGGATCAACCCGAGCCTCCGCGGCGCCGATGCACTTTTCCGCCACCGCCGTCGAAGCCGAGGCCGAACGCCTGTTCCGGGTCCTCCTGTCCGTGGATTGCAACCCGGGCGCGCGGCCGTGGGACCTGCCGCGCTGCCGCGAGATCGCCCCGCTCACGCTCGAGATCAACGCCCGCAAGCGCGAGCGCGGCGCCGTCCTCCTCGCCCACTCCTACGTCGAGCCCGAGATCGTCTACGGCGTCGCCGACCACCGCGGCGACTCCTACTTCCTCAGCCTGCGCGCCCGCGAGGCCCGCGCCCCGGAGATCGTCTTCGCCGGCGTCGTCTTCATGGCCGAGACGGCCAAGATCCTGTCCCCGGCCGCCCGCGTCCTGGTGCCCGATCCCGCCTCCGGCTGCTCCCTCGCCGACTCGATCACGCCCGCGGAGGTCCGCCGCCTGCGCGCCGCCTTTCCCGATGCCGCCGTCGTCTGCTACATCAATAGCACGGCGGGCGTGAAGGCCGAGTGCGACGTCTGCGTGACCTCCGGCAACGTCCACGCGATCATCGCCGCCCTGCCCGAGCGGCGGGTGATCTTCGTGCCGGATCGCCTCATGGGCGCGAACGTCCGCGACGAGTTGCGCCGGCAGGGGGTCGACAAGGAGATCATCACCTCGGATGGCACCTGCATGGTGCACGAGCAGTTCACGCCGGCGGACATCGCGGCCGCCCGCGCCCAGTTTCCCGGACTCCGGGTGGTCGTGCACCCCGAGTGCACCCCCGAGGTGGTCGCCGCCGCCGACTTCACCGGCAGCACCGGCGCGATGATGCGCCACGTGCGCGCCACGCCGGCGCCGTACTACCTCATGCTCACCGAGTGCGGCCTCGTCGGGCGCCTGCAGGCCGAGGAACCCGCCCGCCGCTTCATCGGGGGCTGCCGCCTCTGCCCCTACATGAAGCTCAACTCCCTGGAGAAGCTCCGCGACCTGCTGCGCGCCCCCCGGCCGGACCAGATCGTGGAGGTGCCGGAGGACGTGCGTCGCCGCGCCGCCCGCTGCCTGGACCGGATGTTCGAACTCTCGCCCGCCGACTGAACCCTCCCCGATGCTCACCCCTCGCACCGAACTCCTGATCGACCTCGCCCTCGAGGAGGACCTCGGCCTCGGCGACCTCACCAGTCGCGCCCTGTTTCCCCCGGGGCACCGCAGCCGCGGCTGGATCGAGGCGCGCCAGGACCTCGTCGTCTGCGGGGTGGACATCGCCGCCCGCGTCTTCGCCCGCGTCGACCCCGCCCTGCGCGTCCGCCGGCGCGCCGCCGACGGCGATCGCCTCCGCGCCGGGGCCCGCGTCCTCGAGGTCGCCGGCCCCACCGCGGCCCTGCTGGCCGCCGAGCGCACCGCCCTCAATTTCCTCCAGCGCCTCTCCGGCATCGCGACGCACGTCCGGGCCCACGTGGACCTGCTCGAGGGCACCGGGGTGCGCCTGGTCGACACCCGCAAGACGACGCCGGGCTGGCGGGCGCTCGAAAAGCACGCCGTCCGCTGCGGCGGCGGGGCGAACCATCGCTCCTCGCTCGGCGAGCACGTGTTGATCAAGGACAACCACCTCGCCGCCGCCGGCTCCCTGCGCCGCGCGGTCGCCCGGGCCCGCGCCGCCGCGCCCCACCTTTCCCGGATCGAGGTGGAGGTCACGACTCTCGCGGGCGTGCGGGCCGCGCTCGCGGCGGGAGCCGAGGTCGTCCTGCTCGATAATTTTCCGCCCGACCGGGTGCGCGCCGCCGTGGCGCTCATCGCCGGGCGCGCCCGCGTGGAGGTTTCCGGGGGTGTCCGCCGCGAGACCCTGCGCGACTACGCCGTCCCGGGGGTCGACGTCATCAGCGTGGGGGCCCTCACGCATTCCGCCCCCGCCGCCGACCTGAGCCTCACCGTCCCGGCGCGCGGGGCGGCCGTCTGAGGAACCGGCGATGGAAATCATCGAGACCGACTGCCTGGTCATCGGGGCCGGCCTGGCCGGTTCGGCCTACGCCCTCCACGCGGCCCGCGCGGGCCGGCGGGTGGAATTGCTCGCGCTCGACGGCCCGCTGGGGGCGAACAGCGACTGGGCCCAGGGCGGCATCATCTACGAACCCGGCGACCCGGCGCGGCTGCGGGCGGACATCGTCGCCGCGAGCGACGGCACCGCGAACCCGGCCGCGGTCGAGCAACTGGTCCGCGAGGGGCCCGGGGCGGTGAAGGAGCTGCTGCTCGACGAGCTCGGCATCGCCTTCGACCGCGACGCCGCGGGGGTCCTTGAGCTCGCCCGGGAGGGCGGCCACAGCGAGCGGCGCATCCTCCACGCCAAGGACCTCACCGGCCACGCCATCCTCGCCGCGGTCGCCGCGCGGGTGGACGCCACGCCCGGCATCACCCGGCGGGGCGGCTGGGTGGCCGTGGACCTGCTGACCCTGTCCCACAGCACCGACCTGGTGGCCGAGCGCTACGCGCCGCTGACCTGCTTCGGGGCCTACGTGCTGGACACCGCGACCGGGGCCGTGCGGGCGATCGTGGCCCGCCGCACGATCCTCGCCTCGGGTGGCCTGGGGCAGATCTTTCTCCATTCGACCAACCAGCCCGGGAGCGTGGGGCACGGCGTGGCGATGGCCTACCGGGTGGGTGCGCGGCTGATCGACCTCGAGTACGTCCAGTTCCATCCGACCGCCTTCCACCGGCCGAATGCGCCGGGCTTCCTCATCACCGAGGCCCTCCGCGGTGAGGGCGCGGTGATCGTCAATGCCCGCGGCGAGCGGTTCGTCGACCGCGTGCATCCGGCGGGTTCGCTGGCGCCGCGCGACGTCGTCGCCCGCGCGATCCACCTGGAGCTGGCGGCTAGCGGGGAACCGTGCGCCTACCTCGATCTGGGGGCGTTTCGGCCGGGCTTCGTCCGGGAACGGTTCCCGACGGTGGCGGCGCGCTGCGCGGCGCATGGGGTCGACGTGGACCGGAGCCCGATCCCGGTCGTGCCCGCCGCCCACTTCTCCTGCGGTGGCGTGCATACGGATCTGGCGGGGCGGACGAACGTGCGGAACCTCGGCGCTATCGGCGAGACGGCGTGCACCGGATTGCACGGGGCCAACCGGCTCGCCAGCACCTCGCTGCTCGAGTGTCTGGTGGGAGCCCGGGCCGCGGCGGCCGCCGCCGGGGCGGCACTGGCGGGAGAGGGTGGGGCGCTGCCCCGGCCGCGTCCGTGGTTCGGCGCCGACCGTCCCGCCGACCCGACGCTGATCCGCCAGGATCTGGAACTCCTGCGCAGCACGATGTGGAACTACGCCGGAATCGTGCGTTCCCCCCGCCGCCTTGCGCGCGCGCGCCGGATTTTGCTCGAGCTGCGCGAAGAGACCCAGGGCTTCTACCGCGACTGCCGCCTCTCCCGGGAGTTGATCGAGCTCCGCAACGCGGTCCAGACCGCGTTGCTCGTGGTGCACGCGGCGGCCCTCAACCCGCGCAGCCGCGGCTGCCACCACGTCATCGCGGAGGAGTGAGCCGGATAGCTCGGCCGGACTCAGGTCCGGGCGTCGCGGGCATCCGCGATCAGGGCCAGCAGCGCCGCGAAATCCTCGTCCCGGCTCCGACTGTGGATCCGGTGGTCGAAGCCCGGGGCCGCCCGCAGCTCCGCCTCCGCCGTCGCCAGCCGCCGCGCGATCTCCTCCTCGTGGTCGCCCGCCCGGGCCCGCATCCGCGCCGCCAGCTCCGCCGGGTCCACGACCAAAAACACGGTGGTCAGCGCCCGCGCCAGCACCGGTTCGGACCGCGCCGCCCGCCGCAGGTTGTCCACGCCCTGCACGTCCACGTTGATGACGAGATCGCGCCCCGCCGCGAGGGGCCCGAGGACGCTTGCCCGCAGGGTGCCGTAGAGGCGGTCCTCGTGGTCGCCGTGGACCTGCGCCCACTCCAGGAACTCGCCCGCCGCGAGCCGCCGGCGAAACTCCGCCGCGTCGAGGAAGTGGTAGTGCACGCCGTCCACCTCGCCCGGGCGCGGGGCGCGGGTGGTGGTCGTGATCACGCGGTCGAACTCCGGCCGTTCGCGCCGCAGGCGGTCGCAGAGCGTGGATTTGCCGGAGCCCGCGGGGCCGGCGAGGACGAGCAGCAGGGGGTGCGCGGCCATCGCCCTCAGTAGGTGAACGCCACTCCGGCGAGCAGCACGCCGTACGCGGTCAGCCCGCCGCCCAGCACGCGGGCGCGCCCCGGGCGGGCGAAGAGCCACCCGAGGAAGTCCCGCAGGCGCCACGGCTGCGCGCCGAGCCAGATCGCCGCCGCGATGCCGGCGTAGACGGCGATCTTGTAGAGGACGATCCGCCCGTGGGTGAAATTCATGAATCCGGCGTCCAGCAGCGGCATCGCCCCCATCAGAATCAGCGCGCACAGGCCGCGGACGGCGAGGAAGTCGGGCACGTACTTGAACGAGAGGATGGCCACCAGCAGGAAGCCGGCGAAGAGGTAGTGCCGGTACTCGCCGAAGTCCGCCGGCGAGAGGTGCCAGAGGGCGTGCAGGAACCACGCGGCCCCCGCGGTGAACACGACGTAGGCGGCGGCCCGCGAGCGCGGGAACGACCGCAGCACGGCGCCCCAGCCCGGCAGCGGCAGCAGGAGCGGCACGCCAAGGAGCAGCAGGAGCAGGGCGGTCACCAGGGTGGCGGCGGTCAGGGACATCGGGAAAAGGGATTCAGGCGGCGGCGCCGGCGGGCAGGAGTTCGCCGTAGAGGGTGCTGACGGACGCCCGCTCGATCCGCAGCGGCACGAGCTCGCCCACCAGGCGCGGATGCGCGTCGAAGATGCACACGCGGTTGCCGCCGGTGCGTCCGGTGAACCGCGCGCCGGACGGGTCCCGCCCCTCCACCAGCACCTCCTCCACGGAGCCGACGAGGGCGGCGGTGCGGCGCAGGGAGTTCGCCCGCAGCAGCGCCAGCAGTTCCTGGTTGCGCGCCTCCTTCACCGCCTCGTCGACCTGCCCGGGCAAATCCGTCGCGGGGGTGCCGGAGCGGGGGCTGTACTTGAAGACGTAGGCCATGTCGAAGTCGCACTCCGCGAACAGCACCCGCGTCGCCGCGAAGTCCTCCTCCGTCTCGCCCGGGAAGCCCACGATGACGTCGGTCGAGAGGTGCAGGCCCGGCCGCGCCGCGCGCAGCGCCGCGACGAGGGTGCGGTACCGCGCGGCGGTGTAGGGCCGGTTCATCGCCCGCAGGATGCGGTCGCTTCCGCTCTGCAGCGGCAGGTGGGTGTGCGCGCAGAGCTTCGGGAGGCGCGCGTAGGCCGCCACAAGGTCCTCGCGGAACCCGAGCGGGTGGGGGGAGGTGAACCGGATCCGCTGGATGCCCGGCAGCGCGTGCACCTGCTCCAGCAGCTGCACGAACGGGCTCATCCCGCCCGGCCGCCCGTAATCCCGGCGCCCGTAGCTGGTCACGATCTGCCCCAGCAGGGTCACCTCGCGCACGCCCCGGTCCGCGAGGCTCCGGCATTCCGCCACGATGTCCTCCATCGGCCGCGAGCGCTCGTCGCCGCGCGTCCGCGGCACGATGCAGAAGGCGCAGTCCATGTCGCAGCCCTGCTGGATCGAGACGAACGCCGTCACCCGCCGCTCCTCCCCGGGCTCCGGCTCCGCGTGGTCGCGGATGGTGTTCTGCGAGCCGGCCTCCTCCGCGATGTCGACGATCGTCTCGCCCACGGGGAGGCCCGCGGCGCGCGCGGCGCGGAGGTTGTCGAGGTAATCCGGCACCTGGTGGAACTTCTGGGTGCCGATGATCAGGTCGACGTCCGGCAGCTGGGCGAGGAGGTCGGCCCCGCGGTTCTGCGCCATGCAGCCCAAAATCCCGAGGACGAAGTCCGGCTGGCGCCGCTTGCGCTGCTGGAGGTACGCGGCCTTGCCGATCGCCTTCTGCTCCGCCGCGTCGCGCACGCTGCAGGTGTTGAGCAGGAGGATGTCGCACGCGTCCTCGTCCGGCACGATGCGGTAACCCCGGGCACGCAGCATCGCCGCGACCGCCTCGCTGTCGCGCTCGTTCATCTGGCAGCCGTACGTCTTGATGTGGACCCGGTTCAAGCGTGGGGAGGCGAGTTGCTAGCGGGGGTCGCCCCGGGGTCAACCCTCGTCCCGCGCCGCCAAGGGGTTTGCCATCGCGGGCCGCGCCCGCAGGCTCCGGCGCAACCCGCCCTCGCCGATGCCCTCCCCCCGCGTCCGCACCCTCGCCGTCGTCCTGGCGCTGCTCGCCGCGGGGGCGTTCCTCGCGCGCCGCGTCCCGGCGCCCGCCGTGGCTCCCGCGCCGCCCGCCGCCGACCTGGCCCGCGCGTCGTCCCCCGCGCCGGCGCCGGTCGTCGCGGCGCCGGCGGCCGCGCCCGCGGCGGGGGGGCGGGCCGCGGCTCCCGCGCCGTCGTCGGCCCCCCCCGGGGGGGGGT
>JBMTAG010000023.1:0-42112 GCA_049428505.1 Opitutaceae bacterium | reverse complement strand
CGCTCAGCGGCGGCGTCGGGGCGAGAGCGGGAGCAGGAACCCTGCGGCCAGGAAGAGCCCCACGGTGGAAGTCAGGCCGGCCTCCGGGACCTGCTCGGCGTGGAGCGTGAAGGCGTTGTCGGAGGAATTCTGGGGAGAGTGGGTCCAGGCCGAGTCGTTTTGCCCCCGGTAGAAGGAGGCGGCGACTGCGGTGCCGGTGGCGCCGTAGGCAAACCCGTGGGCGGCGGTCCACACTGCATCGGCGGGATTGCTTCCGCTCGAACCCAGGTTGGACCACAGGATGGTGGCGAGGGGATCCGGCGAGTAAGCCTGCAGGCCGAGCGCGTAGGTCGTCCCCGGATTCACGACCCAGGAGAAGTCGAGATCGTAATAGGCCTGCGCGCCCAGGCTGAGGCTGTAGGATTGCGAACGAAGCAGGCGGTCCGGCTCTCCCGTGACGCCGGAGATGCTGTACAGGAGCAAATCGACCGTGGTGGCCGAGGTGGGCGTATAGGTTGGGTACTCGCCATTGACCGGGGCGGAGCCGCGATTTTCGGCCTCCAAGCGGACCGTCAGGCGCGTGAGTCGGAGGAGGTCGGTGCCGGTGGTGAACGCGTAAACCTTAGGGCTGATCAGGGCCGGGGTCGGGCCCTTGTTGGGCGCCTGGTAGATTTCCGAGCCACCAGCCCGGGTGGGGGCGGTCTGACCGGCGCTATTATCGAGGACTACTGCCGCCTGAGCGGGAGCTAGGTTCAGGCCAGCGAGCAGCAGGAAGGCCGGCAGCAGGCGAAGAACGGTGGACAGGTGCATGGGGATGCCGAGGAGCACGCCGCGGCCGCCCTTCCGGGTCAATGGCGGCGCCCGGTGGTCTCTACGCAGGCCGTCATCCGGCAAGTTTTTGGCAAGTAGGGCTGCGCTTCCGCCGCGGGCGGTGCTCCGGCGCGCCGGGGCCTGAGCCGGGCACTGCTCCCTTGACCGTTCGGCGGGCGGCCCGCGTAGTGCGTGCCTACCCCGTCGTGCGCCTCGCCTTCCTCCTCAGCCTTGGGTTGCCCGCCACGCTGGCCATGGCCGGCGGCGCCCTGCCCGTGGAACTGAGGTCAGCCTTCGCCCCCCCGCCGGAGTTCGCCGGCCGGCTCGGGGAGTACCGCTCGCCGTTGCGGCGGGACGACGGGAGCACGGTCGCGTCGCCGGCGGAATGGCCTGCGCGGCGGGCGGAGATCCGCGCCGCGTGGCACGCGCTGATGGGTCCGTGGCCGGAGCTCCTCGCCCGGCCGCGGCTGGAGTTGTCGGAACGGCAGGACCGCGAGGGCGTCACGCAGTACCGCGTGGCGGTCGAGATCGTGGCGGGCGTGATGGAGCCGGGCTACCTGCTGCTGCCCCCGGAGCGATTCCAGGGCCCGCGGCCGGCGGTGCTGGTCCCCTTCTACGCGGCGGAGGTGAGCGTGAATTACGCGGGTCCGCGGCCCGTGTCCGGCCAGGCCGCGCGCTACTTCAAGGATGGCCCCCCGGTGCACCGCGACTTCGCGCTGCAACTCGCCCGCCGCGGCTTCGTGACGCTCGCCATCGGCACGCCCGGGGACGACGCCTACCGCCCCGCGCTGCACGGGGTGCCCTGCCAGCCGCTGAGCTACTACGCCTACATCGCGGCCAACTGCCACACCGCGCTGGCCCAACGCCCGGAGGTGGACCCGGCGCGCATCGGGGTGATGGGGCACTCGTACGGCGGCAAGTGGGCGATGTTCGCCTCCTGCCTCCACGAGAAGTTTGCCGCGGCCGTATGGTCGGACGGAGGGATCGTCTTCGATGAGACGCGTGGGGCAGTGAACTACTGGGAACCCTGGTACCTTGGCCTCGACCCGGCGGTGACGCGGCGCCGCGGGCTCCTCACCGCGGAGCACGGGCGCACCGGGGCGTACCGTGCGCTCCGCGAGCGCGGGCACGACCTCCACGAATTGCACGCGCTGATGGCGCCGCGGCCGTTCCTCGTCTCCGGCGGCTCGGAGGATTTCCCCGCCCGCTGGATCGCGCTCAATCACGCGGTCGCGGTCAACCGCCTCCTCGGCCACGCGGACCGCGTCGCGATGACCAACCGCGACGGCCACGCGCCGACCGCGGAGTCCAACGCGCAGGCGTTCCGTTTTCTCGAGCATTTTCTCCGGCCATGACTCCCGACGACGGCGGACTCTTCGACCTGCAGGTGAACGGCTTCGCCGGCGTGGACTTCCAGCGTCCCCTCGCCGCCGCCGAGCTGGCGCGCGCCGCCCGGGCGCTGCACGCCCACGCGACCCCGCGCATTTTGCTCACCCTGATCACCGATACCGTCGAGGCGCTCGCGCGCCAGCTGGCGGCGGTCGAGCAGCTGGCGGCCGCGGACCCGTTGGTGCGGGCGACGATCGCTGGTTATCATCTGGAGGGGCCTTACCTGCTCCCGGAGCCGGGTTACCACGGGGCGCACGACCCGCGGAAAATGAAGGCGCCGGATTGTGCGGAGTTTGACCAGCTGTGGCGTGCGGCGGGAGGGCGGATCCGGCTGATCACCCTCGCGCCCGAATGGCCCGGATCGCCCGGGTTCATCCGGCACGTGGCGGGCCACGGGGTCCGGGTGGCGATCGGCCACTCCAACGCCGATGATCGGGCCCTCGATGCCGCGACCGCCGCCGGCCTCACCCTCTGCACCCACGTCGGCAACGGCGTGCCGCAGCAGCTGCACCGGCACGACAACATCATCCAGCGCCTGCTTGCGCGGGATGAGCTCACGGCCGTCTTCATCCCGGACGGCATCCACCTCCCGCCCGCGACCCTGCGCAACTTCGTCCGGGCCAAGCCACGGGATCGCGTGCTCTTCACCACCGACTGCGTGGCCGCCGCTGGCGCGCCGCCCGGCCGCTACACCGTGGGCGCCATTGAGGTGGAGTCGGGGGCCGACGGCGTGGTGCGGGAGCCCGGCAAGCCGAACTTCGCGGGCTCCGCGCTGACCCCGGATCGGGCGGTGGCGAACGTGTGCCGGTTCCTCGGCTGGTCCGAGGCGGAGGCGCGCCACGCCTGTGGGGCCGGCGTCGCCGCGGCGGTCGGCTGCTGACAGATTATACAGGGCGGACGGCTGATTTCGCGCTTGCCGCCGAAGGGGGCAAGGGGCGTGTTCGGGGCCGTCCCAACCCCGCGGGATACCCGCTCTGCGGCGGAGTCACCCTAACCACCCCCATCATGCTGCCCTTCTGTCTGCCTTCCGGCGCTTTGCTGCGCGTCCTTCGCGGCCTGTTTCTGGCCGCCTTCCTCGTCCCAGTACTTGCGGCTCAGACCGGCACCGTCACCGGCACGGTGAGTAACATCGCCACCGGCAACAACCTGGAGGGGGCACGGGTGGAGATCGCCCGGCTCGGGCTGGTCGCCCTCTCCGACAACTCCGGCCGCTACGTCCTGACTGGGGTCCCCGTGGGCGAGCATGAGGTCTTGGCCACCTACATCGGGCTGGACCCGATCCGGGTTGCGGTATCCGTCGGCGCGGGGGCGAGCGTGGTCCGCAACTTCGAGATGACCACGGGCATCTACAAGCTCGAGGCCTTCAAGGTCACGGGCGAGCGCGAGGGCAATGCGGCGATGATCACGGAGAAGCGGAACGCGAGCAACGTGAAGGACATCATCGCGATGGATTCCTTCGGCTATCTCCCGAACATGAGTGCGGGTGAGGTCGTGATGCGCCTTCCCGGCGTGGCGGGCAGTCCCACGGACGAAGGCCTTGCGTACCGGTTCAACATGCGCGGCATGGACCCCGCCCTCAACAACGTGACCGTGGACGGCGCCTCGATGACCACCCTCGGCACCAACCGCAGCTTCGAGCTGCAGAGCATCACGGGCGCCATGTTCGAGGCCCTCGAGCTCATCAAGGGCCACACCCCCGACAAGGGTGCGGACTCGTTGGGTGGGACGATCAACTTCAAGACACGCTCCACCTTCTCGATGAAGGAGCGCCGCCGCACGACCTTCAACTTCAGCACCCGCTACGCGCCCCCGTTCCTCGAGCAGACCCCGCTCCGCTCGCAGCATCGCGCCCACCCCATCCTCAACGTCACCCACCAGGAGGTCTTCGACGTCCTCGGCGACACCCGCAACCTCGGCGTCTCCCTGAACCTGTTCTACAGCGAGAACGCGGTCGGCGGCTTCGAGACGATCTACGATTACACCAACATCCTCAACGGGCCCGCGCCGGTCTGGAACTACCAGACCTGGGACAACACGAACAACCGCAAGCAGATGAGCGTGAACTTCAAGGCGGACTACCGCTGGTCGCCCACGACCAAGTTCACCCTCGGCCTCGTCGAGAACGACAACTTCGAGCGGCACCGGCGCCGGGTGCGGGTCACGGCCAGCACCGGCAGCAACACGCAGGTGCCCGGCGCCGCGACGGCGCTCGTGCCCGGCGGGTTCACCGAGAAGATCACGACGGTGCGGCCGGTCGGCGGAACCAGCGCCAACGCCTCGAAGATCGACGTCCAGATGGACGGCCCGCTGAATTACTTCGTGCGGATGCACCGCGCCGACTTCAGTGCGGAGCATAACTACAAGACCTGGCTGATTGAATACGGGGCCAGCGCCGCGCAGACCACGCTCAACAACGGCCAGGGCCGCGGCGGCCAGCTCAACATGCGCCTGAACGGCGTGGGCTGGATCCTCGACCGGACGCAGTCGGAGCTGCACCCGAAGTTCATCCAGAACGGGGGGCCGGATTTCACCAACCCCGCCAACTACCGTCCCCGCTCGACCGCTCCCAGCGTCGCCAACAACACCGTCAACGACGGCCTCACCCAGCAGCGTAACGAGCAGGATCAGGTGCTGTATCAGGCGCGCTTCGACGTGCGCCACCAGCTGCCGTGGTCCGCGCCGAACTTCCTGAAGTTCGGCTGGGCGTGGCGGAGCCTGGACATGAACCTGTGGGGCAAGGACCGCCACCGCTGGGGGTACGTCGGCACGGGAGCGCTGCCGGAGGACACCAACTATGTGAGTTACGACCGCGTGAAGACCGGCCGCGCCATCCCGATCTGGCAGTCGCACATGTTCACCACCGATGGTCGTCCGACCAATCCGGCGCTCTGGCAGGAGGACATGTACTACCACTACCAGCAGCAGTACACCGGCACCAACGGGGTCAGCGAGGCGGTCACCGCCTACTACCTGATGGCGCAGGGCCGCTTCGGCCGCTCCGGCTGGCTGGGGCGGACGGGCTACCTGGGCGGCGTGCGGTTCGAGCGCACTGACACGTCGAGCTGGGGCTGGGTGCGCGCCCGCCGGCCGAGCTCCGCCGCCGAGCAGCTCGCCGATCCGAAGGGAGCGGCCGACCGCGACTACGCCAACACCCGCCGCGACATCGAGGGCAGTTACCGGAAGCGCTTCCCGAGCCTCCATGTGTTCCATGATGTCACGCCGAACCTCAAGGCCCGCCTCAGCTGGTCGACCAGCTACGGGCGGCCCGCCCTCGCCAATCTCTTGCCCGGTGAGTCGATCGACGAGAACAACCGCCGGCTCACGGTCAATAATCCCGGGCTGCGTCCGCAGACCTCGAACAACTGGGACGCGACCCTGGAGTATTACTTCGAGCCGGTCGGCAGCCTCACGGTCGGCTGGTTCCACAAGGAGATCAAGGACTTCATCATCGCGAACCAGGACGTCCGCACCATCACCGGTGGCCTCGATAACGGTTATGATGGCGAATACGAGGGCTGGACCGAGCGCACCTCGCTGAACGGCGGCACGGCGGTCGCCCAGGGCTGGGAGTTCGCTTACTCGCAGCAGTTCACCTTCCTCCCGGGTGCGCTGAAGGGGCTGGCCGCATCCTTCAACTACACCTGGATCGACACCCACGGCCTCTACACCGGCAACCGCTACCTGACGCGCCGGGAGGTCGCCGGCTTCATTCCCCACGCCGCCAACGCCTCGCTCACGTGGCGATACGGGAAGGTCAACGCCCGCGTGTTGTACAACTTCACCGGCGAGTACATCACCGCGTTCAACGCCACCAACGCGGCGCTGAGCCAGTACCGCTTTTCCGCGAAGACGGTGAACCTCGGCTTCGGCTACCAGGCGCGCCCGGCGCTGGGCTTCACCCTCGACGTGGCGAACGCGTTCAACGAGCCCCAGCAGTTCTACATCGGGTACAAGGACCGGATGCGCCGCCAGATCATCAACTTCGTGACGATCACCGCCGGCGTGAACGGCCGCTTCTGAGCGGCGGCTTGCGCCGTCGCCCGCCGCCGGGCTTACTGAAGCCGGGGTCCGCCGACCCTGGCTTCATGCTTTTCCCCTCCCTGCACCCTATGCCCACTTTGCCCCATCGCCGTTCCCGCCTCCTCCCGGCGCTGCTGCTGTCGCTGCTCGCGTTGCTGCCGGCCATCCGCGCCGCCGACCCCGGGTCCGCCGTGCTCACGGGGACCGTCAGCAATGCCGCGTCGGGCAACCTGCTCGAGGGCGCCCGCGTGGCGGTGCCGGCGCTCGGGCTGACCGCGCTCACGGACGCGACCGGTCTCTTCACCCTGTCGGCGCTGCCGGCGGGGACACACGAGGTCGTGGTCACCTACGTGGGCCTCGACGCCGCGCGGGCCAGCGTGACCGTGACCGCGGGCCAGCGGCTGACGCGCGCCTTCGACCTGAGCTCCGCGGTGTACCAGCTGCAGGAGTTCCGCGTCACCGGCGAGCGCGAGGGCGGCGCCGCGGCGATCACCGCGCAGCGCAACGCGGACAACGTGAAGAACATCGTGGCGATGGATTCCTACGGGAACCTGCCGAACATGAACGCCGGTGAGGTGGCCATCCGCCTCCCGGGCGTGGCCGGATCCTTCAGCGACGAGAACGAGATCAGCGGGTTCACCGTCCGCGGGATCGGCCCCGGGCTCAACACCATCACCCTCGACGGGTCGCCGCTCACGAGCCAGGGCGCCCTCGCGCGCAGCACGATGATCAACAACATCACCGGGACGATGTTCGACCAGCTCGAGCTGGTGAAGGGGCACACGCCGGACAAGGGCGCGGACTCCCTCGGGGGCACGATCAACCTGAAGAGCCGCTCCCCCCTCGGGATGCGGGAGAAGCGGCGGGTGTCGTACAGCGCGAGTGTCCGCTGGGCGCCGCCGTTCCTGGAGCATATCCCCCTGCGCGAGGCCCACCGCGCGCATCCGCTCTTCAACGTCCAGTGGCAGGAGGTCTTCGGCATCCTGGGGGGCGAACGCAATCTCGGCGTCTCCGCCAATCTTTTCTACAGCGAGAACGCGGTCGGTGGTTTCCGCACCGTGCGCGACTTCCAGAACACCACCGCCGAGCCCGCCTACGTCTGGGACTACCGCACCTGGGACAACTACAACAACCGCAAGCAGCTCAGCCTGAGCGTGAAGGCGGACTACCGCCTGTCGCCCCGGACCAAACTCTCCGTCAACACGATCCTCAACGACGCCAACGAGACCTTCCGCCGCCAGTACGAGACGCGCGCCTACACCGGCAACCAGAACACCGTGCCCTCGGCGACGACCGGTGTGGTTCCGGGCTACACCAGCCGGATCACGACGGTGCGTCCGGTGGCCGCGGCGATCATCGACCAGACGACGACCGGGCCGGGCAACTTCTACAACCGGATGCGCCGCCTCGACCTCGGCGCGGAGCACGTGTTCGGCCGCCTCCAGCTGGATTACAACGCGGTCTACACCCAGACGAACATCAACGGGGGCGCCGGCGGCCGCGGCGGCGTGCTCATCAACCGGCTCACCGGCGCCGGGTGGATCCTCGACCGCACGGAAAACGACCTCTTTCCGCGCTTCCTGCCCAACGGGGGTCCCGACTTCACCAATCCCGCGAATTACCGCCCGACGCAGTACACCAACACGAACCTGCAGAACAACAACCGGCGCAAGGAGGTCCGCGGCAACGCGCGCCAGGAGCTGCCGGTCGCCTTCCCGCTCGCGCTCAAGGCCGGTGCCTCGTGGCGGGAGCAGTACGCCGACAACCAGAGCGTGTCCCGTCGCTGGCGTTACACCGGCACCGCCGCGCTGCCCTCCGACCCGAGCATCATCTCCTACGATGCCGTGCGCACCGGGCGCCGGATGCCCCTGTGGGAGAACCAGCAGATCTTCCGCGACCGCGAGCCGGTCAGCCCCGCGCTCTGGAGCGAGGAGCGCTACTACTTCTTCCAGAACAATTACACCGCCAACCGGGCCGTCACCGAATGGGTGACCGCGGGCTACGGGATGGTGCAGGGCCGGGTGGGCCGCACCGGCTTCCTCGGGGGTGTCCGCACCGAGCGCACCGAGACGGAAAGCTGGGGTTACGTGCGGAATCGATTCGGCAGCACCGCCGCCCAACAGACCGCCGACCCGCAGGGCTCCGCGGACCGCGACTACGCCAACACGCTGCGCAAGATCCGCGGCGACTACACCCGCTCCTTCCCCAGCGCCCACCTCTCGCACGACGTCACGGCGAACCTCAAGGCGCGGCTCAGCTGGTCCACCAGCTTCGGCCGCCCCGCGCTCAACAACGCGATGCCCAACGAGACCGTGAACGAGACCAACCAGACCCTCACGATCAACAACCCCAACCTCGGACCGCAGAACGCGGTCAACTGGGATGCCGCCCTCGAGTATTACTTCGAGCCGGTGGGCAGCCTCGCGGTCTCGTGGTTCCACAAGCAGATCAAGGACTACATCGTGTCCGGCACGACGGTCGGCACGGTGGCGACGGGCAATGACAACGGCTACAACGGGGAGTATGCGGGCTTCACGCTCCTCACGTCCGCGAACGCCGGCACCGCGGTCGTGCAGGGCTGGGAGGTGTCCTACCAGCAGCAGTTCACCTTCCTGCCCGGGCTGCTGAAGGGCCTCGCGTTCTCGGGCAACTACACGTCCATCGCCGCGGCGGGGAATTTCGGCGGCGCGACCAACCGCAGCACCAATGAGGTGCCGGGCTTCATCCCGCGGACGGCCAATGCCAGCCTCTCCTGGCGCTACCGGGCCTTCAGCACGCGGATCCTCTACAGCTACGTTTCGACCTACATCACGAGCTTCAACGCCGCCTCGCCCGGGTATAACAATTACCGCTCGAAGTATGAGACGGTGAACCTTGGCCTGACGTACCAGTGGCGGCCGAACGTGCAGTTCACGGTCGACGCCGGCAACCTGTTCAATGAGCCGCAGGTCCTCTACCGCGGCTTCGCCCACCGGATGTCGAACACGATCATCAACGGCACGACGCTCACCTTCGGGGTGAACGGCCGCTTCTGATCCTGCGACTTCGCCCAGGGTCGCGGGGTCAGCTTCATGGAGCATCCGCCGTCGCGGATGCTTGCGCCCCTTCGGCCCCGGTTAAGGCTGCAGGATCACCTTCATGTAGCGCCCGCCATCGCGGGCGCTGAGGCGGGCGAACCACGCGGGGCCGTCCGCCAGCGGGGCCACGGTCTCGATCATCGGCCGCACGTCGATCACGCCGCGCGCGATCAGGTCGAGGCAAAGGGGGTACTCCCCCGCGCTGGCACAGGAGCCGAGCAGCGTGAGCTCGCGCGTGACCACCGCCTGGAGGGGGAAATCCGACGTGACCGGGGCCAGGTTGCCCACCAGGACGCAGGCGCCGCCGCGGCGGACCGTGGCGAGCGCGAGGTTGAGGGTCGGGCCGTAGCCCACGACCTCGAACGCGGCCGCCACCCCCTCGCCGCCCGGGGGGAGCCACCCATCCTCGCACCGCGCCCGAAGTCTCGTGGACGAGGACGATCGTCGGCCCGCTTAGCCGCAGGCTCGCGTCGAGCTCATCCCAGAGAGCGTGCGCGATGCGAAGCGCGCCGCGGGGGGCCGCGGCCACCGCGGCGGCGGCATCCGTGCGCCCGGAGTTGATGACCTGCGTCGCGCCCAGGCGGCGCGCGAGTTCGAGGCGGTTGTCGGCGAGGTCGATGGCGAGGATCTCCCCGGCACCGGCCCAGCGCAGCGCCTGGATCACCAGCAGGCCGATCATCCCGGCCCCGACCACGACCACCGGTTGCCCGGCCGGCTCCTCGCCGCGCCCGCGGAGCGCCTCGCGCCAGCGTGTCACGGCATGGACCGCGATCGAGACGGGTTCGACCATCGCGGCCTCGGGATAGGGCAGGGTGTCGGGCAGGCGGTAGAGGACGCGGGCGGGCAGCGCGAGGCGTTCGGCAAAGGCGCCGTGCTGGCGGTATTCCGCCGGCGCCACCCCCACCACCCGGCGGTTGGCGCAGAGGTTGACCTGACCGGCGGTGCAGGAGGCGCAGGCGCCGCAGGAGATGGTGGAGTCAAACGTCACCCGGTCCCCCGGGCGCCAGCCCGTCGCGCGGGCGCCGGCCGCGAGGACCTCGCCGGCGGCCTCATGGCCCATGATGAGCGGGGGGCGGCGGCGGCCGGTCGAGCCGTCCCAGCCGTGGATGTCGCTGCCGCAGATGCCGCAGGCGTGGATGCGCAGCAGCACCTCGTCCTCGGCCGGGACGGGCTCCGGCATCGCCCGGACTTCGAGCCGCGAGGGGGCGGTCAGTACCAGCGCCTGCATCGCGGGTCAGGCGCGGGCGGTCCGCTTCAGCACCAGGAGATCCTTCATCACGCGCGAGAGATCGGCCGCCTTGTCGAGTCCCCCGAAGGCGTCGTGCACGCGGCGGTAGAGTCGGTAGAGCTCGTCGTAGGTGCGCTGATGGGCCGCGTGCGGCCGGTAGGCCTTGGGGAGCACGCTGGTCATCGCCTCCTGGGCGGTGGGGAAATCGGGGTGCGCCTCGGCGATCACCGCGGCCCCGACCGCCGCGCCGAGCGCGCAGGCCTGGGAGGAGGCGGCCACCTGCATCACGCAGCCGGTGACGTCGGCGTAGATCTGCATCAGCAACGGATTCTTCTCGGCGATGCCGCCGGCGCAGACGATGCGCTGGATCGGCACGTGGTGCTCCTTGAGCCGTTCGAGGATGGCCCGCGCACCGAAGGCGGTGGCCTCGATCAGCGCGCGGTAGATCTCCGCCCGCGTGGTGTGCAGGGTCTGGCCGAGCAGCAGGCCGGTCAGCAGCGGGTCGACCAGGATGGTGCGGTTGCCGTTGTTCCAATCGAGGGCAAGCAGACCGGACTGGCCCGGCTTCAGGCGCGCGGCTTCCTTGGTGAGCGTCGCGTGCAGGTCCGCGTCGCCCTCGCAGACCACCTCGGTCCACCAGTGGAAGATGTCGCCCACGGCGGCCTGGCCGGCCTCGATGCCGCAGTAGCCGGGGAGGATCGCGCCCGGGACAATGCCGCAGATGCCGGGGATGTCCCGGGGCACGAGGTCGGGCGAGACCACGGCGCAGTCGCAGCTGGAGGTACCGATGACCTTGACCAGCACGCCTTCCTGGATGCCGCAGCCGATGGCGCCGTAGTGGACGTCCATCGCGCCGATCGCGATGGGAACATTGGCCGGGAGACCGAGGCGCTCGGCCCACTCGTAGCCGAGCTTGCCGGCCGGCGTGTGGGCGTCGTAGGCCTTCTCGTACAGCCGGTCGCGAAGTTCGGCCAGCTTCGGATGCAGCATCCCGAGGAACTCCTTGTCCGGCAGGCCGCCCCAGCTCTCGTGGTAGAGGGCCTTGTGGCCGGCGCAGCAGATGCCCCGGGTGATGCGCTCGGGCTTGCTGATCTCCGAGAGGACGGAGGGGATCCAGTCGGCCAGCTCGACCCACGAGTGGGCGGCGTCGAAGACATCGGGAGCGACGCGGAGGCAGCGGAGGATCTTGGCCCAGAACCACTCGGGCGAGTAGGTGTTGCCGCACTTGCCGAGGTAATGCGGGCGGAGGGACGTGGCGAGCTCGGTGATCTGCGCGGCCTCATCGATGCTGGTGTGGTCCTTCCAGAGCCAGCATTGGGCGTGGGGGTTGCGCTTCCACTTGGGGTTGAGCGCGAGGGCCCGGTTGTTCGCGTCGACCGGCAGCGGGCTCGACCCCGTCGTGTCGATGCCGATCCCGACGACCTGGTCCCGCGCGAAGCCCCGTTTGCGGGCGGCGGCGGCGAGGGCGGCGTTCACGCTCTTCTCCATCCCGAGCAGATGGTCGCCCGGGTGCTGGCGGGCGAGGTGGTGGTCCTTCGGATCCAGGAGCACGCCCTGGCGGCCGCCCGGGTAGGGGAAGACGGCCGAGCCGAATTCCTCGCCGTCCGCGCAGCGGACCACGAGAGCGCGGACGGAATTGGTGCCAAAATCGATGCCGACGGTGAACATGGGTTGGGAGGGCGGGCGCCGCGTCGAAACTGGCATGGCGGGCACGCGGAGGGCAAGCGTCGGGACGTTACAACCAGCGGTCGAGCCAGGCGAAGGCCTCCTCCTGCAGCGCGGGCGGGAACGAGTGGGGCAGGTCGTGGAACGAGCCGTGGAAGCGCCCGGGCATGCCGGCCTTGGCGTACGCGGCGGCGAGCTTCGCGCGCGCGCCCTCCATGCCGTCGGCGGGAAACAGGTGATCGCGGCGGCACTGCTGCACCAGCAGCGCACCGGGGGCGTGGAGCGCGGCCACGTCCGGCAAGTCGAGGTCACGGTGCAGGCCGGGCACGTATACCATCCAGGTGTGGCGGAGATGGCGGGGCAATTGGCGGCCGAATTCGGTCATCCAGCCGGTGACGCATGCCGCGCGGATCCGGGGGTCGCAACCGATGGCCACGGCGGTGCGGAACCCGCCGCCGGAAAGCCCCAGGCAGCCGATGCGCGCGGGGTCGACGTCCGGCCGGGAGACGAGGTGGTCGACGGCGCGCAGGTCATCCCAGGCGAGGAGTCCGGGCCAGGTGAAGCCGGTCGCGGTGATGGCCTTCGCCGTGAGGTGCTCGTAGAACGAGGCCATCCGGTCGACGGCGGCCGTCCAAGCGGGGGAACCGGGCGCGGCGGCGCGCGCGGCGGCGTGGGCCTCGCGGACTTCCGGTTGCACGCGGTCCACGGGCAGTTCCTCCACGCGCAGGCGGCGTTCCCCGAAGTACAGCGCGTCGATCACGATCACGACGTAACCGCGGCGGGCGAGCGCCTCGGCCCACGGGCGCCCGTAGGTGCCTTCCCGGAAGCGGGTGAGGTGTTCCGGCTCGCCGGGGTGCGAGAGCAGCTTTTCGTGGCCCCACGTGTAGCGCCCGCTGTGGCAGTGCAGCGCCAGCACGGCGGGGCGGCGCCGGAGTGGTCCGTCCGGCACGAGCACCCGGGCGGGAATCGGGGGCGCGGGCTCCGCGCGCAGGCGCAGGACTTCCACGGTGAATCCCTCCCGCGCCTCCCGCCGCAGCAGTTCCGCCGCGACCTGCGCCGGGGGCGGAGGGGCGCCCAGCCGCTCGAGGAGCACGGGCCGGGCGGCCGCCTGCCACTCCGCGAGGTCGGACCACCGCGGGTCGAGGAACGACAGCCGGGGTGGATACGCGCGCACCAGGCCAGCCAGCAGCGGGTGCAGGTTGTGCAGGTCGGGGGAGTCGTTCATCGGGGAAGCGGGTGAGGCGGTCGGGGGCACGGCGCCGTCGAGTCCCGGCGCGAGCAGCCCGGCCGCGAGCGCGGCCAGCAGTTCGCGGCGGGTGCAGCCGTTTAGGTCGGAGGCGCGCGCCGTCATCCCGGGAGGCTGCGCGGGCGGCGGTGCGGCCCCAACGCAAAAAGCGCCGTTTCGCCGGACTGTCTGGCCGGTCCGGGATTGCCGCGGGCGCCGGGGTCCGGCCTGCTCGGGGACCTGTTGTTCCCCGCCATGACCGCCGCCTCCGCCCGCCCGCCGGTTCCCTCGCGCCGCCGCTACGCCCTCGTGGGCCTCGGCTCGCGCCGGGAGTTTTACCAGGACGGCATCGAGCTCACGCACGCCGCCGCCGCCGAACTGGTCGCCGTGTGCGACGTCAATCCCGGCCGGATCGAATTGGCCCGGGCGCGGTCGGCGACGCGCGGCGGGAGCGTTCCGCGGGGCTACCGGGCCGCGGAGTTTTCCCGGCTGCTCGCCGAAGCGCGGCCGGACGTGGTGATCGTCACCACGCCCGATGCGGCGCACGCGGACTATGTCGTCGCGGCCCTCGAGGCGGGCTGCGAGGTGATCACGGAGAAGCCGATGACCACCGATGCCGAGCGGTGCCGGCGGATCCTGGACGCGTGCCGGCGGACGGGGCGCCACTGCCGGGTGGCCTTCAATTACCGGTACTCCCCGGCGCGCACGCAGGTGAAGGACCTGCTGCTCCGCGGGACCATCGGCGAGGTGCTCTCGGTGGATTTCCACTGGCTGCTCAACACGCACCACGGCGCGGACTACTTCCGGCGGTGGCACGCCTGCAAGGACACGTCCGGCGGCCTGTTCGTGCACAAGGCGACGCATCACTTCGACCTCGTGAACTGGTGGCTCGGGGCGGTGCCCGTGGCGGTGACGGCCGCCGGCGCGCGGCGCTTCTACACGCCGGAGACCGCGCGGCGGCTCGGCCTCGGTGGCCCGCACGAGCGCTGCCGGACCTGCGCGGTCGCGGCGCGGTGCCCGTACCACCTCGACCTGGCGGCGGATCCGCGGCTCCGCGCCCTCTACCTGGAGCCCGAGGCGCATGACGGCTACTTCCGGGACCGCTGCGTCTTCCGGGCGGACATCGACATCGAGGACACGATGAGCGCGTCCGTGAGCTACGACAGCGGCGCCCTGCTCACCTACTCGCTGAACGCCTACAATGCGTGGGAGGGCTACCAGGTCGCCTTCAACGGCACGGCGGGACGGATCGAGCACACCCTGGTGGAGACCGTCTACCGCGACGGACGCGAGGTCGCGCCGACGGCGGACGGACCGGAGGTGCGGACGCGCGTCATTCCGCTGCGGGGGCCGGCGGAGGAGCTGACGCCGTGGCGGGCGGACGGCGACCACGGCGGGGGCGACCGCCTGATGCTGGAGGAGATCCTCGCGCCCGAGGCGGTGGCGGATCCCTACCTCCGCCGCGCGGACGAGCGGGCGGGGGCGGCCTCGATCCTCGTGGGCGTGGCGGCAAACCGCAGCCTCGCCACGGGCGCTCAGGTCCGCCTGGCGGAGCTGGTGGGCGAATTGCCGCGGCCGGATTACCCGGTGGCGGCGCCGCCGGCGGCCTAGCGCAGCAGCGCGGCGAGGGGTTCCTTCAGGGCGGCGGCCCAGCGGGTGTAGCCCTCCTCGCGCGGATGGAGGAAGTCGGGCATCACCGCGGACGGCAGGGTGCCGTCGGGGGCGAGGAAGGTGGCGCTGAGGTCGAGGAACGTCACGTGGCGGCCGTCGGCCAGCGGGGCGAGGCCGCGGTTGATCGCGTCGACCTGGAGGCGTTGCGGGTGGTCGGGGCGCTCGCCGCGCGGGAAGACGGCCAGCAGCAGCACGCGGGCCTCCGGCAGGCGCCGGCGGAGTTGCCCGACGATCGCCTGCACTCCCGCCACCGTCTCGGCGGGCGTGTTGCGCGGGGTGGTGCCATCGCGTTCGAAGCCGGTGTTGTTCGTCCCGATCATCAGCACGATCACGCGCGGCCGGATTCCCTCGAGCGTGCCGTGCTCGATCCGCCAGAGCACGTGCTGGGTGCGGTCGCCGCCGATCCCGAAGTTCGCGGCGCGCAGCGGGGCGAACGCGCGGTCCCACACCGCCTTGCCGCCGTTGGGGCCCGGGCGGCGCCAGCCGTCGGTGATGGAGTCACCGAGGAACAGCACGTCGACCCCGCCGCGGGCGGCCTCGCTGACGAAGCCCTCGTGGCGCTTCAGCCACGCGGCGTCGCGGGGCGCGGGCTGGATGGCGGTGTTGCCCGCGGCCGGAACGGCCGCCAGCACGAGGGCGGCGAGCAGCGGGATGAGCTGGAGGGAGCGCATGGGGTCAGAAATTAAACTGGTCGATGTTGGCGCGGTTGAAGATGAACGGCTGGCCGAGGAGGATCTGGTCCCCCTTGAGCTCGTAGCTGGCGCCCGCGGCGGTGCGGAACGCGGTCGCGCCCGGCTGCAGCGCGCCCCGCGCGAGGGCGACGGCGGCCTCGACCGTGAGTGCGCCGAGGTCCTCGGTCTTCCAGAGGATGACGCTGTCCGTGACGCCGTCCTTCACGTAGCGGCGGTTCTCGTTGGGGAGGCCGAGGCCGATGACCTTCACCTGGCCCGCCTTGCCGGCCTGCTTCACCGCCTCGGCGGCGCCGGGCACCGCGGGCGAGCAGATGTTCATCAGCAGGCGCAGGTTCGGGTGGGCGCTCATCAGCGTGGTGGCCTCGGCCTGGGCCTTGTCCTTCTGGTCGTCGCAGGGCCGGACCGCGACCAGCTTCATCCGCGGGTACTTCTCGGCGAGACGGGTGCGGATGTGCTTGAGCCACTCCTGCATGTTGGAGGCCGTGAGGGTGGAGAGGATGACGGCGAACTCGCCCTCGGCGTTGGTGAGCCGCGCGGCCTCGTCCATCAACGTGTGCCCGATGCCCTCGGGGGTGGCTTGATTCACGAAGAAGGTGCGGGCGTCGGGCAGGGCGTCGGCATCGTAGGTGATGACCTTGATCCCGCGGGCCTGGGCCTTGCGCAGCGCGGTCGAGATCCCCTCCCGGTTCTCGCAGGCGGCGGCAATGACGTCCACGCCGAGGGTGATCCAGTTTTCGATGATCTCGTTCTGCTTGGCGGGATCGGTGTCGGTGGGACCGTCGAAGAGCAGCTCCACGCCGAGGGCGCGGGCGGCCTTTTCGGCGCCGGCGCGGCAGGAGATGAAGTAAGCGTTGCCCTTGGACTTGGGCAGGAGGGCCACCGTGAGGCGCTTGCCGCCGCCGCCGGCGTCGCGGGCGGCGTCGGGGGCGCGGCCGCAGCCGGCGAGGAACACGAGGCCGCAGAGGAGGAGGGGGAGGGCGGACTTGATCATCAGGGGGAGGGGTGGGGGGAGTGGCGGGCACGCCACGCGAGCCATAGTCTTGGGGCGGTGCCGGCGGCCAAGGCAAGCAGGAGCAGCGCGCCGGTGAGGAGCCCGGCGACCTCGCGGGGCTGGCGGGCGTGGACCAGGCCGTTGTTGAGGATCGCGAGCGCGGCAACCCCGAGGAGCGTGCCGTGGACGGAGCCGCGGCCGCCGAAGATGCTGGTGCCGCCGAGGACGACGGCGGTGATCGCGAGCAGCTCGTAACCGGTGCCGGCGTCGGCGCGGGCCTGGCCGAGGCGGGCGGTGTAGATGACCGCCGCGAGGGCCGCGATTGTGCCGGAGAGCACGTACACCGCGGCCAGCTGCCGGCCCGCGGGCAGGCCGGCGTAGCGCGCCCCTTCCGGCGCGAAGCCCTGCGCCCGGCAGGCGCGGCCGAAGGTGGTGCGGTGCACGAGCAGCCAGACCGCGGCCGCGACCGCGGCGAACAGCCAGGCCTGCGTGGGGAGCCCGAGCCAGCGTTCCTGGCCGAGGAACAGGAAAGTCGCGGGGAAATTGGTGAACGTGTCGGCGCCCCGGGTGATCGCCTCGGCGAGGCCCCGGAACAGCGAGTAGGTGCCAAGCGTGACGATCAGGGGGGGCAGGCGCAGGGCGGCGATGAGGGCCGCGTTGAGCCCGCCCGCGAGGGCGCCGAGCGCGAGGGTGCAGCCGGCCGCAACGCCCGGATCGAGCCCGGCGTCGCGCCAAAGCTTGCCGAAGAGCACGGCGCAGAGGCCGAGGAGCGAGCCCACGGAGAGGTCAATGCCGCCGGTGAGGATCACGGGGGTCATCGCCAAGGCGAGCAGGCCGATCTCCGCGGAGTGGCGGAGCAGATCGAAGGAGTTCTCGAGCGTGCCGAAGCGGGGCCCGAGCGCGTGGAAGCACAGCCATTCGACGACGACGACGGCCAGCAGCACGGTCTCGTGCCGGAGGGCGGGGCGGGGGCGGGCGGGGGGCGGCGACATCAGGCGGGGCGGCCGCGGGCGCGATCGGCGGCCACGGCGAGAAGGATGATCGCGCCCGGGATGGCCTTTTCCCAGTGGGCTTCGATCCGCAGGTGGGTCAACGCGGGCGCCACCGTGGCCAGGAGGAGCAGGCCGAGCAGCACGCCGGCCAAGCGGCCGCGGCCACCGGCGATCGCGACGCCACCCACGACGACGGCGGCGATCGCCTTGAGCTCCAGGCCGGTGCCGGACTTCGGATCCACCTGCGGGGATTGGATGACATTCATCAGCGCGGCGAGCGCGGTGAGGCTGCCCGCCAGGGTGAAGGCACCGAAGGTGACGGCCCCGGGGCGGATGCCCGCCAGCCGCGCCGCCTCGGCGTCCGAGCCGACGGCGTAAAGGTGTCGTCCGGCCGCGAGGTGGCGGGCCGCGAGCGCGAGGAGCGTGAGTAGGCCCAGCGCGGCGGCAATGAGCGTCCACTGGCCGGCCGTCTGGCCGAGTCCCAGCCATTGCAGGCCATCGGGCAGGTTCACGAACGCGCCCTGCCGCCACCACCGCAGCCCCTCGCGCCAGGTGACCATCGTCGCGAGGGTCACCACGATGGAGGGCAGTCCGAGGCCGGCGACCAGCAGACCGTTGAGCGCCCCCAGCGCGGTCCCGAGGGCGAGTGCGCCCGCGGCGACCGCGGCGGGCGGCCAGCCCTCGGCGGCGAGCAGCCCGGCGGCGACGCTGACGACCGCGAACTGCGAGCCGCTGGAGATGTCGATCTGCCGGCAAACGATGACCATCGCCGCCCCGCACGCGACGAGCAGCACCGGCGCCTCGCGCGCGGCGAGGGACAGGAGCGGCTGGGGAGCAAAGAAGCCGGGCGCGAACACCGCCAACGCGGCGAGGAGGGCGCCGAGCGCGCAGCCCACCGACAATTCCCGCGGCCATGCCTTCATCGGGCGGCCTCCGTCGCGCGGCCGAGCGCGGCCGCCATCACGGTGTCGGGTGCCGCCCCCCCTGGCAGCAGGGTCGTCAGCGTGCCCCCGCGCATCACGCCGATCCGGTCGCTCATCCCGATCACTTCCGGCAGGTCGCTCGAGATGAGCAGCACCGCGAGGCCCTCGCCGGCCAGCCGCCGCACGAGGCGGTGGATCTCGGCCTTGGCGCCGATGTCGACGCCCTGGGTTGGTTCGTCGAGCAGCAGGACCCGCGGCCCGGTGGCCAGCCAGCGGGCGAGCGCGACCTTCTGTTGATTGCCCCCGGAGAGACGGCCCGCGGGAGCGAGGGGGCCGCCGCCGCGGATGCCGAGGTCCCGGATGAAGTCCTCGGCGAGCCGGCGCTCCGCCGCGGGCCGCAGCCAGCCGCCCGGGAACAGGCGGCGGTGGCTCGCGAGGGAGGCATTGTGGGCCACGGGCAGGTCGAGGATCACGCCGTGGCGCCGGCGGTCCTCCGGGACATAGGCGAAGCCGAGCTCCACGGCCTCCCGCGGGCTCCGGGGGCGCACGGACCGTCCCCGCAGCTCGATCGTCCCCGCGTCCGCCGGCGTGAGTCCGAACAGGATGCGGGCCAGTTCCGTCCGGCCGGCGCCCACCAGGCCGGCCAGCCCGAGGATTTCCCCGGCGCGGAGGTCGAAGCTGACGTCCCGCACCCCGGTGTCGCGGCGGCCGAGGCCGCGCACGCGCAGCACGGCGTCACCGGGCGGCCGTTCCGCGGGCGGGTAGGGTTGGGCGACCTCGCGGCCCACCATCAGGCGGATCAGCTCCGGAGCGGTGAGGCCGGCGGCCGGGCGGGTGCCGACACTTTCACCGTCGCGCAGCACCGTCACGCGATCCGCGAGGGCGAAGATCTCCTCGAGCCGGTGGGTGATGTAGATCACCCCCGTGCCCTGGGCGCGGAGTTCGCGGACCACGCCGTGCAGCCGCGTCTGTTCGGTCTGGGTGAGGGCGGCGGTGGGCTCGTCCATGATCACGATCCGCGCGCCGGCGCCGAGGGCGCACGCGATCTCCACGAGCTGCTGTTCCGGCATCGAGAGTTCGCGGACCTCGCGGCGCGGGTCGAGGGGGGCGCCGACATGGGCGAGCAGGGTGGTCGCGCGCCGGTGCCGGGCCGGCCAGTCGAGGCGCCGGAGGGAGCCGCCGGACTCAAGGCGGAGCGCGAGGTTCTCGGCGATCGAGAGGTCGGGGAAGAGCGCCGGCTGCTGGTAGATGCAGGCGATGCCGAGGCGTTGGGCCGCCCGGGGGTCGAGCGGACCGGCCGGGCGGCCGTCCACGGTGACGGTGCCGCCGTCGGGCCGGTGGGCGCCGGTGACGATCCGGATGAGCGTGCTCTTGCCGGCGCCGTTTTCCCCGAGGAGGGCGTGGACCTCGCCGGCCCGCAGGTCGAAGTCGACGCCCCGGAGGGCGCGCGCGCCGCCGAACGACTTCGTGAGGCGGCGCAATTCGAGGAGCGGGGCGGACATGGGAGCGACGGATGGTGATGGCGCGCGCGGGCGGCGCGGGCCAGAGAAAAGGCCCGCGGGGGCGGCGCCATCCCCGCCGAGTTGGACAGTCCAGCACCCGCCGCGGGTGCGGGGTTGCGCTACGCCGCCGTCTCTGAACCATCGCCGGGCGATGAGCGCCGCCCCCGAATCGTGGCTTGATTTCCTGCCCTTCCGCCGCCGGCTCGCCCGGGAAAACCGGCGGTTGCGGGAGGAGTTGGCCCGGTTGCGCGCGGAGCAGGCGGAGTGGGCGCGATTCTTTCCGCCGGGCCATTTTTACTCCCCGCTGCCGTCACGGGCGGAGGTGGCCGAGGTGTTCGCGCGCGGGATGGCGGGACCGCCCTTTCCCGGGATCGACCTGAATGGGGCGGCCCAACTGGAGCGCCTCGAGCGCTTCGCGGCCTGGTATCCGGAGCAGCCTTTCCCGGAACAGCCGGACGCGGCGCGACGCTTCCACCTCGCGAACCCCTCCTACGGGCACTTCGACGCGATCATGCTCTACGGGATGCTGCGCGAGGCGCAGCCGCGGCGGGTGATCGAGGTCGGGTCCGGGTTCAGCTCGGCGGCGATGCTCGACCTCAACGATCATGTGTTCGGGGGCCGGATCGAGTTCACCTTCATCGATCCCGACATGCGCCGGCTGCGTCCCCTGCTGCGGCCGGATGACGCGGGCCGCTGCACGCTGGTCGAGCGCCGGGTGCAGGAGGTGCCGCTCGCGACCTTCGCGGCCCTGCGGGAGAACGACGTGCTGTTCATCGACTCCTCCCACGTGAGCAAGGTGGGCAGCGATGTGAACCGGCTCTATCTTGAGGTGCTGCCGGCGCTGGCGCCGGGGGTGCTGGTGCACATCCACGACGTCGCCGGCAACCTCGATTACCCGCGGGAGTGGTTCGACGAGGGGCGCGCGTGGAACGAGCAGTACCTGCTGCGCGCGTTCCTGATGCACAACGCGGCCTGGCGGATCGAACTCTTCACCGGGTGGCTATTCAACACGCGGCACGATTGGTTCCGGGAACGGATGCCCCTGTGCGCCCGCGGCGGCGGGGGCCAGCTTTGGCTCCGGCGCATCGCCGCCTGAGGCCGGACGCAGCTCCGGGCGGGCCGCCTCGTCGGGCAGCCGCAGGCGGAAGATGCTGCCGTGGGGCGAGCGCGGTTCGTGCTCCAGGCCGCCGCCGAGGGCCCGGAGGTAGGCCTTGGTGATCGCCAGTCCGAGCCCGAAGCCGCCGCTTGCCCGTCCGCGCGCCCGGTCCGTGCGGTAGAAGCGTCCGGTCAGGTGCGTGCGGTCTTCCGCGCTGATGCCCGGACCCTCGTCCGCGACTTCGATCAGCACGCAGCCGGGTGCCGCCCGGCTGGAGACGCGCACTTCCGAATCCGGGGGACCGTACTTGATCGCGTTGTCGATCAGGTTCTGCAGGGCCTGGCGGAGGATGACGGGATCCGTCCGGAGCCGCAGTCCGGCCTCCCCGACGACGAGGCGCTGGTTCTTCTGTTCCGCGAGGATGCCCAGCTCCTGGGCGCAGGCCCCGAGCAACTCGTCGAGCACCACGGGCGCGGGATGCAGCGCCTCGCCCCGGCCCTCCGCGCTCGCGAGCTGGAGCAGGCGTTCCACCAGTTGCTGCAGGCGCTGCGCCTCCTCCAGCATCGAGGCGATGATGTCACGGTACTCCTCCTCCGAGCGTCCCCGCCGCAGGCCCACCTCGCCGACGCTCCGCAGCGTCGTCAGGGGGGTGCGGAGTTCGTGGGAGGCGTCGGCCACGAAACGGTCCAGCGCCTCGAAGGAGTTCTGCAGGCGGTCCAGCGTGACGTTGAACACGCCGGCGAGACGCCCCAACTCGTCGTGCGGGTTGGCGACCGGCAAGCGCCGCCCGAGGTCCTCCGCGGAGATGCGCTGCGCCTCGGCGGCCATCCGGTCGAGGGGCAGCAGCCAGCGCCGGGTGAAGTAGTAACCGCCCGCGACCAGCAGCGCCACCACCACGGGCAGGGTCGCAACGATGATGAGCTGGAGGTCCGGCAGGGCGTCGGCGTGGGGCTGGTGGACCCGGATGAGGCGCAGCATCCAGAAGCCGCCGCCGCCCTCGACGGGAAACGGGATGGTGAGGGTGCGCAGGCGCAGATCGCTGGCGACCGAGATGACGCTGACGGTACCGGGAGGCGCGAGGCGGTTGGGTGCGCCTGGCAGCTGGAGATTGCGGTTCGCGGGGAAGGGCCAGCGGCGCACCACCAGCTGGCCCTGCTCGTCCCAGAGTTCGAACCAGGGATGATCGTTGGTCTCGGCGTGCGTATCCTCGAGCGGGGTGTCCTGCCAGCGCGGCATCCCCGCGGCCGTGACCCGCAGGTTGCGCTCCGCCACGGTCAGGTCCTGGCGCAGCTGGTGGTCGAGGGGCCGGGCCAGCCGGACCGCGACGAAGGCGTAGAGGGTCGCCGCAAAGATCGACACCAAGGCGGTGCCCCCGACCGCATACCAGAGGGCCAGGCGAGAGCGGAGGGTCAGCCGCGCCCACCAAGCGCCCAACCTCCGCCCCGGGGGGGTCACGGGCCCAAGCGCTCCATCTTGTAGCCGATCCCGCGCTGCGTGTGAATGAGCCGGTCGACGCCAGGAAAGTCGACCTTCTTGCGCAGGCGCATCATCTGCACGTCGATGACGTTGTCGAGGGAGGTCATCCGGTGGACTTGCTTCCAGACGTCGCGCTCCAGCATTTCGCGCGTCACGGTCTGGCCCTGGCTGCGCATGAGGTATTCGAGCACGTCGACCTCGCGGGGGGTAAGGCGGATCTCCTGCCCGGCGCGCACGGCGATGCGGGCGCGGGTATCCAGCTGGAGGTCGCCGCACTGCAGGTTCCGGCCCGCGGCCCAGTTGGGCCGGCGCAGGAGGGCGCGGCAGCGGGCGATCAGCTCCGCGAAGGCGAATGGCTTCGGCAGATAGTCATCGGCCCCGCTGTCGAGCCCCAGCAGCCGGTCCGTCAACGTGCCGCGGGCGGTGAGCATCAGCACCGGCGTGGTCCGTCCGGAGGCCCGGATGCGCCGCAGCACTTCCAGCCCGTCGAGGTCCGGGAGCATCCAGTCGAGCACGATCAGGTCGGCGGGTTCTCCCTGCGCGAGCCGCAGGCCGGACGCGCCCTCGGCGGCGCTCTCCACCTGCCAGCCTTCCAAGGTCATGCCCTCGACGATCGAGTCGCGGGTTTTACCCTCGTCCTCGACGAGGAGCACGCGCGGGGGTTTCATCGCTTCCGGGGCGGCCATTGGACGTGGTGGGTGTCGTATGCTCCGCGTCGGCGGAGGAAATGCAATCCCTCTGATATTTGCTGTCAGCCGCGGGGCCGGCCCTGCAGCGCCAGCACCTCGAGGCGCCGCCGATAGCGTGCGCCGATGACGGCAGGGGCGAAGCGTGCGGCGATGGTCTCCCGGGCGGCGGCGCCGAGCCGTGCGGCCAACCCTTCGTCTGCGACGAGGCGGCGCAGGTGCGCCGCGGCGGCCGCGACATCGGGATCGGCCCAGGTGCCGCCGCGGACGTAGGGTCCGTGGGTGGCATCCAGGGTGACCAGCCTGGCGGGCACCGGGCAGCCGTTCGCGGGCGTGACGAACTCGGCCGTGGCCGACCAGTCGGTGCTGATGACCGGCTTGCCGAGGTGCATGCACTCGGCAACGGCGAGCCCGAAGCCCTCGGAACGGTGCAGGGAAAGCAGGCAATCGCACGCGGCCTCGAGCGCGTAGAGCTCGGCCCGCGACAGGGTGGTGGTGAGGAGGACGGCTCCCGGGAGGCTCCGCAACTCGGCTTCGAGCGCGGCGAAGTCGGCCTCGTTGCCGGCGACGTTGTGGACCTTGACCACCAGGCCCGCGGTGCGCGGATCCAGTCCCGCCTCCCGGAAGGCGGCGATCGCCCCCCGGGGGTTCTTGCGGGCCGCATACGAATTCAGGTCGAACAGGGTCAGGGCGAGGAACCTTTCCGCGGGCAGGGAAAATCGCCGCCGCAGTTCCGCCTTCGGTTCCGGCGGCGGGGTGAAGGCGATGGCGTGCGGGAAGGTGAGCACGGGGAGCGGGCTCTTCTCGCGCACGGCCGCCGCGGTGAAGTCGCTCGGGCACCAGATCTCATCGAAGTGATCGAAGGCGGGCAGCCAGGCGTCCGGGAACTCCGGCAGCTCCCATGCAAAATAACCGACGTTGTGGCGCCCGGCGCGGAATGGGCGGCCGTGGCGGTGATCGATCTCCCCCGCCACCGGCGGATCGAGGTGGAACACGTTCACCGGATGCGGGTTCTCCGGCCCGAGACGCGCGGCGTAGGTGTCGTCCCCGAGGCGGTTCCGGCAATTGAGTCGCAGCGGCACGAGGGCCGAGGGCAGGCCGGCCGCGTCCGCGGCGCGGACCATGCAGCGGGCGGATTCGCCCACGCCCAGATCGGCGGTGAGAAAGCCGACGATGTTGAGGCCGAGCCGGGTTTGCCGGCGCACGTAGGCGGGCGCGAACACCCCGTCAGGCCGGCCGAAATCGCACACCGGCTCTCCGTCCGCCGTCTGCAGGGCCAGCAGCCGCAATTGGCGGTTGCGGCGCTGAGCCCGGAAGCGCTGCCACGCCGGCAGGCCCGTGTTGCGCCCAGCCCAGGCGAGGAGGTTGGTCAGGCGGTTGCCGGTGAGTTCGAGGGTCAGCTCGATTTCCTCCGCCGCGGGCAGTGCGAGCGGGAGGCTCCAGGCGCCGGGCTCCCCTGGAGGCAGTTCCCCTGCGGAGCGTCCGTTCACCCGCACCCGGAGCCCTGGCTGCCCGCGCTCGAGCCCGCGCAGCTCCGGGTGCGCCCGCCGCCGCCCGGTCAGGGTTAGCCCCAGCGGGCCCGCCGGCTTGCGGAAGCGCAGGATCGCGGTTTCGCGCAGCCAGGCGGAGCCGGCATCAAAGTCGTCCCAGAAAAGCCCCGCGTGGGCGAAGGGCCGCGGGCGGGCGGCGGAGGGCTGGCGGGCGCGGAAGGACATCGGTGAGGCGGAGCGAAGGAAGCGCCGGCCCCTTTGGCAAAGCTTTCCCCGATGTCAGTTCGCGGGGCTTGCGGGTCCGGTGGCAGGTTTGGTCCATTCGGTGGGTCGGCTGCGAACTGACCGGGGTTTTTCCCCGCTTTGACCCTGATGCCCCTTTACCTCCTATCCGCGTCCTGGCGCGTGGGCCTGCTCGTGCTGGTCACCACCCTCGTGTGGGCCGCGCATTATGGACGTTGGACGCCGGCGGACTGGGCCGTGCCGACCGATTACGCGGGCGACGCCCACGAGGTGCTGGCGCGGATCAAGGCGGCGGGCGAGGGGGATACGTGGCCGTTGGGCTCGCAGGAGATCCGGCGGCTGGGGGCGCCCTTTGACGCGGATTGGAACGCCTACCCGACGCCGGACAAGCCGTTGATGCTCGCGCTGGGGGCGTTGGGCCGGGCAATCGGGCTGTTCGCGGCGGCGAACTTCGGGCTGCTGCTGGCGCAGGTGAGCGCGGCGCTCGCCTTCTACCTGGTGGCCCGCCGGCTTGCGGTGCGGTGGGAATGGGCGTGGGCGGGGGCCCTGCTGTTCGCCTATACCTACCATACGTTCCACCGGGGACTGGCCCATTTCTCGTTCGTCTTCACCTGGACGGTGCCCGTGGGCCTGCTGGCGGTGTGGCTGGTGGCGCAGAGTCAGCGGCTGCGGTGGCGCAGCGGGGGCGCGGCGGTGTGCGGATGCGCGGCGCTCGGCCTCGGCTGGGGCAATCCCTACCTGCTGCTGTTCTGGGGCCAATTGCTGCTCTGGGCGCTGGTGTTCCAGTGGTGCGGCCCGCGGCGCCGCGAGAACCTCACGATCGGCCTCGCGGCCGGGGTCCTGGCGGTGATCGTCTTCCTCGCCGCGAACCTCGAATTCTGGGTGCACGCGCGGGAGCCCGAGGGCCTGCCGCTGCTCACGCGCAATTACGGTGGCACCGAACGGTACGCGCTGAAGCCGGTGGAGATGTTCATCCCGCCGGAGTACCACCGCTGGGCGCCGCTGGCCGCGCTCGGCCAGCGCTACCAACGCTGGTCCGAGTTACGCGGGGAACCCTTCCTGCCGTACGTCGGAGTCTGCGGGATCGCCGGGTTCCTGCTGCTGGCGGCGGTGACCCTGCGCCGGCTGCTCCAACGGCGCCCCCTGCCCGGCGCGGCCCTTTCGGGCTCCTGGCTGCTCGCTTACGCCAGCGTGGGCGGGGTGACCAATGTGCTCGCCTTCTTCGCCGGGTTTCAGCTTTTCCGCGCCACCAATCGCGCCGCGGTCTTCCTGTCCGCCCTGGTGCTGTTTTTCCTCATGGGGAGGCTCTCGCGCTGGACGGCGGGCTGGTCTCCGGGGGCCCGCGTCGCGACGGCGCTGCTCCTCGCCGGGTTCGGCTTGCTCGACCAACTGCCGCGACCGCCGGACCCGTTGCGGCAGGAGGCGATCGCGGCGGCCGTGCGTTCCGATGCCGCGCTGATCGCCGCGCTCGAGTCGGCCGTGCCGGCGGGTTCGCGGGTGTTCCAGCTGCCCGTGCTGGGCTTTCCCGAGGTGGTGCCGCCCCATCAGCTCACGGACTACGAGCACTTCCGGCCGTACCTGCTTTCCACCCACCTGCGGTTCAGCTACGGGGCGGCCAAGCACCGCGCCCGGGGGCGGTGGCAGCGCGACCTCGAGGGCCGGCCGACGGAGGAGCTTGTCCGCCGGCTGGAGGCCGCCGGGTTCGCCGCCCTGCACCTGAACCGCAAAGGCTTCGAGGACGGCGGCGAACTCCTGCTGCGGGAACTGGATCAGCTGGGTTACTCCCGCCGACTGCAGAGCGCGTTGGGCAACCAGGTGGTCGTGCTGCTGCGGCCTTCCCCGCAACCGCAACCGCCCCTCGCGCGTGCCCTGACCTTCGGCCGGGGCTGGCACCTGCGGTCCGAGGCCGGCGTCCGCTGGGCGGCAGGCCGGGCGGTGCTCTCGTACTATAATCCCTATCCGGGTCCGGTGGAGGTCGATGTCCGGCTCGAACTCATCGCTCCCCGCGCCCGCAGGGTCCGCTTGGAACACGCGGATCGCGTCCGGGCCGAGGCGTCGGTCGACGCGGAGGGGACGACGCTGCGGGTACGCGGGCTTTCGCTCCCGCCGGGGATCAGCACCCTGACGCTGACCAGTCCGGATCCCGTGCGTCGGGAGGGCACCGGGCCGAACCAGCTGCGCGCCTTCGGGCTGCGGGAACAGTCCGTCCGGGTCGCGTCCAGGGGCCAGTTTGCCGACTGAGGCGCCCGATGGATTCAGGGTGCACCCGCCGGGGATCTCTGCTTCAGTTCCGCTGGCGATGAACACCGACGAGTACGTGAAGCTGGCCGAGGTGGAGGATGGGATGTGGTATTTCCGCTCCCTGCACGCGCACGTGGACCGGGAATTGTCCGGCTGGGTCCCACCCGGCGGGGCGGTCCTCGACGCGGGGTGCGGGACCGGTGGCCTGATCCTGCGGCTCCAGTCGCGGCATCCGGGCTGGACCCTTGCGGGGATCGATTTCATGGGCCTTGCCTGCACGCTGGCGCGGCGCCGCTGCGGCCCGGCCGTCGACGTGCGCGAGGCGTCCATCACGGCGCTGCCGTTCGCGGACGCGAGCTTCGACGCCGTGGTTTCGGCGGACGTGGTCTGCCAGGTGACGGATCCGGAGGTGGCGGCGGCGGAGTTTTTCCGGGTGCTGCGCCCCGGCGGGCGGGTCGTGCTGAACGTCCCGGCCTACCGCTGGATGTGGTCCTACCACGATGATTCCTGCCAGACCAAGCACCGGTACACGCGACCCGAGGTGGCGGCGCTGCTGCGCGCGGCCGGATTCACCGGGGTGGACACGACCCACTGGAACGCGCTGCCGTTCCCGGCGGTGTGGGCGAAGCGCAAGGTGTTCCGCCGCCCGGAGGATACGAGCGATGTCCGGGCCTATCCTCCGGTCGTCGAGGGCGTGTGCGGTGCGTTGATGGCCGCGGAGCACGCGTGGCTCGACGTCGGCGGACGATGGGCCTGGGGGACGTCGGTGCTGGGGGCGGGTGTGAAGCCCGTGTGATCCGGCCGCGCGCCGCCGTATGGAGGTCTGGCTCATCGCCCTGCTGCTTGCGGCGCACCTGGCCTTCTGGGGTGCCGGGCTGGCATGGCTGGCGTTGCCGCGACGTTGGCGCGCGTTCTGGCCGCTGCTGACGCCGGCCGCCGGCTTCGGCCTGCAGTCGGCGGTCGTGTGGTGGGGCGCGGCGGCGGGCGCGGCGGGCACCGATGCGTACGGACGCTGGGCGCAGGTGCTGCCCGCGGCGTTGCTGGCGGGGGCGCTGGTCCGGGGGGGCGCGCGGCGGCTCGCCCGGCAGCTGAGTCGCGTCGGACTCGTGCTGGCGCTGGCGGGCGGCGCCGTGCTGGCGGTGGCCGGAGCAGTGGCGGCGGGGGGCGCCGGCGCGACCACGCTCTCCCTCGGGAGCTGCGATGCGGCCGACTATGGTGCGGGCGCGCGCGTCCTGCAGGAATTCGCCCCGACGGAGCGCGGCGGCTTCCTCGGGCAGCGCGAGGTGGTGGCGATCCTCTCGGTCGACAACTTCTTCGACTATTGGCGGCGGCTGAATCACTTCACGCCTGCGGCGCTGCTGGCGCTCAACGCGTCGCTGCTCGGGCGGGCGCCGCACGAGCTGGCGACGGTGCACACGGGGTTGTTGCTGGCGGCGCTGGTGCCGGCGGTCTTTTGGGCGGCGCGGGCCCTGTTCGGGCAACGCGGGGCGCTGGCGCTCGTGGTGGCGGCGGCCGCCGCCCCCCCCCCCGCGGGGGGGTTCGCGGTGGCGCACGTCGCGCCCGGCCAGCTGCTCGCGGCGCAGGCCCTGGTCTGGCTGACGTGGGGTGGGGTCGAGTTGACCCGCCGGCGGGCCGGCTGGGGGTACGCGCCGCTGCTGGCGCTGGGCTACTGGCTCGTGGCGGGCGCGTACAACTTTCTCCTGCCGGCGGTCCTTCTGCCGGCCGGGCTGTACGCGGCCTTCGCGCGGCGCGGCCCGGGCGCCTTCGGCCGCGTTCTCCGCTGGGGGGCGGGGATGATCGCGCCACTGGTGGTCGTTGCGCTGGGGTTTCCGGCGCGCTTCGCGGGTTACGCGGAACGGCTGACGCTGCTGCAGACCCACGATTTTGGCTGGCCTATCCCGGCACTGACGCCCGAAGGCTGGATGGGTCTGGTCGGCGGCACCGATCTGGCGGCGTGGCCGCTGCCCGGCGTCCGGGTGATTTTGGGGGCGGGCGTGGTCGCGCTCTGGTGCGCCGCGGCGCTGCCGGTGGCCCGCCGCCGGCCCGCTGCGCTGGTGTTGCCTTTGGCGGTGCTGACGCCGGTGGTCGCCGGCTACGCGCTGCTGCAGGCCCGCGGCGCGTGGTGGGGCACGAACGCCAGCTACGATGCCTACAAGTTGCTCGCCGTGTTCTACCCGCTCGTGCTGCCGGTGCTGTGGTCGTGGGCGGCGCTGCGGCAGGGCAGGGGGCCGCTGCGGTGGCTTGGCGTCTCCACCTTGGTCGTGGCCGTGCTCGCGGGCGGAGCCCTCGCCTCGGCCCGCATCCTCCTTGCGCTGGCCGATGCGCCGTTGCGGGTTACGCCCGAGCTGACGGCCCTGCGGGCGGCGGAGGATCGACCCGAGCTCGCCGCCGGCGTCAACCTCCTCGTGCCCGACATGTGGTCGCGCCTCTGGGCCAACGCCTTCCTGCTGCGCCGACCGCAGTATTTCGCGACCCCCACCTACGAGGCCCGCCGCGACACGCCGCTGCGGGGCGCTTGGGACCTGCAGGGCGGCGTGGTGGGCGCCGGCTCCCCGGAGCTGGGCCGCCGGGAACTCTCGCCCCGCTTCGCCCTGGTCCCGGCCGGCGGCTGGCGGGCCACGGCCACTTCCGGCTGGTTCCCCGTCGAGCAGGCGCCGGCGGGCGGACGCCCCTGGCAGTGGATGGGCCCGGCCGCGGAGCTCGAGGTGCACAACCCCGGCGACACCGCGGTCCCGGTCACGTTCACCCTCCGGGCCCGCGCCTGGGGGGAGCGCACGCTCACCCTGCGGCCCGCGGAGGGTCCGGCTTCCGGCGCGACACTTCCCCTCGGGGAGGAGGAAACCGAGCTGGTCTGGCGCGGCCGGATGGCGCCGCCCGGCGTCTCGCGCTGGGTGCTCGCGTCCGCGGAGCCCGCCCGTCCCGCGGGAGGGCGGGATCCGCGCGAGCTCGCGGTGCAGGTTTTTCGGCTCTCGGTGGAAGCAGCGGGACGTTGACGCCCCCTCCGGTCGCCCTCTTCCTCTCCCGCCCATGGCCCCGCCGCCAAACCTGCGCCGCACCTACGCGGGCCGCCGCGTCCTCATCACGGGCGGCCTCGGCTTCATCGGCTCCAACCTGGCCCGCGCCCTCGTCGGCCTGGGCGCCCGGGTGGCGATCGTCGACAGCCTGGTCCCGGAATACGGCGGCAACCGGCGCAATCTGGCCGGCATCGCCCGGCGGGTGCGCGTCCATCTGGCCGACGTGCGCGACTGGCCCCGCCTGCCGGACCTGATCCGGGGACAGGATTTCCTCTTCAACCTGGCGGGCCAGACGAGCCACATGGACTCGATGACGGATCCGCAGACGGATCTGGACATCAACTGCCGGGCGCAGCTCGCGATCCTGGAGGCCTGCCGCCAGCACAACCCCGGGATCCGGATCGTCTTCGCCAGCACGCGCCAGATCTATGGCCGACCTGATTACCTCCCGGTCGACGAACACCACCCGCTGCGGCCCGTCGACGTGAACGGCATCAACAAGCTGGCGGGCGAGTCGTTCCACCTCCTCTACTCGCGTGTCCACGGGATCGCGGCCACCGCGCTGCGGCTCACCAACACCATCGGGCCGCGGATGCGGGTGCGGGACGCGCGGCAGACGTTTGTCGGGGTCTGGATCCGGCGGCTGGTGGAGGGCGAGCCGTTCGAGGTCTGGGGGGGGGAACAGTGGCGGGATTTCACCTACGTGGATGACGCGGTGGACGCGTTCCTGCTGGCCGCGGCCCGACCGGAGGCGGTGGGCGAAATCTTCAACCTGGGCGGCCCGCCGCGGGTCACCCTCGCGCGCCTCGCGGAGCAGTTGGTCGAGTTGAACGGCGGGGGATCCTTCGTGGTGCGCTCCTTCCCGACGGATCGGCGCAAGATCGACATCGGCGACTACTACGCGGACGACCGCCGGATCCGCCGGCGCCTCGGCTGGCGGCCGCGGGTCGACCTGCGCACCGCCCTGGAGCGCACCCTTGCCTATTACCGCCGGGAATTGCGGCACTACCTCTGAAGCCGGGCGCGGTGGCCTGACCGGCTCGCCAGCAGCCCGGACTTGCGCCGCGGGGACCTTTGGCGGCTAATCGGGCGATGGCAGCCCCGGCCCTGAGCTTCGTGATCCCCCTCTACCGCAGCGCGGAGACGATTGCGGCGGTCGTGCGGGAGATCGCGGCGCTGGAGATCCCCGGCGGACACGAGATCGTCCTGGTGCACGACGGCAGCGGCGAGGAAACCAGCCGCGTGGCCCGGGAGCTGGTGCGGACGGCGCGGGTTCCCCTCACGCTGGTCGAACACGCGCGCAATTTCGGCGAGCACAACGCGGTCCTGACCGGCTGGCGGCACGCGCGGGGGGCCCACCTGGTGAACCTCGACGACGACGGCCAGAATCCGCCGGCGGAGGCCGTGCGGCTGTGGCGCCACGCGTGCGCCACCGGACTCGACGTGGTCTTTGGCCATTACGAGGACAAGCGCCACGCCGCGTGGCGGAACCTGGGCAGCTGGTTCACCAACCGGATGACGGACTGGGCGCTCGACAAGCCGGCCGGCTTCTATCTGTCCAGCTTCCGGTGCGTGAGTGCCTTTGCGGCCCGGCAGGTGATCGGATACGCGGGGCCCTATCCCTACCTCGATGGCCTGCTGCTCCAAGTGACGCAGCGGATCGGGTCGATCCAAGTCCGCCATGAGGACCGGAAGGCGGGGCGCAGCACCTACACCTTCGGGCGCCTCGTGCGGCTGTGGCTGAGCGCGTGGGTCAACTTCTCCCTGCTGCCGCTGCGTCTCGCCACCGCGCTCGGGCTGTGCGTCGCCGCCTTGGGCCTGGTGGCGCTGTGCACGATCGCGTGGCTCTGGATCCAAGGCATCGGCCCGGAGTATGGCTGGGGCTGGACGATGTCCATGATGCTCATCTTCTCGGGCACCCAGCTGGTGATGCTCGGCCTGATCGGCGAGTACGTGGGCCGCATGTTCATCGCGGTGAACCAGCGCCCGCAGGCGGTGGTCCGCGAGGTGCTCGTCTCGCCCCCGGTTCAGGCGCCCTGACCACACACCTCGTCCCAGCGCGCGAATTCGCGCTGCATCGCCCGGGCGACGCGCAGCGCGGCTTCCGGCGGCGGCGTGCGCCGCAGGCCGGCCAGGAAGGTGTAGGTGCGCAGGGTCACGAGGTAGTCCTGCTGGTCGGGCTGGACCCAGGCATCGGCGAGGTGGGCGCGGCACCAGGGCACCAGGCTGTCGGCGAGCATCTGTTCCCGCCAGCGCAGGGCGAGGCGCCGTGAGTTGTGCTCGTCGCGGGCCTTTCGGCCCGGGGAACTGCTCACGTGGTGCCGGACGACGCTGCGCAGCGCGACGGCGTTGACCCGGCCGGCGGCCCGCGCCCGGTACCCGAGGTCGACGTCTTCGCCGCCGTTGACGTAGCCCTCGTCGAATCCCCCCAGTTCCTCCCAGAGCGCCCGGGCGAGCAGGACGCACGCTCCGGTGACGGCCGGCACGATGCTCATCCCGTCGCCGGACGTCTCCTCCCGCGGGAGTTCCCGGAGGTGGATCGGTTTTCCCTGGGGCGTGAGCACGAGGCCGGCGTGATCGACCTCGCCCGAGGTGGCGTCGAGCTGCACGTTGCCGACGAGGCCGGCGCGGGTGCCGAGGCGGCGATGGGCTGCGAGCAGCGGCTCCAGCCAGCCGGGCAGCAGCAGGAGGTCGTTGTTGAGGAGGAGGAGGAGCTCGCCCCGGGCGAGGGCGGCGGCCCGGTTGTTGCTCACCGCAAAGCCGCGGTTGCACTCGTTGCTCAGGATCCGGAAGGGCAGCCATCCGGCGGGCGGGCGCGCGGCGATCTCCTCCAGCCAGGCGGGGGTGGCGTCAGCGCTCCCGTCGTCGATCAGCAGCAATTCCGCCGCGAGCCCGGGCGGCAGCGTGGCGTGGAGGCTGGCCAACATCGCCTGCGTGAGCTCCAGGCAGTTGTGCAGGGGCACAATCAGGCTCAACCGGGGCGGGGCGGCCTCCGGCGGCGGCGCGGAATTGCAGGGGAGGAGGCGCATCAGCCGGGTCGCGGCCCGAGGTATCCCGGTCCCGGGGGCGACGCTCAACCCCTTATTCCTGACAAGACTGGCATTCAGGCGCCAAGCACCACCTGACGCAGGTAGGCGCCATAGGAGGATTTACCGAGGCGGGTCACGTTGGCCTCCAGCGTGGCGCGGTCGATCCACCCGTGACGCCACGCGATTTCCTCGAGACAAGCGATCTTCAGTCCCTGGCGGTTCTCGATCACGGAGACGAACTGGCCGGCTTCGAGCAGCGAGTCATGGGTGCCGGTGTCGAGCCACGCGGTGCCGCGGCCGAGCAGTTCGACGTGCAGCCGTCCCGCCTCGAGGTAAAGGCGGTTCAGGTCGGTGATCTCGAGCTCCCCGCGGGGCGAAGGCCGGAGACTCCGCGCGCGCGCCACCACCTCCGCGTCGTAGAAGTAGATGCCGGGAATCGCGTAGTTGGACTTGGGCTGGACGGGCTTCTCTTCCAGGGAGACGACGCGACCGTCCGGGGCGAATTCGACCACACCGTAGCTGCGGGGGTCGGCCACGTGGTACCCGAAGATCGTGGCGCCCTCCTGCCGGGTGGCGGCGCGTTCGAGGGACTTCACGAGGTCGTGGCCGTAGAACAGGTTGTCGCCGAGCACGAGGGCGGCCGGCTCGTCGCGGAGGAACCCGGTGTCCCCCGCGATGTGGAAGGCCTGCGCCAGGCCTTCCGGCCGGGCCTGTTCCGCGTACGAAAACCTCACCCCGAAGGCCGAGCCGTCGCCGAGCAGGCGGCGGAAGAGGGGCAGGTCGGCGGGGGTCGAGATGATGAGGATCTCGCGGATGCCGGAGAGCATCAGCACCGACAGCGGGTAGTACACCATCGGCTTGTCGTACACCGGCATCAGCTGCTTCGAGACCGCCACCGTGAGCGGGTAGAGGCGCGTGCCGGAGCCGCCGGCGAGCACGATGCCCTTGCGGGAAGTGAAGGGCGGGCGGGAGGAGGAGGGCGGGACCGGGCTCATCGGGAAGGGCGCGACCGGGGTTCAGGACTTCGCGCCGAGGCGTTCGCGCGCGTAGCGGTTGGCGGTGATGTCGGCGGCCCAACTCCGGTGGGTCAGGTACCAGTCGACCGTCTTCTCGATGCCGGTGGCGAAGGACTCGCGCGGCGCCCAGCCAAGCTCGCGCTGGAGCTTGGCGCAGTTGATCGCGTAACGGCGGTCGTGGCCGGGGCGATCCGCGACGTACGTGATCTGCTCCGCGTAGGAGCGGCCGTCGGCGCGCGGCGCCTTGCGGTCGAGCAGGGCGCAGATGGTGCGTACGATCTCGAGGTTCGGCTTCTCGTTCAGGCCGCCGATGTTGTAGGTCTCGCCGGTGCGGCCGCGCTGCAGCACCAGCCAGATGGCCGCCGCGTGGTCCTCGACGTAGAGCCAGTCGCGGATCTGCTGGCCGTCGCCGTAGACGGGCAGCGGCTTCCCCTCGAGGGCGTTGAGGATCATCAGCGGGATCAGCTTCTCCGGGAAGTGGTACGGCCCGTAATTGTTGGAGCAGTTGGTCGTCAGCGTCGGCAGGTGGAAGGTGTGCTGGTAGCTGCGGACCAGATGGTCGCTGGCGGCCTTCGAGGCGGCGTACGGGGAATTGGGCGCGAACGGCGTCTCCTCGGTGAACGCCGGGTCCGTCGGCGTGAGCGTGCCGTAGACCTCGTCGGTCGAGACGTGCAGGAAACGGAAGGCGGCGCGGCGCGGCTCGGGCAGGCGGCTCCAGTGCTGGCGCGCGGCGTTGAGCAGGCGGAGGGTGCCGACGACGTTGGTCTGCACGAACGGCTCCGGCGAATCGATCGAGCGGTCGACGTGGGACTCGGCCGCGAAGTTCACCACCGCGTCGATGTCGTGTTCGGCCAGCAGGCGCGCCACGAGGGCGGCGTCCCCGATGTCGCCGTGCGCGAAGGTGTAGCGCGGATCGCCCGCCAAGTCGGCGAGGTTGGCCGGGTTGCCCGCGTAGGTAAGGGCGTCGAGGTTGACCAACCGGCGCAGGGGCGAGCCGGCCTCAAGCAGCCGCTGCCGGATGAAATTGCTGCCGATGAAGCCGCAGCCGCCGGTGACGAGGAGGTTCATGGATTGAAAGCGGGGGGCGGGTTCAGCCCGCGAGCACCTGCCCGAGGCTTTCCCGCCAGTCGGGCAGGCGCAGGCCGAAGACGCGCTCGAGCTTGGTCGTGTCGAGGACCGAGTAGGCCGGCCGGCGGGCGGGGGTGGGGTACTCGGCGGTGGTGATCGCGCGGACGTCGCGGCACCGGCGAAGGTCGGCTGGCTGCGCCTCGACGATGGCGCGGGCGAACGCGTGCCACGTCGTCTGGCCCGAGGCGCAGAGGTGGTAGGTGCCGGTGACCGCCCGGGCATCCCCCGGGGTGTGGAGGCAGCGGAGGGCCTGCGCGGTGGCCTCGGCGATCATCCGCGACCAGGTGGGGCAACCGTGCTGGTCGGCGACGACCCGAAGTTCCTCCCGCTCACGGGCCAGGCGCTGCATCGTGAGGAGGAAGTTAGCGCCCCGGTTGCCGTAGACCCAGCAGAGGCGGAAAATCAGGTGGCTGCCGCCGGCGGCGCGGATCGCCTCCTCCCCCGCAAGTTTGGTGCGGCCGTAGGCGCCGAGCGGACCGGTCGGATCCTCCTCGGTGTAGGGAGTGGCCTGGTTGCCGGCGAAGACGTAGTCGGTGGAATACTGCACCAGCAGGGCGCCGCGGCGGGCGGCCTCGGCGGCCATCACGCCGGGCGCGTCCGCGTTGATCCGGGTGGCGAGCGCGGTTTCGGTCTCCGCCTTGTCCACCGCGGTGTAAGCGGCGGCGTTCACGATCACGTCGGGCGCGGCGTCGGCGATCACCCGGCGGATCGCCGCCGGGTCCGCGAGGTCGGCCCCGGCGCGGCCGACGCAGGTGACCTCGGCCATCGGCGCGAGGGTGCGGCGGAGTTCCCAGGCGACCTGGCCCTGCTCACCGAAGAGAAGGAGGCGTTTCCGGGGCATCGCGTTCAGAACAGCTTTTCCGGCGGCAGGTCCCGCAGCAGCGGGGCGCGCGCGTCCCGGGCCGACAGCAGCGGGGCGGTGACCGGCCACGGGATCCCCACCGCCGGGTCATCCCAGCGGAAGCCGATCTCGTCCTGGGGCGCATAGAGCGCCGTGCACTTGTAATGGAAGAGGGCGTGCTCGCCGGTCACGACGAAGCCGTGGGCGAAGCCGGGCGGCACCCAGAATTGGCGCTTGTTCTCGGCGGAAAGCGTCACGCCCATCCAGCGCCCGAAGGTGGGCGAGCCGCGTCGCAGGTCGACCGCGACGTCCCACACCTCACCCTGCCAGACCGAGACCAGTTTGCCCTGGGGCGATGGGTTCTGCGCGTGCATCCCGCGCAGGGTGCCCCGCCCGGAGAACGAAAAGTTGTCCTGCACGAAGTCTGCCGCGATCCCGGCCTGGCGGTAGCGTTCCCGATTGTAGGATTCGACGAAGAAACCCCGCGCGTCCCCGAACACCTTGGGCTCGAGGATCAGCGGCCCCTCGATCTCGCCGCGGATGACGTTCACCGGTGCACCTCCGGACCGCTGGGGGCTGAACTTGGGCAATTAAGAAGAAGCATCGGTGACGACGGCAGTCCGGGTTGAAAAGAGGTTGCAATAAAGGCGCGGGGACCGGCCGGCCGACAAGGCTTTTCCCGGGTGAAATCCTCCCGCGGGCAGGCGGGGCACTACGTAGCGCGGCGGCCGGTCACTTTCGCCGGTAATCGCCGCGGCTGAAGTACTTCTCGAGCCACACGTACGCGCAGATGAAGAAGTAGCGGCTGCCCATCTCCTTGATCTTCAGCTTCGCGACGCCGTGCTTCCGGTTGCGCCAGGAGATCGGCGTGATCGCGAAGGTGTAGCCCCGCACGATCGCCTTCAGCGGCAGCTCCACCGTGAGGTTGAAGTGCGGCGCGAGGAACGGGCGGCAGCCGTCGATCACCGTGCGGCGGTAGGCCTTGAACGCGTTGGTGGTGTCATTCAACGGCAGGCGGAAGGCGATTCGTACCAGCAGGTTGGCGATCCGGTTCACAAGCAGCTTCACGCGCGGGTAATCGATCACGCGCCCGCCGCTCATGAACCGGCTGCCGAACGCACAGTCGTGTCCCGCGGCAAGCAGTTTCCAGTATTTCACGGCATCAGCCGGATCGTCGGAAGCGTCCGCCATCATGATGACCACCGCGTCGCCCCGGCTGTGGTCGAGACCCCAGACCACGGCTCGCCCGAACCCGTGCGCGCCGCTGGCATTGCGGGTTGGGGCGAGGGCGGGCAACTCCCGCTGGAGCCCCTCCAGCACGGCCCAGGTGCGGTCCTGGCTGCCATCGTCGACCACGACGATCTCGTGGGGCACGTTGGCGCGCCCCAGGGTGTCCGCGATCGCGCGCAGGGTGGCGGGCAGCGATTCCTCCTCGTCGCGTGCGGGGATGACGACGGACAGCAGGGAGAGCGGGGCGTGGGGCGACATCGGGCGGCCTCAGTGGGGCGCGGAGCGCTCGAGCCAGTCGGGATGGGCTTCGGCGTGGGCGGCGATTTCGGCGCAGATTTCCGCGCGCGAGGTGGTGGGCGCCCATTGCCACAGACGGCGGGCCTTGGCGGCGTCGAGCACGAGCCAGGGGAGGTCGAAGGCCCGGGGCGTCGGGTCGGTGGCCACGGCGTGGTCGCCAAGGTTCGCCCGGCACCAGTCGCTCAGCTGGCGCAGGGAGCAGGCGGAATTGGCCCCGCCCGAGAAGTTGGCGATGCGATCTTCCGCCGGGAGGGCCGGGGCGGCGAGCTGGCGCTCAAGCGCGGGCACGAGGTCACGGGGGTGCAGGCAGTCGCGGGTCTGGTGTCCCTGGCCGTCGAAGCCGAGGAAACGCAGGGGACGGCGCTGGCGCCACGAGTGGATCCAGTACGAAAAGATGCCCTGGTCCGCCCGGCCGAACTGGCCGGCGCCCGCCAGGACCCCGCAGCGGTTGAGGAAGACCGGCAGTCCGAAGGCCTCTCCGTACTCCAGCGCAAGCGCCTCGCTGGCCAGCTTGGTGGCGCCGTAGAGCGAAAGGGGCGCGGTGGTGGGGAATTCCTCGGTGATTCCCGCCGGGCTGAAGCCGGGACCGCGGGCGTCGAGCGGGGGCGTGAAGGCTCCGTCGCGCACGACGAGCGGCAGCCGGGTGAGGGGCGTGATGCCGTAAACCCGGCTCGTGCTGAGCAAGATGAAGCCGGCCCGGTGGGCCTTGCAGTACTCCAGGAGGTTCACCGTGCCACCGAGGTTGTGCTCCACCAGTTGCCGCGAGCTGGTGCGCCCATCGACGCCCGCGAGCACGCTCGGGTTCGCCGCCGCGTCGATCACCCAGTCGGCCCCGGGGAGCGTCTCCAGGTCGCTGGCCGCGCGCAGGTCCCCATGGTAGAGCCTCACCCCGAGCCGGCGGAGGGAGTCCCGGTTGGCCTCGCTGCCGGGGCGGATGAAATTGTCCATGCCGCACACGGTGTGGCCGGCCCCGCGCTCCGCGAAGGCGCGTGCAAGCGTGCTGCCCACGAAGCCGCAGATGCCGGAGATGAGGATGCGCACCGCGGGAGTGAGGCGGAAAACCGACCCGCGGTGAAGGCCGATCTGGCCGGGCCCTTGACGGGTCCGCGGCGCTGCCGTTGGCTCCCCCGCGATGAGCTCCCTGCGCGGCGACTACAAGGCGGTCTGGAATTCCCTCTCCGGCTCCAAGACCGACGCGTACCTGGTGGTCTCCGGCTACACCGACGAGGACAAGTTCCACGCCGACGCGGAGGACACACTCGACATCCTGCGCGCCACGGTCGGCATCCGCCCCGACGACGTCTTCCTTGAGATCGGGTGCGGCGTGGGCCGCGTGGGCCGGGTCCTGTCGCCCTTCGTGCGCGAGTGGATCGGCTGTGATGTCTCGGCGAACATGCTGCGCATCGCGGGGCGGCGGCTCCTCGGCCTGCCCAATGTCCGGCTCCAAGAAGTCTCCGGCTACGACCTGCGCCCGATCCCCGACGCCTCGGTCGACGTGGTCTACACCACGGTGGTGTTCATGCACCTGGAGGAATGGGACCGGTACAATTACATCCTCGAGGCGAAACGGATCCTGCGCCCGGGCGGGCGCTTCTATTGCGACAACGTCGATCTCGCCTCGCCCGCCGGCTGGGCGGTGTTCGAGGAGAGCCGGCTGCGCTTCCCGCCGGGCCAGCGTCCGGCGCAGATCTCCAAGTGCTCCACCCAGCCCGAGATCGAGGCGTTCCTCCGCCGCGCGGGGTTTGCCGAAGTGAAAGTGGCCGGCCGGCTCGATTTCTGGGTCTACGGCTGGGGCCGCAAGGAGGCGTGAGGCCCGCCGGGCGTTGCCGCGGCTCAGGGCGGGCCGCCCGGGGGCGGAGCCGGGGGCGGGTTCGCCTGGGCCTGCCGCCGCTGTGCCTCCTCGTAGGCGCGCCGCTGCGCCATCCCGATCTCCAGGAGGTCGCTGACCAGCATCCGCGCCTCCGCCTCCTGCCGCTGGGGCGGCGTGGGCGGGACGGGCTGCAGGTTCGTCGGGGTGTCCCCGATCGCATGCGGTTGCGCCAGTCCGGGGAAGGGCTGGGCGAAAACGACCCCCGGTGGCGGTGCCTCCGGCGCGGTGGCCGGCGCGGGCGCCCCCGTGGGCGCACCCGTGGGCTTCGATCCCTTGCGCAGCGGCAGCACCTTGTCCGCGCCGTTCACCTTGAGGATGGCCTGCTCGCGCCGGCTGTCGTACGCCACGACCTGGATCCCGGCCTTCGTCTCGCCGACGCCGATCCAATGCGTGCGCTTCGCCTCGCGGTCGTGGAGAATCAGGTCCGTGCGCCGGCCCACCGAGGAAACGCCCGCGAACTCGAGGTTCTCCGCGGGAGCCGTACCAGCCTCGGTTGCCGGGGCCCCGGGGGGGGCGAAGGGCGACTGCCGGGGCAGGCCGGAGGGCGCGGGTTCGCCGGCACGCCCCGCCCCCGCCAGCACGAGCAGGCAAGCGGCGGAGAGGCGGACGCGACGCTTCAGATGCATGCCCCGAGTGTGCGCGGCTTCGCTGCGGCGTCAACGGGCCGCCGGCCCGGACTTGCGCGCCACCAGCATCAGCGCGCTGCCGTGGACGTTGGGGTGCTCCTCCTGCCGGAACTCGGTGAACCCGAAATGGCGCAGGGCGCCGACGATCTGCTCCCGTTCCATCCAGTATGAATAGACGTCGCCGCCCCCGCAGAAGCCCTTCCAATCGAGCGACGGTCCGTAGTTGAAGCGGTGCACGACGTGCCGGTAACCCGCGGTTTCCTTCTCCAGAATGTCCGAGAACTTTGCCCCCGGCACCGGGTTGGCGGCCACGAAGGCGGGATCGTAGAACACCGTCCAGAGGAACAGCGCGTCGCACCGGCGGGCCAGCAGGGCGAGGAGCTCCACCGGGTCGGTGAGGTGGTAGAGGATGCCGCACGCGAGGCCGACGTCGAAGTGGCGTTCGGTCGTGCGCAGGAACTCGAGGCCGTCGCCGTGGAGGAAGCGGGCGCGCGGCATGCCGAGGATTTCCTTGGCGACCAGGCACTTCAGGTACGCCCGCGCGTTCGCCTCGACGGCGGTCACGCTCGCCGCCCCCAGGCGGTCGACCAGGTAGGTGTGGCCGCCCTCCAACGGGCCGAGTTCGAGGACGTGGCGGCCGGCCAGCCCCGCGTCGAGGCCGAGCTCCATCAGCCGGTGATGGGCCCAGGCGATGCGGGGATCATCGAACAGCGGGGTCTCGCCCGCGCGGAGCTCCGGCCGGTCGGCCGGTGGCCGCGAAGACCATTCCCCGGCAAAGAGGTCGAGGGCGTTCTGATCACTGGGGACGGAACCGAAGGCGTGCTTGAAGTCGGACATGGGAAAAGGGGGCGGCGGCTGCCGCGGTGGAATAATCTCAGGGCACCTCGTAGACCTCGATCAGGCCGATCCCGGCGTCGCCGCCGAGGCCGCTCAGCTTGGCGGTGTAGTTGCCGGGGGCCAGGGTCACGAGCATCGCGCCGTCGAGCCCCGTGCGGAGGACGTTGTCCCGCGTCTCGGCCAGCGCGAAGGCGCCGGTGGCGATCGCGGCGGCGCGGAGCGCGGCCATCCCGTTCACGGGGGTATCCCAGTCGTCGTTTTCCCGCAGCAGCGTCTCGCCGCGGTAGAGCTCCAGCTGCGGGTCGCGCAGGGCTTCGGCGAGGTTGAAGGGGGCGCGCCGCAGGGTCGGGCCCACGCCGCGGATCAGGTAGGTGCGCGGCCCCGGTCCGGTGACGACGAGACCGGCGATGAGCACCTCGGTCTCGCCCGCCACCCAGCCGCGCGTCGCGATGTTCACCAGCCGGCGGCCCGTCGTCGCGGGCTCCGCGTCGTAAACCTCGACCAGCCCGGTGCCCCCGCGCGCCTCCCCGCCCGCGACCACGGCCGTGTAGGTGCCGGGCGGGAGCGTGAGGAGCAGGGCCGCATCGCGGCTGCCGGCCGCGAAAGGGAATGCCCCGAGCCGCTGGGCGGCCGCCGCCACCGCCGGGCCCGCCCCCGCGGACTCCCAGGCATCGTTCTCCGCCAGGGTGCGGCCGTCCGCGCCGACCACCCGCAGGCGTGGCAGCGGGAGCGCATCCGCGACGCCCACGCCGGCCAGGGCGGGCCCGGCGGCCCGCCCCAGCACGCTCTTCGCCGCCGGGCCCGTGACGGCCAGGCCCGCGCTCAGCC
>JBMTAG010000022.1:0-42208 GCA_049428505.1 Opitutaceae bacterium | reverse complement strand
CCCTGAGCCCGATGCCTATCCGTGCCCGCCCCCTCGCGGCCCTCGCGGCCGTTTCCGCGGCCGCCGCCACCCCCCCGGCGGCCCCCCTCGGTCCGGTCGTCGAACTGCCCGTGTTCGAGGTGAGCGATTCGCGCGTCCTGCCCCCCCCCGAGGAATGGCGCTACGCGGAAATCCCGGGTTTCGAGATCCTCTCGCGGCTCTCGGAGCGGGAGACGCGGCGGTTCGTTGCGGACTTCCTGCTGCTGCAGCAGGTGATCGAGATCATCATGCCCGGCCTGACGCGCGGGCAGGTCGCGGTGCCGACGGCGCTGATCCTCTGCGGCCGCGGGCGCGGGTTCGACGAGTTCCTGCCCGTGCGCGACCGCGCGGAGCGGTTCGCGATGAACAGCCTGTTCTTCCAGAACCCGGAGCGGGCCGCGATCGTCGTCGACTTCGCCCTGCAGGAGCTCCGCTTCGGCGACGCGGAAACGGTCGAGAGCGACCCCTACCGCTCGTTCTACATCGAGTACTTCCGCCACCTGATCCGCCGCCAGCTCGCGGCCCCGCCCCCGGCGTGGTTCGAGGAGGGCCTCGTCCAGCTGTTTGGCGCCATCGACTTCTCGCGGGAGACGATCACCTTCGGCCAGATCGGGGACGGGTTCGGCGCGGAGAAGCTCGGCGACTTCAACCAGGTGCTCTCGCGCAAGGCCCTTGTTCCCCTCGGCGAGATGCTGCGGACGGAGGGCCCGCGCCAGCGCACGCGCTACTGGAAGGCCCAGTGTTACGCCTTCGTCCACCTCTGCCTCTACGGGAATAACCGGAAGTATCAGAAGCCGTTCCTGCAGTTCGTGACGCGCCTCGGCAGCGAGCCGCTGAGCGAGCAGCTCTTCAAGGAGTGCTTCAACCGCACCTACCGGCAGATGGCCCTCGAGATCCGGAGCCACTGCGAGTTCACGGTCTACAACGCGATGCGGTTCCAGGCGAAGAAGGGCGAGGCGCTGCCCGCGCCGCCGCCGGTCGAGCTGCGCTCGGCCCCGGACGCGGACGTCGGGCGGATCAAGGGCGAGGTGCTGCGGCTGGGCGGCCATGGGGATTCGGCGCGCAATGCCCTCATCGCCCCCTACGTGCGGGGCGAGCGCGACCCGCGTTTGCTGGCGGCCCTGGGGCTGGACGAGCTGGAGTCCGGCCGCCGGGACCGCGCCCGCCGTTTCCTCGAGGCGGCGGCCCAGGCCGGGGCGGTGCGGGCGCGCGCCCACGTCGAGCTGGCCCGCCTGCGGCTGGAGGAGGCCCGCCAGCGACCCGGCGCGCCGGAAGGCCGCCTGAGCGAGGCGCAGGTGACGGCCGTGCTGACGCCGCTGTTCACCGCGCTGAAGCAGCCGCCGCCCCTTGCCGCGACCTATGGGTTGATCGCGGAGACCTGGATGCAATCCGTCGTCGCCCCGCAGGCGGAGCACCTGGCGGTGGTGATCGAGGGGCTCAACCGGTTTCCGCGCGATCTGGCGCTGCTGCAGCAGGCCGCCCTGCTCGCCCACCGCCGGGGGTTCCCGACGGAGGCGAAGGCGATGGCCGAGCGCGGGGTGAAGCTCGCCCGCGACCCCGGCGACCGGGAGCGCTTCCAGCTGCTCCGCAGCTCCCTCGATGCGCCCACGCCGGCCACCGTCCCCGCCGCGCCGGCTGCCTCCCCGGTCCCGCAGGACTCATTCCTCGATGGGCTGACCACGTTGGCACGCCCCCCCGCCGCGCCCCCCGCCCCGGCGTCGCCGCCCGCGCCTGCCAAATGATCCGCAAGGCCTTCGTGATGAGCGTCCATCCCGGCGCCGAGGCCGAATACGCCCGGCGCCACCAGCCGATCTGGCCGGAACTGGAGGCGGTGCTCCGCGCCCACGGCGTGCACAACTATTCGATCTTCCTGCACGAGGAGACGCGGCAGCTCTTCGCCTACGCGGAGATCGAGAGCGAGGAGCGCTGGGCCGCGATTGCCGCGACCGACGTCTGCCGCCGCTGGTGGCGGCGGATGGCCGATGTGATGCCGGCGGAGCCCGACGCGCGCCCGGTCTCCCGCGGGCTGCGCGAGGTGTTTCACCTCGACTGAAGCGCTCTGATCCGGGCTACGGCCGCAGCCAAGGGGCGAGGGGCAGGTTTTGTTCCCGGATCGCCGCCACCGCGAGCGCCGCGACGGCCTCCGCCCCGGCCGCCACGAAATGGGTGTCGTCCTGGCGTCCTTCCGGCAGGCGCGGGTGGGCGCCCGGCGCGAACCACATGAAAAATCGCCGCGAGGGGAGGTCCCCTTCCCGCTGCAGCCAGGCCGCCGTCGCCCGCTCGAGATCGAGCAGCGGGACCTGCTCGGCCCGCGCGACGGCGCGGACGGCCGCGGGATAGTCGCCGTGGGTGTCGCGCAACTTGCCCGCGCCGTCGAACTTGCGGCGGCACACCGGCGTGGCGAGCAGCGGCACCGCGCCGCGTTCGCGCGCCTCCTGCACGAAGCGCCGGAGGTTGTCGCGGAACGTGGTCGCTGGATCCGTGAACCGTTTCGGATCCTCGCGCTTCTCGTCGTTGTGCGCGAATTGGATCACCACGAAATCCCCGGGCCGCAGCTCCGCGGCGAGCTTCGCCCAGCGGCCCTCGTCGAGGAAACTCTTGGTGCTGCGGCCGTTCATCGCGTGGTTGCGCACCGCGACCCCCTCGCGGAGCAGCGGACCGAGGGCCATCCCCCAGCCGCGCTCCGGCAGGTCGAGCGGCTTGTCCGCCATCGTGGAGTCCCCGGCGAGGAAAACGCGGGGGAGCTCCGCGGTGCCGGCGGGTACCAGCGCGGAGAGGGCGAGGAGGAGGGCGAGGAGCGTCTTCATGGGGAGGGTTGGGCGCGGGTCCAGGCCAGCGGGGCGTCGAGGTCCACGTTGCCGCCGCTGAGGATGATCCCCACCCGGCGGCCGGCGGCCGCCACCCGGCCCTCCAGCACGGCGGCGTAGGGCACGGCGGCGGAGGGCTCCACCACGACCCGGAGCGTCTCCCAGAGCAGGCGCATCGCCGCGATGATGCCCGCCTCGCTGACGGTCACGATGTCCCGCACGTGCCGGCGGGCGAGCGCGAGGTTGGGTTCCCCGATCGTCGTGCGCAGGCCGTCGGCGATCGTCCGCGGATCGGTCATCGGCACCCGCGTCGTCCCGTGAAACGAGCGGGCGGCGTCATCCGCGCCCGCGGGCTCGGTGCCGATCACCTGCGCGGCCGGGCGCAGCGCGCGGACCGCCACCGCCGTGCCCGCGAGGAGCCCGCCGCCGCCGACGGGGCACAGGACGACGTCGAGGTCGGGCAGGTCCTCGAGGAACTCGACCGCCGCGGTGCCCTGGCCGGCCATCACGCGCTCGTCCTCGAAGGGATGGACGAGGTTCGCGCCCGTCTCCGCGAGGAGGGCGGCGCAGGTGCGTTCGCGGGCCTCCTGGGTGGGATCGCAGAAGGTGAGGCGGCCGCCGTAGGCCTCGACGAGCCGGACCTTCGGCCGGGCGGCGTTGCGGGGCATGACGATGTGCGCGGGGATGCCGCGCCGCTGGGCGGCGCGGGCGAGGGCCGCGGCGGGGGTGGCGGGGGGATGGGTGGCGGCGCCCCGCGCGGCGTCCGCCTCGGACAGGGCGAACACCGCGTTGGCGGCCCCGCGGGCCTTGAAGGCGCCGCCCTGCTGCAGGTTGTCGCACTTGAAGAACAGCCGACCCCCGCAGGCCGCGTCGAGGGGGCCGCCCGGCAGCACCGGCGTCCGCGTGACGTGGGGTCGGATGCGCTCGTGCGCGTCCCGGATCGCGGCGAGGTCGAGGGTCATCGGCGCAGCTTGCCGGCGGCGCGGTCCGGCTGCAACCTCCGGGGATGGTCAAGAAGCTCCTCCACACCCGCCTCCGCGTGAACGACCTCGAGCGCTCCGTCCGGTTCTACCAGGACGCGCTCGGGTTGACGGTCGCCCGCCGCAGCGTCTCGCCGCGCGGCGCGCAGGTCGCCTTCCTCGCCACGCCGGGCAGCGAGGAGGAGATCGAATTGTGTCAGTTGCCATCCAGCCCGCCGGTGCAGGTCCAGCCGGACCTGATGCACCTCGCCTTCGAGGTGGAGGACCTCGCCGCGTTCGCCGCCGAGCTGGCGCGCAAGGGTTACCCGCTGTCGGACGGGCCGACGCTGACGGGCAGCGGCTCCACCATCGCGTTCATCGACGCGCCCGAGGGCTACGAGGTGGAGCTGATCCAGCGGGCGCGGCGGGGCTGAGCGGGCGGCGCTGGCCGCGTTCCCAGGCGAAGAGAAACTGCTGCGCGAGTCCCGCGTGCGGCCCGAAGTGCGCGCGGCCGAAGTGCGCCACCTGGGCCGGCGCCCAGCCGTCCAGGCCGTAGTGGCGGGTCAGTGCCTGCAGGATCCACGTGTCCACCGGGAAGGCCTCGAGCCGGCCGGCGCCGAAGAGGAGCACGCAGTCCGCGACCTTCGCGCCGACGCCGGGCAATTCGAGCAGGCGCGCGTGTGCGGCAGGGTAGGGTAGGGCCTCGGTCTCCTCCAGCCAGCCGGGGCGCTCCGCGAGGAACCGCGCGGTCCCGGCGACGTGGCGGGCGCGGAAGCCCAGCAGGCACCGCCGCAGTTCGGACTCCGGCACCGTCGCGAGCGTGACCCAGTCGGGCAGGGCGTGCGGACCACCGGGGAAGAGCGGCCGGCCGAGCCGCGCCGCGAGCAGCTCGAGCATCTGCTTGATCTGCACGATCTGCTTCGTCGCGCTGCAGAGGAAGGCGAGGAGCGTCTCGCCGAAGGGTTGGCGCAGCAGGCGCAGGCCGGGGAACGCGGCGACGCACCGCGCGAGGTGGGGGTCGCTCCGCCAGGGCAGGGCGTCGGTTGCGGCGGCGAAGTCCGTGCCGGTCGCGAAATAAGCCGCCAGGTCGGCCGGCCCGGTGGCCGTCCCCGCCGGGCTCCACTCCGGTCGGCCCGCCGCGTCGAGGCGCACGTGCACGGCGTGGGAACCCCAGCAGCCGGTGAAGACCCCGGGACCGGCGGCCGGATCCGGGTTCCAACGAAACGCCTGCCCGCGATCGAGGATTTCGGCGAGGACGGCCGGCGTCAGGGGCGGCAAACCGGGGAGCGGCGACCAGGCGGCGGTGGCCATCGCTCAGGGCGCGGGATCCACCCAGAGGAAACTCCGCTGCGCCGCGAGCTCGCGCCCATCCGCGGCGAGCACCCGCAGGCGCCATGCGACGGGCTGCGCCCGCGGCCCGCCCGGCCACGCGTCCCCGGTCAGGCCCAGCTCGACGACCTCCTCGCCGGCGCGCAGGGCGGCGGGAAACCGGTGGACCACCGGTTCGGGACCGTCGGGCCGGAGGACTGCCAGCTCAAACACCGCCTCCGGCACCGCCGCACCGCGCGTGCGGATCAGGAAGTAGTAGCCGGCGCGCGGCTCAGGACTGGTCCGCAGGACTCGGCGCGGGCCGGAGTCCGGCGCGGCCCCGAAGTACTCGCGCAGCCGCGTGAAGTCCGCCGCCTCCTTCCAGCCCGGCCAGACGCGCACGAGGGCGAGTTCCGGCGCGGGGGCGGCCGCGGCGGCGCCAGCGACGCAGAGCACGAGCAGGAGGCGGAGCGGGAACATTGCGGAGGACGGTGGCCGGCGCGCCCGCCCGCCCCCACCCCCCGCCCCGTCAGGGCGGGGCGAGCTCCACGTGCTGGAACCGGTGCAGGCCCAGTGGGGCGGGCTCCCAGCCGCGGACGGCCGGATCCAGGAGGTATGTCTGCGCGCCGTGCACCAGCGGGGTCACCGGGGCCTCCTCCAGCAGGCGCGTCTCCGCGCGCCGCAGCAGGGCCGCCCGCGCAGCGGGGTCGGCGGTCTCGCGCGCCGCCGCCAGCAGGCCGTCGTAGGTGGCGTCCGCCCAGCCGGTCCAGTTGTTGCCGCCTCCGGTGACGAACAGGCCGAGAAAGGTGAGGGGGTCGGCGTAGTCCGCGACCCAGCCGAGGAGCGCCGCGGTGTGGGCACCCTGCTGCTGTTGCTCGAGCCAGGTCTTCTGCTCGACGACCTCGATCGTGGCGGTGACGCCGATCCGCCGCCACATCTCCTGCAGGGCCTCGGCGACCTTGGGCAGGTGGCCGTCGTTGCGGGCGAGGAGGGGGATCGTGGGCAGGCCGCGGCCGTCCGGGAAACCCGCTTCCGCGAGCAGGCGGCGCGCGGCCTCCGGGTCGGTACGCGTGCCGGCGACCGGCGCGTACTCGCCGCAGCCCGGGGGCACGAACCCGGCGGCGGGCGCGCGGGCGCCGGAATAGACGGCCCGGGAGAGCGCGGGCCGGTCGATCGCGAGGGCGAGCGCGCGGCGGACCGCGGGGCGGTCGAGCGGGGCGCGCCGGACGTTGAGGTTGAGGTACCAGGTGTTGAGCAGCGGATCGACGCGGAGGCGCGGGTCCGCGGCGTCGCGGTAAGCGCCGAGCCGGCTCGCGGGCAGGTCGAAGGTGACGTGGAGCTGGCCGGCGCGGAAGGCGTGTTCCTCGGCCCCCGGCTGCTCCAGGGGCCTGAATTCCACCCGCTGCAGGCGGGTGCGCGCCGCGTCCCAGTACGCGGGGTTGCGGGCGACGGCGATCTGTGCCTGCGGGCGCCACTCGGCCAGCTTGAAGGCGCCGTTGCCCACGAGATTGCCCGGGCGGGTCCAGGCGGTGCCGCGCTTGGCGGCGGCGTCGAAGCGTTCCAGCGTCCCCCGATGGACCGGGTACCAGGCCGGGTGGGCCACGAGGGTGGGGAGGTAGGGCACGGGATGGGCCAGGTGCAGGCGGAGCGTGCGGTCGTCCACCACCTCCACCCCGACGCGTCCGAAGTCCGGCGTGCGCCCCGCGTGGAAGTCCCGCGCGCCCCGCAGCACCCAGAGCAGATGGGCCGAGGGCGAGCCCAGCGCGGGGGTCAGCACGCGGCGGAAGGCATAGGCGAAGTCGGCGGCCGTGACCGGGTCGCCGTTCGACCAGCGCGCTCCGGGGCGCAGGTGGAACGTCCACGCGCGGCCGTCGGGCGAGGTCTCCCAGCGGGCGGCGGCGCCGGGGAGGCCCCGCGAGGTGGGTTCCTCGAGCACGGTCAGGCCCTCGAAGAGCGCGCTGACCACGATCATCTCCGTGAACGCATCGACGGTGTGCGGATCAAGGTCCGCGGGCTCCGCCTGGTTGCCGACCAGCAGCGTGCCCGTGCGTCGGCCGGCTTCCGCCGGGGTCTCCCGCCCGCCGCAGCCGGCGAGGAGGATCAGGAGCGCCGCCGCCGCCCAGAAGGTTGGGATCGTCCGCATCCCCTCGATGCAACGTCCCGGCGCCGGCGGGGCCAAGGCATTTCCTGGGGCCGCCGCGCGGGCAAAATCGGGATGGCGTCGGGCAGGGCGACGGGCCTAGAAACGGAAATGAGCTGCCCGCCCCGTCACCCCGCGCGTCGCGACTTTCTCCGGGCCGGCGCCGGCGTCCTCCTCGCCGCCGGCCTGCCGCCCGCCCGCGCCGCCGTCCCCGCGCGTAACGCCCGCGTCGCCATCGTCACCTGCCGCGGCTACGGTCCCGAGGTGAAGGCAGCCCTCGACCGCAGCTTCGACCAGCTGGGCGGCCTCGGCCCGCTCGTCGGCGGCAAGACGGTCACCATCAAGCTCAACCTCACCGGCTCCAACTTCTCCCCGCTTTTCGGCCGGCCCGTGGGCGAGAGCTACATCACGCACCCCGCGACCGTGATGGCGCTCACCGCCTCGCTGTTCACCGCCGGCGCTCGGCGCGTCCGCCTCGTCGAGTCCACCAGCCTCCGGCAGCCGCTCGAGCAGACCCTCGTCGATGCGGGCTTCGACTGGCGCGCACTCTCCGCGCTGGGCCGCGTCGAGGCCGAGGACACGCGCAACCTCGGGCTCGGCCGGACCTATTCGACCCTCAAGGTCGGCTTCGGCGGCCACCTGTTCGAACAGTTTGAGCTGAACCACTCCTACGTGGACACGGATGTGTTCGTCTCCCTCTGCAAGCTGAAGACCCACATCACGACGGGCATCACGCTCACGATGAAGAACCTCTTCGGCATCACCCCCAACGCGCTCTACGGCGACGACGCCCCTTCCGAGGACGGTGTGCGCGGGCGGGGGCGGTTGCACAAATTGAAGGGGTGGGATGGGCAGAGCCAGGGCGTGTTCGATCCTCCGGGGAGCAAGCGCGACTTCTTCGAGCCGAAGGACGCCGGCTACCGCATCCCGCGGATCGTGACCGACGTCTGCGCCGCGCGTCCGATCCACCTCGGCATCATCGACGGCATCACGACCCTGAACTGGTCCGAGGGTCCGTGGGTGAAGGGCCGCGAGCAGAAGATGGCGCGCCCCGGGGTCATCATCGCGGGCCTTGACCCGGTGGCGACCGACACCGTCGGGACGGCGGTGATGGGCTTCGAGAATGTGCGGGCGGAGCGGGGCACGATCCCGTTCAAGCCGGGCGACAATCACCTCGTGATGGCGGAGCGGGCCGGCCTCGGCACCGCGGACCTGGCGCGGATCGACGTCGCCGGCGAACCCATCGCCAAGGTGCGCAGCCGCGAGTTCCCGGCCTAGCCGGCCGGACTGGCGGACGTGCGGCGGTCCCGCCAGCGCCACCACCCGGCGAGCACGCTGCCGATGACCGAGTGGAAGACGCTCGAGATCGCGCAGGGGACGGCCGTGAGCGGGTCGGCGAAGTGCTTGCGGGCCAGGACCACCCCGAGCCCGGAGTTCTGCATCCCGACCTCGATCGAGATTGTGCGCACCGCCGGCCGGTCGAAGCCGAGCACCCGGGCGAAGGCGTAGCCGAGGGCGAAGCCGCCGGCGTGCAGGGTGAACACGGCGGCGAGCAGCGGGCCGGCCGCCTGCCGGATCGCCGCGGCGCTCCCGCCGATCACGCTCGCGCAGATCAGCGCGATCACCACCACCGAAAGGAGCGGCAGCACCGTCTGGGCCCGTGCCACCGCGCGGGGGGCGCGCCGGTTCAGCCACGCGCCGAGCACCACCGGCAGGACCACGACCTGGAAGGTGCTCAGGAACAGGCCCCACGCGTCCACCTGCACCAGCGTGCCGGCCAGCCACGACGTCAGCAGCGGGGTCATGAAGACCGCGGCGAAGGTCGAGCACATCGTCATCACGACCGAGAGGCAGACGTTGGCGCCGGCGAGGTAGGTGACGACGTTGGAGGCGGTGCCGCCCGGGCAGCAGGCGACGAGGATGAGCCCGACCGCGAAGGCGGGCTCGAGGCCGAAGGCGCGGCCGGCGGCCCAGCCGAGCAGGGGCATGAGGGTGAATTGCCCGACGAAGCCGGCGGCCACCGCGGCGGGCATCCGCGCCACGCCCCGGAAATCCGCCGGCGTCAGGGTGAGTCCCATCCCGAGCATCACGACGGCGAGGCCCCAGACGATCCACGGGCCGCTGAACCAGGTGAAGGCGCGCGGCTCGACGAGCGCGAGGCCGCTGCAGGCGGCCACCCACACGGGGAAGGCGTTGGTGAGCGCGGCGAGGAGGCGGGGCATGGCGCGGCACGCTGGGCGGGCGGCGCGGCGCTGGCGAGCCCGGAGGCGGGCTCGCGCATTGACTTGCCCCGGGTGGCGCGGTTCAAACCCGCGTCGCCCGCCGCGTCATCGCGGCCAGCCGCTTTCCCTCCCCCTCCTTCCGCCCCATGAAGAAGTACAACGTCGCGGTCATCGGCTACGGCTGGGTCGCGACCGCCCACATCCCGGCGATCAACGCGACCCGGCAGGCGCGCGTCACCGCCATCTGCTCCTCCCGCGCGCTCGACGCCGCGGCGCTCTCCGCCCAGCACGGCGGGCCGATCGCGACGTACACCAGTTACGAGGAGGTGCTGCGCCGGCCGGACATCCACGCGGTTTCCATTTGCAGCTACCCGCGGGACCACGCCGCGCACGCGATCGCCGCCGCCCGCGCCGGCAAGGACATCATCCTCGAGAAGCCCATCAGCCTCACGCTCGAGGACGCGCGGGCGGTCGCCGCCGCGGTGAAGGCCGCCGGGGTCCGGGTCTGCGTCTGCTTCGAATGCCGCTTCTCCAGCCAGTTCCTCGCCACCAAGGCCGTGCTCGATGCCGGCCTCCTCGGCCAGCTGCACTACGGGGAGGTCGATTATTACCACGGCATCGGCCCCTGGTACGGCCAGTTCCGCTGGAACGTGCGTCGCGACGGCGGCGGCACCAGCCTGCTTTCCGCCGGTTGCCACGCGATGGACGCGCTCCTGCTGTGCCTCGGCGGCGAGGTCGAGAGCGTCACCAGCGTCGCGACGCGCTCCAGCAGCCCCACCTTCGCCCCCTACGAGTACCCGACCACCACGGTCACCCTCGTCCGCTTCCGCCACGGCGCGGTGGGCAAGGTCGCCTCGGTGATCGACTGCCTGCAGCCCTACTACTTCCACACGCACCTGGTGGGCAGCGAGGGGAGCCTCCTCGACCACCGGTTCCACTCCGCCAAGCTCGCCACCGACAAGCACCGCTGGAGCGAGCTCTCGATGAAGCTGCTCGATTCGGGCGACGTCTCCGATCATCCCTACCAGACCCAGTTCCAGGCCTTCTTCGACGCCCTTGACGCGGGCCGGGAGATGCCGCTGACCTCGCTCGACGACGCGATGCGCTCGCACCTCGCCTGCCTGGCCGCCGACCGCTCGGCCGCCGAGAACCGGACCGTCGCGCTGGCCGAGCTGCATGGCTGAGCGGGCGGCCATCGCCATCGCGGCGCACCCGGACGACATCGAGTTCACGATGGCCGGCACGCTCCTGCGGCTGCGGGAGACCGGCTGGCGGATCCATTGCCTGAATGTCTCCTCCGGCGACTGCGGGAGCCTCGTGCACCGCCCCGCCGCGCTGCGCCGGATCCGCGCCGCGGAAGCCCGCCGGGCCGCCGCCGTGCTGGGCGCCGAGCACCATCCGAGCCTGGCCGACGACATCCAGATCCTCTACCGGCTGCCGCTCCTCCGCCGCGTCGCCGCCGTCATCCGGGAGGTGCGGCCCGCGATCGTCCTCACGCATCCGCCGCAGGATTACATGGAGGACCACACGGAGACCTGCCGGCTCGCGGTGTCCGCCGCCTTCGTCCGCGGGATCCCCAACTTCGCCTCGGTCCCGCGCCGCGCGGCCTGGGGTGGGGAGACCGTGGTCTACCACGCGATGCCCCACGGCCTGCACGATCCCCTGCGGCGCCGCGTGAGCGCGGGCCTCTGGGTCGACACCACCGCCGTCCACGCCCGCAAGCTCAAGGCGCTCGCCTGCCACGAGAGCCAGCATGCGTGGCTGCGGGCCTCCCAAGGGATGAACTCCTACCTGCGCGACATGGAGCGGATGAGCCGGGCCGTCGGCCGCCAGTCCGGCCGGTTCCGGCACGCGGAGGGCTGGCGGCGGCACGCGCATCCCGGCTTCAGCGCCCCGGAGGCCGACCCGCTGCGCGCCGCCCTCGGCCCGCTTTGCCGGGTCAATGCCGCCTATGAGCGCGCGCTCCGGCGCGGCGCCTCCTGATTTTATGCCCCGCAAGCTCAGCACCATCGCCCCCGACTGGTGGGATTACACCACCCTTGATTCCGAGCTCATCGCCGAGGCCGCGCGCCTCACGCCGGCGCAGCTCGTGCGCCTCTCCCGGGACGGCTTCCGCGTGGTGCTTTACGACTCCCTGGAGGACTTCTACCTGGCCGAGGCGCTGGAATACATCACCGCCTGGCGTCAGGCCACGGCGGACCACCCGGTGGGCATCTGCGGCCCGATCGGCCCGACGGAGCAGCTCCCGCTCGTCGCGCGGCTCGTCAACGAGCTCGGCCTCTCCCTGCGCCATGCCCACTTCTGGGGGATGGACGAGTGGTACGAGAACGGCCGCGAGGTGCCGGTGACGCACCCGTTGTCCTTCGAGCGGGCCGACCGCGAGCTGTGCTTCAACCGCATCCGGCGCGAGCTCGCGATGCCCGAGGCGAACCTGCACTTCCCGAAGGCCGACCTCACGCCCTATCGCCGCAGCTGGGACGGCGTGCGGTGCGCAGTGATGCAGGGCGGTCAGGGCGACATCAAGCACTGGGCCTTCAACGACCCCGTGCGCCGCCGCGGCCGCTACAAGGACACCCCGCCGACACCGGCCGAGTACCGCCGCCTCGCCACGCGGGTGGTCGAGCTGCACCCGGTGACTTTGGCCCAGAACGCCCGCACTTCCGGCGGCGGCAACATCACGATGGTCCCCACCCAGGCGATCACCGTCGGCCCCGTGGAGACGTGGCGGGCCGAGAAGGTCTCCATCTGGCAGGCCGGCACGCATGACAACCCGCTCGGCCAGCGGCTGACCACCCTGATGATCAGCCGGGGGATCGCCGACAGCGCGGTGCCGATGTCTTTGCTCGCCGAGCACCCCAACGTGCAGTTCAACTTCTTCCGCGGGGGCCTTGGCACCTGCGCGGTGGAAATGCACTGAGCCCCCGCTTCCCCTTCCGCCTCCTCGGAATCCACCCCCAACCCTTATGTCCACGTCACCGGACCAATCCGCCCTCAAGTTCAAGCTCTGCGTCTTCATGTTCCTCCAGTACTTCATCTGGGGCGCGTGGTACGTGAGCATGGGGCCGTACCTGGCCGTCACCCTCAAGTTCGAGGGGGCGCAGATCGGCCTCGCCTACGGCGCCTTCGCCATCGGCGCGATGATCTCGCCGTTCCTCGTCGGCCTGATCGCCGACCGCTACTTCGCCTCGGAGAAGATCCTCGCCGTCCTCGGCCTGGCGGGCGGCGTGGTGCTCTGCCTGATCCCGCGGTGCACGACGTTCTCGTCGTTCTACCCGATGCTGATCCTCTACTGCGCGCTGTACGTCCCGACCCTCGCGCTGGGCAACTCGCTCTCGCTCTCGCATCTGGCGAACCCGAAGGTCGATTTTCCCCGGGTGAAGATGCTGTCCGCCGTCGGCTGGATTGCCGGCCTCTTCGGCCTGGGCCTGATCGCGAGCGCGGAGTCGCCGGTGCAGTTCTACCTCGCGGGCGGGGCCTCGATCGTCTTCGGCCTGTTCTCCCTCGCGCTGCCGCACACCCCGCCGCACAAGACCGGCGCCAACGTCAGCCTCGGCGAGATCCTCGGCCTCGACGCCCTCGCGCTGCTGCGCAAGCCGTCCTTCGCGATCTTCATCCTCTGCATGTTCCTGATCTGCATCCCGCTCTACTTCTACTTCGTGAACCTCGGGGTGTACCTCTCCGAGCTGAAGTGGACGAACATGCTGGAGAAGACCTCCCTGGCGCAGGTCTCGGACGTGATCTTCTTCCTGCTGCTCCCCATCTTCCTGCGGCGCTTCGGCTACAAGGTGACGATCTTCCTCGGCCTGGCGTGCTGGGTGGCCCGCTACTTCGCGCTCGGTCACAGCGCCGACGGCGGCGCGGCCCAGACGGCGCTGATCTTCACCGCGATCCTGCTGCACGGGGCCTGCTACGACTTCCTCTTCATCGCCGGCCAGCTCTACGTCGACGAGGAGGCCAACCCGCGCATCCGCGGCGCGGCGCAGGGGCTCATCGCCTTCATCCTCTGGGGCGTGGGCGCCTTTGTCGGCACGCTGCTCGCCGGCCAGGTCCTTGCGCAGCACGCCCTGAAGACCCCCACCGCCGCGGGCCTCGCCCACGACTGGAAGGCCATCTGGCTGACGCCCGCCTGGGGCGCCCTGGCGGTCCTCGTGATCTTCGTGATCTTCTTCCGCAATCCGGCGAAGAAGGAGGCCTGAACCGCCCCCGGTTCCGCCTGAGCCCGGGCCCTCCCTCCGCGGAGGGCCTATTTTGTCCCCGCGCGCGGCGCCGCGGGCAGGGCGCGCTTGACCCGGGCTCCCGGGGCGTGCGTTCGTGGGGCTATCGGCCAAACCTTCCCCCGCATGCCCATCCCCCGCCTTGTCCCTCTCCTGCTCCTTCTCCTGCCCGCCGGCGCCCAGGTCGCGCCGGGGCTGCCTCCGGCCAAGCCCGGCGAGAAGCCCGACGAGGCCGTCCAGCTCTCGCCGTTCGAGGTCCGGCCGGACGACGACTCCGGCTACCAGGCGGGCAACACGACGTCCGGGTCGCGCCGCAACGCGCGACTGCAGGGCACGCCCGCGGCCGTCTCCCCGTTCACCAAGGAGTTCCTCTCCGACATCGGGGCCACGGACCTCGAGTCGATGCTGGCCTACGCGACCAACGTGGAGCGCGAGGTCGAGGACTCGACCAACGGGTTCAACAATCCGGCGGGCCGCGATTCCACCGGCAACGACTTCCGCTTCCGGGTGCGCGGCATCCCGGGCTCCTCGTCGGTCAATTACGCGCAGTCCGCGGTGCCGGTGGACCTCTACAACATCGAGCGTGCGGAGGTGGCGAGCGGGCCCAACTCGATCCTCTTCGGCCTCGGCGCGCCCGGCGGCACCGTCGCGCTCTCGAGCCGGTTCGCGCAACTCCGGCGCACCTCCACCGCCGCGAAGAGCGTGGTTGGGTCCTGGGACTACTTCCGCCACGAGCTGGATCACAACCAGGTGCTCCTCCGCGGCCGGCTGGGCGTGCGTCTCATGGGCCTGTACCAGGACGCGAAGGGCTGGCGGCAGTGGGACCGCAACGAGCAGCGCCGCCTGACCGCCGCCTTCAGCTACCAGCCGTGGGCGAAGACCGCGTTTCGGGGCAGCTACCAGGGCGGCAACTCGGCCAACAACATCTCGCTGCCGTGGAATGCCACCGATTCCGTGACCTCCTGGCTCGCCGCCAACCGGCCGGTGGCGGAGGGCCCGGCGGTGCCCACGACCACGGCCTTCGGCACCGCCAATCGCTACACCTTCGTCTCGCAGGACAATGCGGTGTACAACCTGCGGTCCGAGCTCTTCAGCGCCCGCGCCCCGAGCACCACCCTGGTTTCGCCGGCGCTGATGGGCTACGCCTACAACCTGACGGGCCCGGGCGGGCTGCGCACGCAGAACTTCAACGAGTGGCAGTTCAAGGTGGAGCACCGCTTCGCGCGGACGCTCATCGGCGAGTTTGCCTTCTTCCACAACGTGAACCGCATCCTCACCCGCGGGAACCTGAACCCCAACGTGTTCCTCACCGGCGATCCGAACCCCACCATCCCCACCGCGTCGCTGGCGGTCGTGCCCAACCCGCGGGTGCGCCAGGTTTACCTGGAGGACACCTGGGGCCGCGACCCCTTCCGCGACCGCAACGAGGTCTACCGGCTGAGCCTGGCGTGGGAGCCGAACTTTGGTCCCTGGCTCGGCCGCCATCGCCTGGCCGGGCTCGCGGAGTCCACCCGGCAGGACCGCCTGCGCCGCTGGCAAAACGAGATCCTCGTCAACCAGGCCAACCTCGCCATCTCGAACGCCGCCAACCCCGAGGCCGCGGCCAACCAGGCGTGGCGCCGCCGCTACGTGACCGAGGGCCAGTTCGAGACCTATTACGCCGCCGATCCCACGCAGGAGATCCCCGCCTTCACCATCGGGGCCAACACCTACCGGTCCCACTTCGCCGCGCGCACGCGCTCCAACACGCGCACCACCCAGGACGCGCGCTCGTTGATGTTCGCGGCCCAGAGCTTCTGGTTCCGCGAGCGGCTCGTCACCACCCTCGGCTACCGCGTGGATCCGATCACCTTCGGCACCTACGACCAGGCCCGCATCACCGACCCGAACGACCCGCGCTACACCTCGGGCCGCTTCGCGCTCAACGAGTGGGACTTTACCGGCGGCATCGCCGTGAACCGCTACCGGCCGAAGACCTTCACCGCCGGGGCCGTGCTCCACGTGCTGCCGCGCCTGTCCCTGTTCTACAACGAGTCGCGCAACAGCGGCACGCCCCGGCTCGACCGCACCGTCCTCCCCACCGGCAAGACCCCCCCGCCCACCGAGGGTCTGGGCCATGACGTGGGGCTGATGTTCGACGTGCTCGGGGACGACCGCCTGTTCTTCCGCTTCGGGGCGTACGAGACGCGCCAGACCAAGGACGCGGTGATCATTCCGGACGGCCTGTCGGTGAACACCTCGACGTCGCTCGGGGGCACCGCGATGGTCAACATCTACAACGCGCTGCTGGCGGCGGGGCGGATCACGCAGGCGCAGTTCGATTCCGAGCTGAAGTTCTACAACGCCGCGACCATCGACGCGCTGACCAAGGGCTGGGAGGCGGAGTTCGTCGCGAATCCCACCAAGGCGCTGACCCTGCGGCTCGGCGTTTCCTACTCGCAGCGCCGCCGCGAGAACTTCTTCGAGGAGGTGTATGGCTACTTCGCCGAGTGGGAGCCGAAGTGGCGGGCCGCCGCCGCGGGCGACGCGGCCCTGCTCGCCACGGTCAACCAGCAACTGACGACGGCGCACGAGAACATCGACGCGATGGCCGCGCTGCAGAACAGCGCCTTCGGCACGCGTCCCTACAAGGCGAACCTCACGGGCCGGTACCGGTTCGCGGAGGGGCGGCTGAAGGGGGCGTTCGTGGGCGGCGCGGGCCGGTTCCAGAGCCGCAACCTCACGCGCATCTCGCAGCGCGACGGCCGCGAGATCTGGGGGACCCCCACGCTGTTCGCGGACCTCTTCGGCGGCTACCGCTTCACGCTGCCCGGTCGCCGGGTGGCGATGAACGTGCAGCTCAACGTGCGCAACGCCTTCAACTCGTACCTGGTGGGCGTCGGCCGCCTGAACGCCCAGGAGAACGGTTACCTCCGGATCTACCTCAACGAGCCCCGCAACTACCGCCTCACGGTCAGCGCGGACTTCTGAGATCCGTTGTGGCCGCCGCCGCGGCCCCACCCGGCTCAGCGCAGGGCGAGGCGCCGGATTTCGGCGACGCTGAGCGCGCGCGGGAACACCGCGATCTCGTCGAGCCGCCCTTCCCAGTTCGACTCATGGTCCGATCGGCCGCCGAACATCGTGTCGGCGACCGCGCCCGGTTCAGCCGCGCCCTCCAGTTCGAGTTCGCCATCGAGGTAGACGCGGACCGTGCCGGCGTCGCGCACGAGCGCCACGTGGCGCCAGGTCCACCGCGGAACGACCGTGCGGCCGGCGAGCCGCGCGGCCGCGGCGGGGCCGCGCTGGAAGACCAGCCGGCCGGCGTGCGGCCCCTGCCCGGCGAGTCCGAGGTGCTCACCGGCTTCGCTCAGCCCATGATCGTGGTCGCGGGAGTAGAACCAGCCCGCGATCTCCCGCGCGCCGGCGGGCATGCCATTCCAGATCCAGAGGGAGACGGTGTGCCGCGGGCTTAGGTCGGGCAGGCGCGCCCGCAGGCGGCCGCCGACAAAGTGCGGCGCGCGGTTCAGGGCGCCGCCCGCGGTGAAACGGCCGGAGTGCGGACCTTCCAGGTAAAACGTGACCGCCGCCTCGAAATAGGCATCGCGGTGCCCGCCGCTGGCGTCGGCCGCGATCGGCCCGGTGAACTCGTCGAGGCGCCACCAAGCGGTCGGACGGGTCCCGCGGATCACCTCCGCGGCAGGTCCCGCGGGCAGGGTCCAGCCGCGCCGGGGGCGGCCGGTGACCTGCTCCAACAGCTCGATCCCCGCCTGCGCGATCCGCGGCTCCGCGCTCACCTCGAGTCCGGCCGAGCGGGCGGCCCACGTGTTGTAGCCGCCGAAGAGATGCTGCTCCGGCGGCGGGATGTAGCCGTCGCCGCCGTTGGCGAGCTCGATCACCATCGTCTTTTCCAGCGGGCTGGCCGCCTTCAGCTTCAGGCCGGTGACGGCGTACGTCTCGCAGGGCGTGGTCGCGATCGCGATGTCGCCGAGGCGCAGGGCCTGGACCACCACCTCGGTGCGCTGGCGCTCGTGCAGGAAGATCTGCTCGCGGGCGTAGATTTCCGGCTGGGTCTTCGGCAGGCGGTCGCCCATCTCCGCCACGATGCGCCGCGCCCACTCGAGCCGCTGCTGGTCGGGTGCCCGGTAGGCCAACGTCATCCGGCGCTCCGCCATGGCCAGGGTAACATCCTCCCGGTGCGGCACGCCGGCCAGGGCCCGGGCGGCGACGGCGGCAAGGTCCGCCGCGTACTGCTCGATCGTGGGCTTGGGCCGGTCCTTTTCCGGGACGCGGTAGTCGACGCGCCAGATGTCGCCGCTGCACCCGTGCGCCATCGCGGGCAGGAAGCCCCCGCCGGGCGCCACCTGCGCGGCGAGCGCCGCGCAGAAGAGGCCGAAGTAGTCCGCGCTCAGGAGGCTGTCCCCGAAGTAGTGCATGGAGAAGTTTGCGAGCACGCCGAGCGGCCGGCCGTCGCGCGTCTGCACGGAGAGCAGGGTGAGCTCGGGGTCCTCCGGGCCGGACTCCCCGGTGACGTCATCCCAGTTGCGGGCGGCGTGCATGTTGGCGCGCACCGTCGGGTTGCCGAAGGGGTCCTCGGCGACGCGGTCCGGGCGGCGGATCCAGCGGCGCACCGCGGTGAAGGCGGCGGCGTCCGCGCGGGCGAACCCGAGGCGGGCCGGGACGAGCGCGGCGTGCGCGGCGACGACGGCGGCGGCGAGCCGCTCGCGGACGAAGGGGACGTAGGCCGGATCGGCGTCCGTCCCGAGGCAGCCCATTGCCGAGGGCGCGGTGTGGGTGTGCGTGGCGGAGATCAGGATCCGGTCCCGCGGGATGCCGGTCCGCTCCGCCGCCAGCGCCTTGGCCTCGTCGAGCAGCGGTCGCGGCAGCATGCAGCTGTCCACGACCACGATCGCGAGGCGCTCGCGGCCGTCGCTGAAGGCGAAGGCGCGCGCGTGCAGGCGGCTCTTCACCTGGCCCACCGTGCGGCTCGTCATCCCGCCGTTGACGAGGACGGGCAAGGTTTCCGGGGTGACGTCGACGAGGGCGGTGCCCGCCCGGAACTCGGCGCGGAGGCCGGCGGGCAGGGCGAGGAGGGCGAGGAGCAGCAGGCGGGGGCGCATCGGAGGGTCAGGGGGTAAGGGAGCGGAGCAGTTCGTGCGCGCGGGCGACGACGCGGTCCTCCGCGTCGGCCGCGAAGGGGCCGGGATGGGTGAGGAGGCGGGTGTTGGCGCCGACTGCCTCGTATCCGCCCTCGGCGAGGACGCGCCGGCTGGGCAGGTAGCCGAAGACCTCGTTGCTGTAGCCGGCGATCCACACCGCCGCGGGGCCCGCGAGTTCCCGCTTCAGGCGCAGGGCGTAGTCGACGACCACCTCGCCGGCGATCGCCACGAGGGTGACGTCGGCGCCGAGGCGCACGACGTGGACGGCGCAGGGGAGGGGCGGGGGGATTTCCCCGCGGGCCTGCGCGGCGGCGAGGGCCCGCGCGCGCGCGACGACCTCGGGCGTGTGCGTGGCCGGCGTGTAGGCGGCGAGGGCCGCCGGGGGCAGGGGATCGTAGGCGAGGAGCGCGGGGGCGAGGGCGGCGCGCAAGGGACCCGTCACGGCGCGCGGGCGGGTGGCGAGCGCGGTGTGGACGGCGTTGGCGAGGGCGCGTCCGTGCTGGCGGGCGAGTTGCTCCGCGGTCTGGCCGGGCACGCCCCGGCGGGGATACGGGTTCTGATCGCCGCCGGCGCCGGTGACGAACAGCGCGGTCGCGCCGGGGTACGCCTCCTCGAGATCACGCTGGGCGTGACCGGCGTAATCGCCGCTGAGGAGGTTGCCGCTGAGCGTCGTGTTGTGGCAGGCGTAGCCGAAGACGAGGGCGCGCGTCTGCCCGTTGGCGTCCGCGACGCGCAGCACGGGCACGTCGTGGTCGACCGGTCCGGCGGGATGTGGGTTGTTGGAGATGCCGCCCCTGGGCTCGGGTCGCCGCCGGTTCATCGCGAATCCGGCCCGCGCCGAGGCGAACTCGAGGCGCGCGGGCGCCGCGGCGGCGAGGCTCGCCCCGAGGAGCTCGACCACCGTCGCGCGCAGGCCCGCCGCGAACGCCTCCGTCGCGGCCACGTCCTCCGGGCGGGCGGAGCGGCGGAACACCTGCTCGACGATCATCCGCGCCGGATCGGCCAGCGGTCCGCTGTGGGTGTGGGATGCGTTGAGCAGGATCTCGTGCGGCCGCAGGCCGAAGCGGGCCGCGCCTTCGCGCTCCACGTGGGCGCGCAGATCCCCGGTGATGCCGATCAGGTCCAGCGTCACGAGCACCAGCCGCCCGCCGTTGCCGTCGTCGAGGCTCAGCGCCTTCGCGTGCAGGTCGAGGTCCAGCCCGGCCGAGGGCGCGGTGCGGTTCGCGTAGCCGGCGAGCCAGACCGGTCCCGGCGGGGTCAACGTCCGCACCGCCGTGCCGGCGCGCCAGGGCGTGGGGGCGGGGGCGGCGGCGCGGCCGGCCAGCGGGAGCAGCAGGCACGCGAGCAGGAATAGGCGGCCGGGCAGGGGAGGGAAGGGCCGGTTCATCGGGGGGGGGGGCGGTCCGGGATCGGGTTTGAGGTTGAGCCACCGGGAGACCGGGCATCAAGTGCCAACACCCCCGTCCTTTCCGCCAATGTTCCCCGTCCCGCTTCGCTGCCTGCTCCGCACCCTGCCGGCCCTGGTTCCCGCGTTCGTTTCGGGGGCGGCCGCCGGCGGGAGCGGCCCGCGCGCGCCGGCGGCGGCCCTGCGCGCGGTCCGCCCGGCGCCCGGCGTGCGCGGGGCGGTGGTCGCCGCGGCGCCGCTGGTGGTCGATCCGGTCGCCTTCGCCTTCGATGAGCGCGGCCGGCTCCTCGTCGTCGAAAACCGCGGTTACCCCGGGGAGGTGAAGCGGGACCAGTCGCGCGACGACGCGCCGGCGGCGGCCGAGGGCCGGATCGCCCTGCTCGAGGACACGGATGGCGATGGGCGGCCGGACCGCCGGCACGAGTACGCCACCGGCCTCGGTTACCCCAACGGGATTTTGCCCTGGCGCGGGGGCGTCTTCGTCACCTGCGCGCCCGACATCCTCTACCTCAAGGACCACGACGGCGACGGCGTGGCGGAGGAGCGGACCGTCGTGCTCACCGGCTTCAGCACCTCGCGCACGACGCAGATCCGGACTAGTCATCCCACTTTGGGCCTCGACGGCTGGGTGTACGTCACGAGCGGGCTCAATGGCGGCAAGGTGCGTTCCCCGCGGCATCCGGAGCGTCCGGAGGTGAGCTATGCGCCGGCGGACGCGCGGTTCCACCCGGAGACCCTCGAATTTCAGGTCGTCGGTGGCCGCGGGCAGTTCGGCCTGGCGTTCGATGAGTTCGGCCGGCGGTTCAACACCTCCAACCGCCATCCCATCCAGCAGATTGTGCTCGAGCCGGCGCAGCTGCGGCGCAACCCGCTCTTCGCCTTCTCGGAGACGGTGCAGGCGGTGTCGCGGGTCGAGGCGGAGGCGGTGGTCTGGCCGGCGGCGCGCGCGCGGGTGACGGCGGATTTCATCCCGGCGCTGCTGAGCAAGCCGCATACCGGCACCTTCACCTCCGCCTGCGGCCTCGTGGTGCACGCGGGCCTCGGGCTGGGGGCCGAGCGGGCGGGCAGCGCGTACATCTGCGAGCCGGCGCAGAACCTCGTGCAACGGCAGGTGCTGCGGGCCGAGGGGCCGACCTTCCGGGCCGAACCCGCGACGCGCGGCGCGGAATTTCTCGCCTCGACCGACTCGTGGTTCCGGCCGGTGTTCGCGGCCGACGGGCCGGATGGGGCGCTCTACGTGGCGGACATGTACCGTCGCGAGATCGATCATCCCGCCTACGTGCCGGAGGATTCGCGTGGCGGGTTGGATTTCACCTCGGGGCGCGGGCACGGTCGGATCTACCGGTTGGTCCGCGCGGACTCCCCGCCGGTCGCGCCCCCGCGGTTCGCGAGCGGAGGCGCCGGGTTGATCGCCGCCCTGGAAGCGACGGAGCCTTGGCAGCGGGCCCGGGCGCAGCGCCTGCTCGTGGAGCAAGGCGATGACGGCGTCGCGCCGCGCGTGGCGGAAGCGGCGAGGGCCGGCTCCCGGCCGGAGACGCGCGTGCGGGCCCTCTGGACCCTGGCCGGGCTCAGGCGGCTGTCATCCGGAGTGCTCGAGGCGGCGGCACGGGACCCGGTGGCGGGGGTCCGGGAGCAGGCCGTGACCCTTGCGGGAGCGCGGCTCGCGGCTGAACCCGCGTTGGGCACGCTGCTGCTGGCGGCGGCCGATGATGATGATGCCCGGGTCCGCTTCCTGGCGGCCTTGGCGCTGGGTTCCTGGTCCGATCCGCGCGCGGTGGACGGGCTCGCGGCCGTCGCGGTCCGGGATGGCGCGGAGCGCTGGGCCCGCGCGGCTGTCCTGAGCGGGGTGGGTGGGCGGCTGGAAGCTTTCCAGGCGGCCCTGGCGCCCCGGCTCAAGTCAGCGGCGCCGGCGGTGGCGGCAGCCTTGCAGGAGGAGTTGGGCCGGCTGGTCGGCGCGGGTGGTTCGGCCGAGGCGGCGGCGGAATTCCTGCAAGCCGCGCTCACGGCTCCGGCCGATGCCGGATGGCGCGTGCCGGCGATCCTCGGCCTCGCCGAGGGACGACGGACACGGCCCGAGCTCAAGGGGCGCCCGGCGGCCGAGCTCCTGCCGTCGTTGGCCGGACCCGCGGGAGGGGCCGCCCTGGCGGCGGCGTTCAGCCGGGCGGCGGCGCTCGCGCTTGATTCGTCCGCGGAGCCGGCGCAGCGGGCGCGGGCCGTCGGCCTGCTTGCCCTCACCGATTTTCCCGCAGGGCTGGCCCGCGCGGCGGCGCTGCTCGACGCGCGGCAGGCCCCGGAAGTGCAGCTGCAGTTTGTCCGGGCGCTGGAGCGCCTCGGCGACGCGCGCGGCGCGGAACTCCTCGTCCGGGCGGAGACGTGGAGCCGGTACACCCCACAGGTGCGGGAGGCGGCGGTGGCGGCCCTGGCGGCCAAGCCGGCGATGACGCGGGTCCTGTTCGCGGCCATCGACCGCGGCACGGTCCGGGCGCCGGAGATCTCGTCCGTGCGCCGGGCCGCGCTGCTCAAACAGGGCAACGCCGAGCTGCGCGCGGAAGCGCAGCGCCTGTTCGCGAGCCTCGAGGGTGGCGACCGCATGGAGGTGTACCGCAAGGCCAAGGCGGGCCTGGACCCGCGCGCCCCGGCTGCCGCCGGCGCGGCGCCGTTCGCCCGGGCGTGCTCGGCGTGCCACACCTTCAACGGCGTCGGCGGCAAGGTGGGTCCGGACCTGACCGGGGTCGGCAACCAGCCGGCCGATGCCCTGCTCCTGCACATCCTGGTCCCGAACTACGAGGTCGCGCCGGCCTACCAGGCGGTCACCGTGACCACCGCCGACGACCGGAGCGTGACTGGGTGGGTGGTGGCGGAGACCGAGGCGAGCCTGACCCTCCGCACGGCGGCGGGCGCGGAGGAGAACGTGCTCCGCCGCAATCTCGCGAGCCTCACGGCCGCGGGCGTTTCGCTGATGCCCGACGGCCTTGAACAGATGATGACCCCGGCCGAGTTGTCCGCGCTGCTGGCCTACCTGAAGGGGGGCGCCGCCGGCGGCTGAGCCCGGGCTTCGGTCCGGGGGTTAGGCGGCGGACTCCGCTGGGCGCGCCTGGGCGGCGGCCTGTTCGCAGACGAAGGTGTGCGCGAGGTCGGCGAGCTTCGCGAGCAGCAGCAGCTCGTCGCGGCCGAAGCTGTCGCTGTCCTTGAACTGCTTCTGCTCGTCGATGTAGGTCCGCGTGAATTTCACGCTGTAGTAGGGCCGGTCCCCGGCGGTGTTTTCCCAGATGCTGGCCTTGACGCGCCCGAGGCGGAGTATGCGGAACGGTGCTTGGCCGGAGCCGCCGGCACGGTGGGGACCGCCGGAAGGGGCGGGGAAGCGGGAGGTGGTGTTTTTCATCGGTAACGCCGGCAAGCCTGCGCGGGCGGGGGCGCGGTCCCAGCCCCGCGTGTCCCCAAATTCGGGGACTGCGTGGGACAGCCTGTGGCCCACCCCCCTGCTAAGCTGCCCTCATGAACTCGAACAATCGTCGGTGCTACGGGGTGATGGTCCTGCCGGAGGCGCTGGTGCGCCGGATGCGGGAGGAGTGGCGGGTGGTGGAGACGCCGGTGCGCTGGGACGCGGTTGCGGCGGAGCTGCGGGTGCGGCTGGCCCGGCGCGGGCTGGCGTGGCGCACGGAGCGCCGGCCCCTCGCCGCCTGAGCGGGCGACCGCGGGCGCAGGGGCGCGCGGGGCGGGGCTGGACGCGTGCCCGCCCGTGGGCCAGGCTGCGGGGATGCCCCACCACCCCGCCGCCCCGCTCGCGCGCCGTTCCTTCCTTGCCACCGCCTCCGGCGCGCTCGCCTTCCCCGCCGTCCTGCGCAGCCAGGGTGGAGCCTCGCCCGGCGCGCGCCTGAACGTGGCCTGCGTGGGCGTGGGCGGCCGCGGCGCCGCGGCGGTGGCCGCGATGAAGGAGGAGAACCTGGTCGCCCTGTGCGACGTCGACGAGGCGCGGGCGGCGCGCACGGTCAAGGCGCACCCGGGCGTGCCGTTCTTCCAGGATTACCGGGTGATGCTCGATCGGCTCGGGTCGCGGATCGACGCGGTCACGATCTCGACGCCGGACCACATGCATTACCCGATCGCGCTGGCGGCGATGACGCTGGGCAAGCACGTGTTCGTTGAGAAGCCGATGGCGCACACCGTCCGCGAGGTGCACGAGCTGGCCCGGGTGGCGCGGGAGCGGAAAGTGGCGACCCAGATGGGCAACCAGGGTCACGCCGGCGAGGGCATGCGGCTGCTCAAGGAGTGGTACGACGCGGGCATCCTCGGCGACGTGCGCGAGATCCACTCGTGGACGGATCGGCCGATCTGGCCGCAGGGGGTGAAGGCCCCCGATCACAGCAAGCTGCGGCCGGTGGTGCCGGCGGGGCTCGACTGGGATCTCTGGCTCGGAGTCGCGCCGGCCCGGCCCTACGACCCGATGTACCTGCCGTTCGCGTGGCGCGGCTTCTGGGACTTCGGTACCGGTGCGCTGGGGGATATGGGCTGCCATATGATGGACGGAGGCTTCTGGGCGCTCGACCTGCCGGCGCCGACGGCGATCGAGGCCGTCGCCGCCGGGCAGACCGAGGTGAGCGCGCCCACGGCGTCGGTGGTGACGTACGAGTTCCCCGCGCGTGGTCCGCGTCCGCCCTTGAAATGGTTCTGGTATGACGGGCGCCTGACGCCGCCGCTGCCGCCGGAGTTCGAGGCGGGGCGCAAGTTGCCGGAGAACGCGACGCTGATCCTCGGCACGCGGGCCGCGGCGATCGCGGATCCGAATTACTTCACGCTGCGGCTGCTGCCCGAGTCGCGGATGCAGGCGCAAGCCGCGGCGCTGCCGCCCAAGACCGTGCCGCGCATCCCGGGCGGGAATCACTTCGCCGAATGGCTCCGGGCCTGCAAGGGCGGGCCGGCCGCGGGCGCCAACTTCGAGTATTCCGCGCGCCTCACCGAGATGGTGCTGCTGAGCAACGTCGCGATCCGCGCCCGCCGCCGCCTCGAGTGGGACGGCGTCCGGCACGAGGTCACGAATGTCCCGGCGGCGAACGCCTTCCTCACCAAGGACTACCGGCCCGGCTTCGGGGTGTGACCGGCGGGGACCGGCGTCATCGCGGCTTGCCAGCCCCGGCACGCCACCCATCGTCCCAGCAGCGCGATGAGTCGTTACGACTTCGAAAGCCCGGAGGAGCATGGTCCCGTCACCTGGTGGCGCGGCCACCCCGTGTACGCGGTGCACCTGCTGGTGGCCGCGCTCGTGGCGTCGATGCTGGTCACGACCGGGCTCCAGTTCGCGCGGGCGGACGGGGTGATCTCGGGGCTTTCGTTCCACGGGGAGGCGGTGTGGCGGGGCGAGGTGTGGCGGGTGCTGACCTACGGGCTGATGAACCCGCCCTCGCTGGGGCTGGCGATCGAGCTGCTGATGCTGGCGTGGTTCGGGCGCGAGGTGGAACGTTCCCTCGGGCGCCGGGATTTCCTGCGGTTGTTCGCCGGCCTTTACCTGGTCCGGCCTTTGGTCTTCACCGCGCTCGCGCCCGTGCTGCCCGCCAGCTTCGCCGGCGGCACCGGCGCCTTCGCGGTCTTCATCGCCTTCGCGACCCTGTTTCCGGACGCGGCACTGCTGTTCAACCTGCTGGCCCGATGGGTCGCGTGGGGCCTGCTGGCGCTCGGCGCGCTGATGGCGCTCGGCGCCCGCGACGGGGTCCGCCTGCTCGAACTCGCCGCCACCTCGGGCTTCGCGTTCGCGTTCATCCGGCATCACCAGGGCCGCTGGAACTGGCCCCGGCTCCCCCGTTTCCGCTGGGCGCGGCCCTCCCCCGCACCCGCGCCGGCGCCCCGGGGCGCGCCCGTGCCCGTCGCCGCCCGCGCCCGCGCCAGCGCCAGCCGAAGCGCCGGAACCACGCCCCCGGTTTCCGCGCCGATGGCCGAGGTGGACGCGCTGCTCGACAAGATCGCCCAGTCCGGCCTCCACAGCCTCACCCCCGCCGAGCGCGCCCGGCTCGAGGCCGCCCGCGAGGACCTGCAACGTCGCCGGCCCCGGGCGTGATCCGGCCGGGCGGTGCCGTCCCCCTTATGCCCCGCCCCCGCCTGCTCCTCCTGGCCCTGCTGGCCGCCCCGCTGCTCGCCGCGCCCGCCCCCCGGCCCAACGTCCTCGTCATCATGGCCGACGATCTCGGCTATGCGGACCTGGGCGTGCAGGGCGGCGCCGAGGTCCCGACGCCGCACCTCGACGCATTGGCGCGCTCGGGGGTGCGCTGCACCGACGGCTACGTTTCGGCGCCCTATTGCAGCCCGTCCCGCGCCGGGTTCCTGACCGGGCGGTACCAGACGCGCTTCGGCCACGAGTTCAACCCGCACGTCGGCGCGCCGGAGGACCTCGGCCTGCCCCTGGGCGAGCGCACCCTGGCGGATCGTCTCCGCGCGGCCGGTTACGCGACCGGTCTCGTGGGCAAGTGGCACCTGGGCTTCAGCCCGCGGCACCACCCGCAATCCCGCGGCTTCGACGAGTTCTACGGCTTCCTGGTCGGCGCGCACAACTTCCAGCTCCGGGCCGACGCCGCACCCAAGTTTGGGACCGCGCAGTCGCTGAACCTCATCCACCGCGGCCGCGAGCCGCAGCGCGTGGCGGGCCACACCACGGACCTGTTCACCACCGAGGCCGTGCGCTTCATCGATCGCCACGCGGGCCGGCCCTGGTTCCTGTTCCTGGCCTACAACGCCGTCCATACCCCGCTGGAGATCGCGCCCGACACCCTCGCCCGGCTCCCGGCCGCGGTGCAGGACCCGGCCCGCCGCGGTTACCTCTCGCTTCTCCTCGGCCTCGACGACGCCGTCGGCCGCCTCACCGCGCACCTGCGCGCGACGGGGCGCGACCGCGACACCCTGATCTTCTTCCTCAGCGACAACGGCGGCGCCGGGCGCAAGCCGTTCTTCGCCTACAACACCGGGCGCAACGCGCCGCTGCGGGGCGACAAGGGGCAGATGCTCGAGGGGGGCATCCGCGTGCCCTTCCTCGCCGCCTGGCCCGGCCGCCTGCCGGCGGACACGACGTGCGCGGTCCCCGTCTCGGCGCTGGACCTCGCGCCCACCGCCCTCGCCGCGGCGGGCGTCGCGCCCGAGGGCCCGCTGGACGGCGTCAACCTGCTCCCGGTGCTGGCCGGTCAGGGGACGGCGCCCGCCCGGGACGCGCTCTTCTGGCGCTTCGGGCCGCAGCGGGCCGTGCGGCAGGGACGGTGGAAGCTGGTCGATTGGCGCGACTTCGAGACCCGGACGAACAGCGGCTGGCAATTGTACGACCTCGCGGCCGATCCGGGGGAGACCCGCGACCTGGCCGCCGTGCAGCCCGCGGTGGCGGCGGAGTTGCGCGCCCGCTGGGAGGCGTGGGACCGGGACAACGCGGCCCCTCGCTGGCGCGGCACGCCGAACGAGGACCCGCCGGCCCCGGCCGCGGCGCCGCGCTGAAGGTCGCCGGGCCGCGCGTCAGCGCAGGGTCTTGAGGTGCAGAATGAGGGACTCGACCTGCGTGTCCGAGAGCACGCCCGCGAAGCTGGCCATCGCGTACTCCCCCTTCTCGAAGCCCGCCGCGAGTTTCGCGGTGGGGTCGAGGATCGACTCGCGCAGGTACGCCTCGTCGACCTTCACCGTCACCGCCTTGCCGCCCACGTAGACGGTGCGCTCGCTCCCGTACAGCCCCTGCCAGGGCGGACCGGAGCGCGCGACCGCGAGGTCCTGGCCCGCGCCGTGGCAGGCGGTGCAGGCGAACAGCTGCGCGAGGCGCGCGCCTTCCTCCGCGCTTGCGATCCCGGTCGCGGCGGCGACGACCGCCGTCCGCGGGGTGAGGTCGATCGTGAGCGGCCCGAAGCCTTCCCGTTCCGGATCAAAGGGCGTCAGTTCGCGTGGCGTGGTGTAGGCATTCTCCTCGAGACGTTCGCCCGCGGCCGTCGCAAGCGACCAGCCCACGCGCAGCTGCGACACCGGCCGGAGCCCGGGCACCGCGATGAACACGGAGCGTCCGTCGCGCGACAGGTAGGCCGCGCTGGGCGTGAGCGCGTCCTGGCCGGGCGAGCCGTCCGCCTTGTACTGGGCGGAGCCATACTTGTGGGTGCGGCGGTAGGACCACGACTGCAGCGAGTAACTTGCGGGGTCGGTCGCACGCTGCGGGTCCAGCGCGGACCCGAAGCGCAGCAGCACGCCGCGGTCGAGCACCGCGAGCTCCCGGGGCAGCGGATCCGGCCGCCCGGTGTGGCGCAGGCGGCCGAGGCCGGCCGGAACATCAATCACGTTGCCCCAACCGAGGACCTGGAAGCCCGCGAGGTAGAGCAGGCCGTCGCGCGGGTTGACGGCGCCGTTTAGCGGGGGAAACGCGAAGCCGCGCGTGATGCTCACGACCGCGGCCTGCGGTTCCGCGCCGCGGCGGTTGAACAGCACCTGGAACAGCTCGGGGCGGTTGTAGCCGATGTGGACGAGGCTGCCGTTGAGCGGGCCGAGCCGGGCGTCGTGGAGCCAAACCTGCGAAAGCGCGGACGCGTTCACCGGATGCGGGATCCAGGTCAGCGGTTCCGCGACCGGTTCCGGATACTTTTCGATGGGCGCGAACGGCGGCAGGAAGCCGTGGAAACGGGCGTCGCGCACGATGTGGAGCGGCGTCGAGGGGATGTAATGGCCCTGTTGGTCGCTCGAGGTGACAAGTCCGGTGCGCGGATCGACGCCGATGTTGGGCTGGCGGAAACCGTAGCCGATGACGGTGGCCGTGCGCCCGTCGGCCGACAGGCGGAGCACGCTGCCGTTGTGCTTCCCCTGGGTGGTCGCCTGCTGGCCGCCCTTGGCGATCACGAACTCACCGCCCGGAGCGGGGCGGATCTGGGAGGGGAACTCGCGCAGGTCCGCGGTCTGGCCGAAGGCGTTCGAGAACAGCTCGTGCACGTCCGCCTCGCCGTCCCCGTCGAGGTCGCGCAGGCGCCAGACCCCGTTGCGGTCGAACGCCATCAGCTCCTCGCCGCGCACGGCGAGGGACATCGGCTCGTGCAGCCCGGACGCGAACCGCCGCCAGCGCGGGCGGCCCGCCGGCTCGTGCAGGCCGCGGACCAGCCAGACATCACCGTCGAGGGTGACGACCGCGCCAGTGCCATCCGGGAGGAACTGGATGTCGCTCGGCCGCACGGCGCGCCGGCGCGGATTCGGGTCGGGCAGGCCGATCGGGTCGATGACGAACGCCGCGGTCGCGGCAGCGGCGGTCACGGTGGTCGGGAGCTCCCCGGGCCACCGGGCGCGGTTGGGCCCGGTGAGCGCGGGCGGCTCCCCGGCCAAGGTCGGAGCCGCAGGGCCCGCGACCGTCAGCAGCGTGAAGCGCAGCGGTGCGGTCCGCGCGGGCAAGTCCACGACGTGCATTCCCTGGTCCACGGAGAGGGCGGCGCCGCCGGGGACGGCGGAAGCGGCGAGGTGGACGGAGACGCCCGCGGCCGCGCGGCCGGCGAGCAGGCGCAGGGCGGGGCCGGGCCCGATTTCGCAGGTGCGGCCGATCCCCGGCGCCGCGGCGGTGCCGGTGGCGAAGAAGCGTTCGCGCACCGTCGCCCCCGCGACCTCGGATTCGAGCACGGCGCCGTCCGCCAGCAGGTGGATGGCGCGGAAGCGCCCCCGCTCCGGCGGCAGCGGCCCGCGGCCCGGCTCCTCGGGGCTCGGCGCGGGTGCCCGCGGGTCGGTGAGGTCCAGCGCGCCGGGGCCTTGCCAGCCGGGGTGCACCCCGGTCGCAAGCCAGACGGAACCCGCGGGTTGGGGGAGCTTCTCCTGCCCGCCGGGAGTCTTCCGGGCGATGTCGTGGTAGGAACCGGGGGCGAGGGCGACCGCGGTGACGCCCTCGCCGCGCCAGAGGGCCACGAGCCGCAGCAGATCCGGGTCGAAGCCCGCCCAGAGGCCGCCGCCGAGGTTCAGCACGAGGCCGCGCGGCGCGAGGTTGTCGGTCGGCAGCCCGCCTCCCGCCGCCCGGGCGTCGAGGATGGAGGAGAAGAAGGGGAAGTCGTCCTCGATCCACGGTGCGGGCGAGGCCGCGACCTTCGGGGGAGCGGCCTTCTTGGCCGTCTTCGGCGCCGCGGCGGCAGCGGGGGCGGCGAGCAGAGCCGTGAGCGCGAGCAGCGGAACGACGACAGGGAGGCGGGGCAGGGCAGGGCGGCGGAGGGCGGGCATCGGGAAAGCGGTCGGCACGTTGAAACTTGCGGCCCGGCCTCCGTGGCCCAACACAATTCTCCCACCGCGGCGATCCCCCGCCGCCCCTTGCCCTCCCGATGCGCTTCCCCGCCCTCCTCTGCACCCTGCTCGCCGCTGCCGGCCTGGTCCGCGCCGCGGAGTCCGGCCGGCCCAACGTCCTCTGGTTCATCGTGGACGACATGTCCGCCAACCTCTCGTGCTACGGCGAAACGCTGATCACGACGCCGCACCTCGACCGGCTGGCGCGCGAGGGCACCCGGTTCAGCCGTGCGTTCACCACCGCGCCCGTCTGCTCGCCATGCCGCTCCGCGTTCATCACCGGGATGTACCAGACCAGCATCGGCGCGCACCATCACCGCAGCGGCCGCGGTGAGCTGAAGATCACGCTGCCGGAGGGCGTCGAGCCCCTGCCGGTCCGGCTGCGGCGCGCGGGTTACCACACGGCGATCGGCTCCGGCCTGCCGGACGCCGGCCGCGCCGGCCCGGGTAAAGCGGGCCGCAAGGCGGGCGCCGCGCTGGGCAAGACGGACTACAACTTCCAATGGGATCCGGCGATGTACGACGGACCCGACTGGTCGAACCGCCGGCCGGGGCAGCCCTTCTTCATGCAGGTGCAGCTGGCGGGCGGGAAACTGCGGGGTGGCACGGACGAGGCCGCGCGGCGCCTGGCCGAGCGCGCCGCGAATGAACTCGGCGGGGCCACCGACCCGGCGCGCGTCAGCCTCCCGCCGTACTACCCGCGCGACCCGGTCCTCCTGCGCGATTGGGCGGCGTACCTCGACGCGGTGCGCTTCACCGACCAGCACATCGGCCGCGTGCTCGCGCGCCTGGAGGCCGAGGGCGAGCTGGAGCGCACGCTCGTCATCTTCACCACCGACCACGGCATCAGCCACGCGCGCGGCAAGCAGTTCCTCTACGATGAGGGCACGCACGTGCCGTTCATCGTCCGCGGCCCCGGCGTGCCCCGCGGCGCCGTGCGCGACGACCTGGTGGAACTGATCGACCTCGTCCCGATCTCCCTCGCCGCCGCCGGACTGCCGCTGCCCGCGGGCCTGCAGGGGCGGAACGTCCTCGCCGCCGGGTACCAGCCGCGCGCGTTCGCCTTCGCCGCCCGGGACCGCTGTGACGAGACGGTCGAGCGCCTGCGCAGCGTGCGCACGGAGCGCTACCTCTACATCCGCAACTTCCTCCCCCAGCGGCCGCACCTGCAGCCCAACGCCTACAAGGACGGCAAGAGCATCGTCCAGACGCTGCGCGCCCTGCACGCGGCCGGCCGCCTCGAGCCGCTCGCGGCGGAGCTGCTGTTCCGCCCCGTGCGTCCGGCGGAGGAGCTCTACGAGTGGACCACCGACCGCTGGCAGGTGCGCAACGTGGCGGGCGACCCCGCCCACCGGGCGGAGTTGGAGCGGCTGCGTGCGCGGCTCGACCAATGGATGCGCGAGACGGGCGACCGCGGCCCGGAGGCGGAGGCGATGTACGACAGCGACATGCGCGTCTATGCCGGGGACCGCGGCAACAAGGAAGGCGGCCGGGGCGCGCTGACGGAGAACATCGCCCTGATGAAGCGCTGGGCCGCCGAGGGCCGGTGACTTCGGGCTGGCGTCATGCCCTCCGGCGTACCCCCGCCTACCTCAGCGCCGTGATGCTTGGCGGCATCGTCGCCTCCTCCGCGGAGACCCAGCTCACGTCGGCCCCGCACGGGCACGTCCTCACCAACGTCAACGTCTGGTCCCCCGACGGCCGCTGGATCGTTTACGACGTCCGCGGCCCCGGCGGCGAATTCGACGGCGCGCGGATCGAGCGGGTCGAGGTGGCCACGGGCCGGGTGGAGACCGTGTACGCGGCGGCGCACGGCGCCCGTTGCGGGGTGGTTACGTACCACCCGCGGCGGGAGCAGGTCGTCTTCATCCTCGGTCCGGAGCACCCGACGCCCGAGTGGACGTACGGACTCAGCCGCCGCCGCGGCTTCCTCGTCGAGCCGGGACCCGCGGGGGAGGGCAGGGGACTCGACGCGATGACCTACGCGCCGCCCTTCGTTCCCGGCGCCCTGCGCGGCGGCTCGCACGTGCATGTCTTCCACCCGGCCGGCGACGCCCTCAGCTTCACCTACGACGACGAGGTGCTGGCGCGCCTCGGGGACGCCGGGGACCACGACCGCAACCAGCGCAACGTGGCCGTCGCCGTCCCGGTCCCGGGGGGCGTCCGCGTGCCGCGGTCCCACCCACGCAACCACGACGGCGACTGGTTCGCGGTGGTCGTCACGCGCACCGTGAACCGCCCGCGCCCGGGTTCGGACGAGATCAGCCGCGCCTACGAGGAAGGGTGGCTGCCGGACCGCGACGGGCGGCGACGCCTGGCTTGCCTTGGGAACGTCACCGCCCCCGACGGCCGCGAGCACGCCGAGGTCTTTGTCGTCGAACTGCCTCCGGACCTGACACGGGCGGGCCCGGAGCCCCTCGAGGGCACCGCGACGCGCCGGCCGGCGCCGCCGAGGGGCACGGTGCAGCGCCGCCTCACCTTCCTCGGCGACGCGGCCCCGCGGGGCGTGGCGCCGGTGCCGCGGCACTGGCTGCGTGCCTCCCCGGCGGACGGCACCCTCGCGTTCCTGCGGGCGGACGCGGCGGGCCACGCGCAGCTCTGGACCGTCTCCCCCGACGGGGGCGCGCCGCGGCAACTCACGCGGGGCGCCGTCGGCGTCGGCTCCGCGTTCACCTGGAGCCCGGATGGCCGGCGGCTGGCACACGTGATGGACGGCAGCGTGTGCGTGACGGAGGCGGCGACCGGCGTGACGACTCGCCTCACCCCGCGGGTGGAGGGCGAGGGCGGGCCGGAGGCGCTCGCGTGCGTATACTCCCCCGAGGGCCGGCGCATCGCGTACACGCGGCGGGTGGCGGGAGCGGCGGGGACGCACGCGCAGGTTTTCGTCGTCGCCGTGCCCTGATCCGCGCGGCGTCCGCCGGCCTTTTCGGCTGGGCGCGCGCCCCCGTTCCGCCAAGGCTGGGGTTTCCCCCAAGGTCCCATGGTTACTCCGCCCCGCTCGTTCCTCGTCCGCCTGCTCTGCCTGGCCTGCCTGCTGTCCCCGGTCCTTTCCGCCCAGGGGAGCGCCCCCGGCCGGATCGCCGGCCGCATCTTCAACCCGGCGACCCAGGAATACGTCCGCAACGCGGAGGTCACGGTGGAGGGCACTGACCTGATCACCTACTCGGGCGACGACGGCAGCTACCAGCTGTCGCGGGTGCCGGCGGGGGAGGCCAGCGTCGCCGTCGTCTACACCGGCTACGAGCGCGCGACCGCCCGGGTGACCGTGCCCGCGGGCGGGACGGCCACGCGCGATTTCGAGTTGCGCGGCGCCACCTTCCGCCCGGGGATGCGGCCGGGGGCGGGGGACGCGGTCGTGACCCTGGACAAGTTCGTCGTCTCCAACGAGCGGGAGGGCAACGCCAAGGCCATCATGGAGCAGCGCGCGGCGTTGAACATGAAGAGCGTGGTGGCCTCGGACAACTTCGGCGACGTGACCGGCGGCAACATCGGCGAGTTCATGAAGTACCTGCCGGGCGTGGTGATGGATTACGTCGACGCCGACGCGCGCGCCGTCCGCATCAGCGGCCTGGATCCGAAGTACGCCGGCGTGAGCGTGGACGGGATGCGGATGGCCACGGCGGCCTCGGCCTCGTTCGGCGCCTCCTCGCGCCAGTTCGAGTTCGAGCAGGCCTCGATCACCAGCATCGAGTCGATCGAGCTGAACAAGACCCTCACCGCGAGCATGGATGCGGACGCGCCCGCCGGCAGCATGAACCTCCGGAGCAAGAACGCCTTCGAGCGCAAGGGTCGCGAGGTGACCGCGCAGGCCAGCCTCACCGCCTCGCCCTACGACCTCACCCTGCGCCGCACGCCGGGTCCGGGCGACGGCGTGCACCGGAAGATCCGCCCCGGCTTCGTCTTCACCTACGCCGACTCCTTCGACGGCCGCTACGGCGTCCAGCTGAGCCTCTCCGCCAACAGCCTCTACAACGAGCAGGCGGGCGTCACCCACACCATCGACAACAACGCCGCGCGCGGCCCGGTGATCAACGCGCTGATCTTCCGCGACAACCCGAAGATCACCACCCGGGCCGCGCTCGGGCTCAACCTCGACGCGCGCCTCACGCCCCACCTGGTCGCCTCGCTGCGTACCGCGCTGTCCCACTTCAACGACGAGATCAACGCGCGCACCCTGACCTTCCGCGCCAACACCGCCGACATCGACCCCGCCTCCACGCTCACCTACCTGCTGGCGCGCCCGACGGCGAACGCCAACACCCGCCTCGAGCAGAGCATCGGCCACAGCCACAAGTTCAACGACACCGTCACCTACACGCCCAAGCTCGAGTACCGGCGCCACGACGTGCAGGTCACGCTGGGCGGCGGCTACTCCCGCAGCACCACGCATTACGAGGACCGGCGCAGCGGCTACTTCACCGGGGCCAACAACCGGCTCACCCGCATGAGTTGGAGCGCCCGCCGCTCCAGCTCCACGGACACCGACTGGCAGCTCACGCAGCTCTCGGGTCCGTCGTGGTCCGATCTCGCCAACTACAACCGCGGCGACGCCAATCCCAACAACATCGGCACGGTCGATCGCTCCGGCAAGAGTCAGGTCTTCCTCGGCTACCTCGACGCCAAGCGCGCGGTCGTGGTCGCCGGCCTGCCGGTGACCGTCCAGGCGGGACTCAAGACCCGTCTCACCACCTACGACCTGAATCGCACGGGCGCGCGCTCGTGGACCTTCGTCGGCGCCGCGGGCAACCAGCTCGATCCCCGCACGGTGATGATCGCCCACACCACCCCGGGGATCTTCGACCCCAAGCAGGGAGACAACGTCGCCGCCCTCAACATCCCGATCCCGAACACGACCGCGATGCTCGACCTCTACCGGTCGCAGCCGTCCCAGTTCGTCGAGAACACCTACGGGAGATTCCAGATCGAGAACACCACCGGCCGCGCGATCAAGGAGCAGGTCGACGCGGGCTACGTGGAATTCAACACGCGCTGGCGCAACCTGCGCCTCAACCTCGGCGCGCGCCACGAGCGGACCCGCACCGTCGGGCGCACGTTCGACATTTTGCCGCCCGCCGTCGTCCGCGCCGCCGGCTACACGCCGAACACCATCCCGTTCCTCGCCTACCAGTACCGGAATTTCGTCCGCTTCAACAAGTACGGCGGCTACGCGAACGACTTCCTCAGCGGCGGCGCCAAGTACGCGCTCACCCGCAACCTCGTCCTCCAGGTCGCCGCCAACCAGTCGATCGGCCGCCCCGACTACAACAACCTCGCCGGCGTGATCACGGTCAACGACACGAACCAGACGGTGCAGGTGCCCAACCCGGACCTGAAGCCGGAGACCTCCAACAAGTATTACGTCAGCGTGCAGTACGCCATCGAGCCGGCCGGCACGCTCAGCGTCTCCGGCTACCGCCTCGACGTCCGCAACCTCGGCGTCGCCAGCCGCCCGGTCTCCGCCGAGGAGGCGGGTTACGCGGACGACCCGGAGTACATCGGCTACACCTTCCTCCGGCCGAGCAACCTCGACGGGGTCCGCCGCATCAAGGGCGTCGAGGTCGAGTACAGCCAGCAGCTCGTCTTCCTGCCCGGCTTCGCCCGCGGCTTCAGCGTCTTCGGCTCAGTCTCCCGGGCCATTCCCGACCTGCGCCTGGTCAACGTCGTGCCCAAGGCCGCCAACGGCGGGATCCGCTTCTCCAACCACCGCTTCAACCTCCAGCTCCGCTCCACCTGGTCCTCCGCCCGGGCGACCTCGATCGGCGTGAACCAGGTCCAGTGGCAGTACGAGCGCCTGATGTTCGACGTGAGCGGCGGCCTCAAGCTCGGCTCCACCTACGAGGTCACGCTCAGCGGCCGCAACATCCTCAACGCCCCGAACCGCGGCTACGCCGACCAGCCGGGCAACCTCCGCCTCAACATGTATTACGGCGCGGTTTGGACGCTCGGCTTCCGGGGCCGCTTCTGACCCGCCGTCCCGCCCGCCGATGCTGCGCCGCCTGCTTTCCGCCCTCGGGCCCGCGCTGCTGGCCGTCACGGCCGCGGCCGCCCCCCCGCCGCGGCCCACCGGCATCTTCCTCGCGGCGGACGATCTCCGGACGGACCTCGGCGCCTACGGGCACCCGGAGGCGCGCACGCCCCACCTCGACGCCCTCGCGCGGCGCGGGGTCCGTTTCACCCGCGCCTACTGCCAGCAGGCGGTCTGCAACCCGTCGCGCGCCTCCGTGCTCACCGGGCGGCGGCCCGACACGCTCCGCGTCTGGGACCTGCGCCGGCATTTCCGCGAGACGCTCCCGGACGTGGTCACGTTGCCCCAGCACTTCCGGAACCACGGCTACACCACGGTCGGCCTCGGCAAGCTCTTCCACAACGAGTCGGGGGCGAAGCCGCCGTTCCCGTTCAGCGACCCGCCCTCGTGGTCCGAGCCGCCCCGCTTCGCCGACGGCCCCCATTGGGCGGATTGGGTCTGGCCGGACGACGCGTCCGCGCCCCGGGCCAAGGGCGCCGCCGTGCAGTGCCTCGACGTGCCCGACGAGGCCTACCTCGACGGCCGCATCGCCGCCGCCGCGGTGGCGCGCCTCCGGGAATTCGCCGCGCGGCCGGACCCGTTCTTCCTCGGGGTCGGCTTCTGGAAGCCGCACCTGCCGTTCAACGCGCCCCGCCGCTACTGGGACCTCTACGACCGCGCCCGCCTCGCCCCGCCCGCGCCGGCCGCCGCGCCCGCCGGTGCCCCCGCCCTCGCCGCCCATCCCGGCACGGAGCTCCGCGGCTACGCCGGCATCCCCAAGGCGGGGCCGCTCGCCCCCGAGCTGGTGGCCGAGCTCCGCCACGGCTACCTCGCCTGCGTGAGCTTCCTCGATGCGCAGGTGGGGCGGGTGCTTGACGAGCTGGACCGCCTCGGGCTCGCCGAGCGGACGATCGTGGTCTTCTGGAGCGACCACGGGTTCCACCTCGGGGAACACGCGCTCTGGGGCAAGACCAGCAATTACGAGCTCGACGCCCGCGTGCCGCTGCTGATCGCCGCTCCCGGAGTCGCCCGCGCCGGCGGCGCCGCGCCGGGCCTCGCCGAACTCCTCGACCTCTACCCGACGCTCGCCGAACTTGCCGGACTGCCCGCCCCGGCGGGCGCCGAGGGCCGCAGCCTCGTGCCCCAGCTGCGCGATCCCGCCGCTCCCGGCGCGCGCTTCGCCGCCACCCAGCACCCGCGCCCCTCGTACGGCCAGGCCGCCCAGATGGGGCGCGCGCTCCGCGACGAGCGCCACCGCTACGTCGAGTGGCGCGCGCTCGATTCCGGGGCCCTCGTCGCGCGGGAGTTGTACGACCACGGCGTCGATCCGGCCGAGACCCGCAACCTGGCCGACGACCCGGCGCTTGCCCCCGTCGTCGCCGCCTTTGCCGCCGAGCTGGCCCGCCGCGCGGCGTCCAACCCTTGAGCCCGATGACCTGCCCGCTGCTCCCGCTCCTCGCCCCCGCGCTGTTCGCCCTGTGCCTCGCGGCCGCCGCGCCGCTCGCCGCCGCCGACCCGGCGCGCCCAAACATCCTCCTCGTGCTGGCGGACAACTGGGGCTGGCCGCATGCCAGCGCGCTCGGCGACCCGGTCGCCCGCACCCCCGTCTTCGACCGGATCGCCCGCGAGGGCGTCGTGTTCGAGCACGCCTTCTGCCCGGTCCCCTCCTGCTCGCCGACCCGTTCCAGCCTCCTCACGGGTCGCGCCGCCCACCAGTTGGCGGACGCCGCCAGCCTCTGGAGCCGCTTCGACCGGAGCCTCGTCGTCTTCACCGACCTCCTTGCCCGCGGCGGCTACGAGGTGGGCTTCACCGGCAAGGGCTGGAGCCCCGGCAATTTCCGCGACTCCGGCTGGCCGACCAACCCCGTTGGCCCCGAGCACGCGGACCTCGCCGCATTCCTCCGCACCCGCGACCGCTCCCGCCCCTTCTTCTTCTGGCTGGGCAACACCGACACCGCCCGCCACCGCTGGCGCTACGACCCCGCCGACCACGCCGGCCTCGACGCGGCTCGCCTGGTCGTTCCGCCCCAGTTCCCGGACGATCCCGTCACCCGCTCCACCCTGCTCGCCTACTACGCCAGCGTGGGGCGGATGGACGCGGCGGTCGGCGCGGATCTCGCCCGCCTCGAGGCGGCCGGCCTGCTGGAGGACACCGTCGTGATCTACACCAGCGACAATGGCTGGCAGATGCCGCGTGGCCTCGCCAACTGCTACGACACGGGGACGCGCGTGCCCTTCGCGGTCCGCTGGGGCCGGCGGCTGGCCGCGGGCAAGGTGCGGCCGGAATTCATCAGCCTCACCGACCTGGCCCCCACCTTCCTCGAGCTCGCCGGCCTGCCCGTGCAGCCCGGGATGACGGGGCGCGGCTTCGCGGACCTCATCCTCAATCGTCCCGACGCCGTCCGGCGCGACGCGGTCTTCCTCGAACGGGAGCGGCACGCCAACGTCCGCCGCGGCGACCTCAGCTACCCGGTGCGCGGCATCCGCACCCGCGACCATCTCTACCTCTGGAACCTGCGGCCGGACCGCTGGCCTGCCGGCGATCCGGAACTGTACCACTCGGTCGGGCCGTACGGGGACGTCGACCTCTCGCCGCTGAAGGACCTCCTGGTCCAGGGGACCGCCCGGCCGGACCTCGCGCCATTCCGCGCCTGGGCCCTTGACCGGCGACCCGCCGAGGAGCTCTACGATCTCCGCACCGATCCGCACCAGCTGCGCAATCTCGCCGGCGACCCCGCGCACGCCGAGGCGCGCCGGGAACTGCGTGAGCGCGTGGAGCGCTGGATGCGGGAGACGCGCGACCCGCGGACGGACCCCGCGCACGACGCGTGGGACGCGTACCCCTACTTCGGGCCGCCGGCGCGGCCGGAAGGCGGAGCGCGCAAGGCCGCCCCGGCGCGACGCTGAGCGCGCCGCGCGGCCTCGGCCGCCGCACTTCGGGCGCGACAAGCCCGTGCCCGGCCGGCAATCTGCCCGACCGTGATGCTCCGCCTTCTCCCCGCTTTCCTCGTGCTCGGCGCGCTTCCCCTGGTGGCCGCCGAGGACCGTCAGACCCGCAGCCCCGACCGGGCCGCGCCCGCCACCGGCGAACTCGTGCTGCACAAGTGGTCCGGCGCCCTCAACGTCCCGGATCCGGTCGCCTGTGCCGTGGATCCCGCGGGCCGGGTTTACGTTGCCGCGACCACCCGCCGGAAGGTCGGTGACCTCGACATCCGCGAGCACATCCAGTGGGTCCCCGACGACGTCGGCTTCACCTCGGTCGAGGCGAAGCGCGAGTTCTACCAGCGCGAGCTGGCCCCGGGACGCCTCCGCGCCCCCCGCGGGATGCTGGCGGACCACAATGGCGACGGCTCCATCGACTGGCGGGACCTCACCCACCACACCGAGCGGATCTACCAGCTCCGCGACACCGACGGCGACGGCACCGCGGACCGCATCACCGTCTTTGCCGAGGGCTTCAACACCGAGGTGACCGGCATCGCCGCCGGCGTCCTGTGGCACGACGGCTGGCTCTACGCGACCATCGCGCCCGACGTCTGGCGCTTCCGCGACACGGACGACGACGGCGTGGCCGACGAGCGCGAGGTGGTGGTGACCGGCTTCGGCGTGCACATCGCCTATGCGGGCCACGACATGCACGGCCTGATCGTCGGGCCCGACGGCCGCCTTTACTGGAGCATCGGGGACAAGGGCGGCAACGTCGTCTCCCGGGAAGGCCGGCGCTTCGCCTTCCCCAATGAGGGAGCCACGCTGCGGATGGAGCTAGACGGCTCCGGATTCGAGGTGTTCACGCGGGGCAACCGCAACGTGCAGGAGCCGGCCTTCAACGAGGTGGGCGACCTCATCGGTGTGGACAACGACGCGGACCAGCCCGGCGAGCGCGAGCGGTTCGTGCACCTGGTCGAGGGCAGCGACAGCGGTTGGCGGTGCAATTACCAGTACCTGCGGACCGACAGTCCGTGGATGCGCGAGGGGCTGTGGAAGCCGCGTTTTCCCGGGCAGGCGGCGTACCTGTTGCCGCCGCTGCTCAGCTACTCCGACGGTCCCGCCGGCTTTCGCTTCAATCCGGGCACGGCGCTCGGGGCACCACAGGCGGGCCTGTTCCTGCTCAACGAGTTTCCCTCCGGCAAGCTGCGCGGGTTCCACGCCGAGCCCGCCGGGGCGACCTACCGGATGACTGGTGCACGCATCCTCAATGACGGCGTGATGGGCATCGGGATGGCCTGGCACCCCGATGGCGCGCTCATGATGGTCGACTGGATGGGCGGCTATCCGCTGGACGGGCTCGGCGCACTGTGGCGCGTCGATTCGCGGGAGGACGTGCGGAACCCGCTCCGGGCGCGCACGGCGGAGCTGTTGCGCGCGGGCTTCGCGGATCGCTCCCACCTCGAACTGGCCGGTCTCCTGGGTAACCCCGACCAGCGGGTGCGGCAGGGGGCCCAGCTGGAGCTGGCCCGCCGCGGTCGCCACGGGGAACTGCTCGCCGTCGCCACCGCCGCCCGCACGGCGCCGCTTGCACGGTACCACGCGCTCTGGGGCTACGGCCAACTGCTCCGCCGCGGCGCCGCGGAACCGGCCGGTGTCGTCGCCCTTCTCCGCGACCCGCAGGACGAGATCCGCGCCCAGGCCGCCAAGGTCCTCGGGGATGCCGCCACCGCGGCTGCCCGTGGCCACGGCGCCGCGTTGCTGCCCCTGCTGGCGGACGTCGCGCCCCGGGTGCGGCTCCAGGCCGCGATCGCGGTGGGCAAGTTTTCCCTGCGTGCCGCGGTCGAGCCGCTGTTCGCCCTCGCCGAGGCCGCGGGGGACGACCCCGTGCTCCGCCACGCGGCGGTGATGGGCCTCGCCGGCTGCGCGGACCGCGCGGACCTGCTGGCGCGCGTGCTGCATCCGTCCCCGCGGGTGCGCCTCGCGGCGGTCGTCGCGTTGCGTCGCCGCGCCGATGCCGACGTCGCTGACTTCCTCGCGGACGCGGACCCGCTGGTGGCGGCGGAGGCCGCGCGGGCGATCTACGATGACGAGTCGCTGCCGGCCGCCCTGCCGCGCCTGGCCGCGCTGCTTGGCTCCGTGCCCCGGGACGAGCCCACCCTGCGCCGCGCCCTCTACGCGAACCTCCGCGTCGGCACGCCGGCGGCCGCGGAACGGCTGCTCGCCCTCGCGCTGGCTCCGGCCGCGCCCGCCGCCGCCCGGAGCGAGGCCCTCGGCGCCCTGCGGCTCTGGGCCGCGCCGCCGCGCCTTGACCCCCTCGACGGCTGGGCCCGCGCCCTCCGGCCCGAACCGATCGCCGCGGTGTTGACGCCGCACCTCGACGCGCTGCTTGCCCTCGGGGACGCCACCCTGCGCACGCGGGCGATCGAGATCATCATCGCCCACGGCCTGCGGCCCGGTGCCGCCCGCGTGGCGGCGATGGTGGCGGAGGCCGGCTCCGCGCCCGGGTTGCGGGCCCAGGCGCTCCGGCTGCTCGCGGGTGAGGGGGATTTGGGACCCGATGCCCGGCGCGCCCTCGATCTCGCGCTGACGCCCGGTTCCCCCGGGCCGCTGTTTCACGCCGCCCTCGAACTGCTTCCGCGGCTCGCCCCAGACCGGATCGTCCCGGTTGCCCGCCAGGCCTGGACCGGCCGCCCGGTGTCCGAACGCCAGCCGGCCATCGCCGCGCTCGCGGCGGCGGCCCCGCCGGCCTCCGCTGCGCTCCGGGAGGAGTGGGCGGCGGCGCTGGCCGCGGCTCGCGGGGGAGATGGGGTGGGGCTCGCACTGGTG
>JBMTAG010000021.1:0-44010 GCA_049428505.1 Opitutaceae bacterium | reverse complement strand
AGGCTGGCGGAGAGAGAGGGATTCGAACCCTCGGTAGGGATTTAAACCCCTACAACGCTTTAGCAAAGCGCCGCTTTCGACCACTCAGCCATCTCTCCGGATCAGCCTGCGCGCGAGGCAATCCGGGGCTCGCCAAAGTGCAAGGCCGATTTCCGCCTACTCTTCGTCGCCGAGCCGCTCGACCTCGTCGCGGCACTCCGCGATCACCCGCAGCCAGATCTCCCGCAAGTCGAAGACCCGCGGCAGGGCCATCGCCCGCCAGGCCGCCGCACGACCGCCGCCCAGCACCGGCGCCTGCATCTCCGCCAGCAGGCCGTTCAGCGTCGCGAGCGCGCGCTTGAAGAGGGTCACGGCGAGGGCGTAATCCCCGAAGTCGAGCGCGTGGATCGCCTCGACCGCCTCCGCCTCCCCCCGGTGCAGGCGCACCAACAACCGCACCGCGTTGGCCTGTGGCACCTGAAGGTCCTCGGCGGCCAAAGCTTCCCAGGAGCGGGTCAGGCTCAGGTAGAGCGCCCGCGTCGCGATGTAGATGGGATTCTTGTGGAGCGTGTAGACCTCGTCGTCCTCCTCGGCCGTCTCGTTGCTTCCGTCGCCGCCCTCCTCGGAGGTCCAATCCTCGGCGCCCCAATCCATCCGTTCCGCCACGTGGTCGATGCGGTCCGGGCGTTCACCGGCCTCGTCATAGAGGTGAAGGTAGCGCACGATCGCCCCCTCCTGGCCGCGGAGGTAGCGTTCCCAGTCGAACTCGTTCCAGGCGAGCTCGCCGCGCTCTTCCCAATGCTCGTCGCCCGTTTCGCCGGAGTCAGAGTTGCTCATCGCTTGCCGGGACCGTCGGCGCGGCTGCGGGGAGACGCAAACCAAAAGGCGGCGAGTTTGCGGGTTGAATCCGGGCGGGCCGCTTTTACGGTCCCGCGAATGGCGGAAATCCTCCACGAGACGGTGCACTACTCGGGCCACGTGCAGGGCGTGGGTTTCCGGCATGCGGTGCTGCAGGTGGCGCGGGAGTTCGAGGTGGCCGGCTATGTGCAGAACCTGGCGGATGGCCGGGTGCGGTTGGAGGCGGAAGGGCGGGCGGGAGCGCTGGAGGAGTTCATCGCCGCGGTGGGCGAACGGATGCACGGCCATATCCGGAAGGTGGAGCGCTCCGCGGTGCGCCGGGCACCGCAATTCAGCGGCTTCGTGATCCGTTAGGTGGAGGCGGCCGTTCCAGTCCCGGCGGTGGCGCCCGCGCTGGAAACGCGCGGGTTGGTGAAGGATTTCCCGGTGGGGCTGCGCGGGGTGAAGCTGCGAGCGGTGGACCACCTCGACCTCACGGTTCCCGCGGGCGTGATCTACGGGCTGCTGGGTCCGAATGGTTCGGGCAAGAGCACGACCATCAAGGCGCTGCTGGGGCTGGTGGCGCCCTCCGCGGGCGAATGCCGGATCTTCGGCCGGCAGAGCGCGGAGGTCGCGGCGCGACGGGACGTGGGTTACCTGCCGGAGGCGCCGTACTTTTACCGGCACCTGACGGGGCGGGAACTCGTCGGCTTCTACGGCCGGATGTGCGGGCTGGCGCGGCGGGAGCTGGCCGGGCGGGTCGAAACGGTGGTGGCGCAGGTGGGGATGAGCGGGGCGGCCGATCGCGCGGTGGAGACCTATTCCAAGGGGATGTTGCAGCGGATCGGGCTGGCTCAGGCCTTGGTGCATGATCCGCGGCTGTTGATCCTGGATGAGCCCACGGCGGGGGTCGACCCGGTGGGGTCGGCGGCGATGGCGGACCTGATCCGCGGCCTGCGGGATGCGGGCAAGACGGTGCTGCTCACCTCGCATCTCCTCGGCCAGATGGAGGCGCTGTGCGATCGCGTGGCGATCCTCGACCGGGGGCGCCTCGTCGCGGAGGGCACCGTGGCGGAGTTGACCGGGGGGACGGGCCGGCAGCAGTTGGACGTCGACCACCTGGACGAGGGGCAGGTGACGGAATTGCGTGCGTGGCTCGCGGCGCGGGGCCGTGGTTTGCACGGGGTGGCGGTGGCGGGGCGGGGGCTGGATGCGGTTTTCCTGGAGCGGGTGGGACGGGATCGGCCGGGAGGGAAGGAGGCATGAAGGGGGCGCCGTTCTCGTTCCTGCGACTGGGCCTGGTCGCGCAGAACACCCTGCGCGAGGCGGTGCGACAGCGTCTGCTGCACCTGTTCGTCGGGTTGGCGCTGGCGCTGGTACTCGGGGCGCGGGGGTTGCGGGATTTCAACTTCGGCGCGCCGGAGCTGAAGTTCATCGCGGATTGCGGCTTTGGCGCGATGACCCTGTTTGGTTCCGCGCTCACCATCGCCGCCACGGCGCAACTCTTCTTCAGTGAGATCGAAAACCGGACGGCCCTGACCCTGCTGGCCAAGCCGGTGTGGCGAGCGGAATTCCTGCTGGGCAAGCTTTTGGGAGTGGCGCTGCTCACCGCGCTCTTGTGCGCGCTGCTCACGGGGTTGCTGGCGGCGGTGCTGTGGGTGCGGGAGGGGGAGTTGATGGCGCTCGATCCCGAGGGGTTCCGTGGTGGGCGGGCGGTGAGTTACGCGATGGTCGCGCTCGGTGGGTGGTTGCAGTGGCTGCGGCTGGTGGTCCTGGCGGCCTTCACCCTGCTGGTGGCCAGTTTCGCGCGGACGCAGGTCTTTGCGGTGATCTGCGGGTTCGGGGTGCTGGTCATCTGCCACCTGCAGCATCTGGCGCAGGAGGCCTACACCCGCGCGGGCTCGGCGGTGGGTGTCGCGCTGGGCGGTTTCTTCGGCGGGATGTTTCCGAACTTTCAGGTCCTGAGCCTCGCGGACTCCCTCGATGCCGCCGATCTGCCCTCGCTGGCGACGTGGGCGCGGTTATCGGCGTATGGCCTGGGCTGGGCGGTGGCGGCCGGACTGCTGGCGGTCCTGAGCTTTCGAAATCGTGAAATCTAGACTCGGGCTCGCCGGGGTGGTCTGCGCCGGGCTGGGGCTGGCGGGGCAGGTGCTGGCGCCGCTGGTGGCGGAGTCGTGGCGGTTGCGGCAGGAGCGCGAACCCGCCCTGCGGCTCGAGCCCGGCGTGGCGGCGGCGGGGCAGGGGGTGACCCTCGCGCTGCTGGGCGGCTTCCGGGCGCTGGTGGCGGACGCGGCGTGGATCCAGATGTACGCCCGCTGGGAGCGCCGGGATCTCGCGGGGACGGAGGCGTTCGCGCGGCTGGTGACGACGGTGGATCCGCGGCCGGTTTACTTCTGGCTGAATGCGGCGCGGATCCTCGCGTACGACTTTCCGGCGTGGCGGATCGAGGCGGCGGGGGGGTATGACGCGGTGCCCGCGGCGGTGCAGCGGGCGATCAATGAGGCGCAGGCGGCCGCGGCGCTGGAAGTCCTGGGCGCGGCGCGGCGCCGGCATCCGGACAGTGTCGAACTCTGGGTGGAGGAGGCGAACATCCACCTGAACCGGCGGGGTGACCCGCTGGCGGCGGCGGTGGCGTACCGGGAGGCATGGGCGCGCCCGCGGGCACCCTATTACGTGGCGCGGCTGCGGGCGGAGGTGCTGCGGCGGGCCGGGCGGCGGGCGGAGGCCTTGGCTTGGCTGCGGGAGGTTCACCCGACGTTGCCGGCTGGGAATCCCGGCGCTGGAGCGGAGCTGGTCCTGCAGCGGATCCGGGAGTTGGAGGCTGAGCTGGGGGTGCCGACCGGCGAGGTTTATCGGCCGGCCCGATGAAAGCGTTGCAGCGCGGCCGAATCCCCTGCGAGATGTCCCGGCGCCGCTGATGAAGATCCTGACCCTCCAGTTTGTCCTCGCCCTGGTGGTGCTGTTTTTCCCCCGGAACGCCCTGCGCGCGGGGAACAACCTGTTGCGGCGCAAGCGGCGCCGGTCCGCCGGCAGCGCGCGGATCCTTGAGCCGTGGAAGGACCGGGAGCCGGGGGACCCGCGGATCGCGCCCGACGTGGAGTTCCTGAAGCCGCGCAACTATCTCGACCTGATCCGGGCCGCGGCGGGCGGGGTGGCGTTGTGGGGTGGTTTTCACGTGCCTCCGGCGCTCGCCGCGGATCCCGCGGCGGGCGGTCGGATGCCGTTGCTCGTCCTGGGGTTGAAGGGCCTGCTCACGCTGCTCGCGGTGGTCGTCCAGGCGATCCGCTACGAGAAGGTGAAGGTGTCGTTCTTCCCGCCGATCTTCTTCCTCGGGGGGTTGGCGGTGGGCCTGGTCGGGTACCAGGCGGCGGCCTTTGCGTTCGTGGGCATCTGGGTGGTGAACGCGGGCATCAGCAATGCGCAGGGTTTCCTGTCGGTCTACGCGCTGCTCCTGCTGGCCTTCGGCCTGCTGTTCAACGGCTGGCGCAGCATCCCCTCGGCCACGATGGCCTTCGCCGCCTTCCTTCCGGTCCTGCTCAGCCTCATGGTGCGGCGGCCCCTGATGATCTTCACCCGCAAGGGGAGCCGCGAGCAGTGAGCGCGGCGGGCCTGGCCCTGTGGTGGGAGGCCGCCCGGCCGCGGACCCTTCCGGCCGCCTTGGCGCCGGTCGCGGTGGGATCCGGACTCGCGGCGCACGAGGGCCGCTTCCAGCCGGCCGCGGCGCTGCTCTGCCTCGGTTTCGCCGCGCTCGTGCAGGTCGGGACCAATTACGTGAACGACTACGCGGACCACCAGCGGGGCGCGGACACTGCCGAACGGGTGGGGCCGCGCCGGGCGGTCGCCGCGGGGTTGATCCGGCCGGAGACGATGCGGCGGGCGGCCGTCCTGACGTTCGCCCTCGCGTTCGCTACGGGCCTGGGGTTGGTCGCATGGGGTGGTCCCTGGCTCCTGGCGATCGGGATCGCCAGCATCCTCAGCGGAGCGGCCTACACCAGCGGTCCGTATCCGCTGGCCTACCACGGGCTGGGGGACCTCTTCGTCTTCCTGTTCTTCGGATTGGTGGCCGTCGGGGGCACGGTCTTCGTGCAGACCGGGGCCTGGGGCTGGCCGGCATTCTGGGCGGGGATTCCGGTGGGGCTCCTCGCGGCCAATATCCTCGTCGTGAACAACTACCGGGACGTCGAAACCGACGCGAAGGCGGGGAAGCGGACCCTGGTGGTCCGCTGGGGGCGACCGGCGGCGCGGCTGCAGTTCGCCCTCTCCGCGGCGGTTGCCTTCGCGGTGCCGGTGGGCTTCTGGCGTGCCGGCTACGGGATCGAGGCGCTTTTGCCGGTGGCGCTGGCACCGGTGGCGGTGATCCATGGGCGCCGCCTGGCCCGCGCGCAGGAACCGGGCGATTTGATCGCCCTGCTGGGGGCGACCGGGAAGCTGCTGGCCGGATTCGGGATCCTGTTCGCCGCCGGGCTGGCCGCCTGAAGCGGCCGCGCGCCGGGCGGGATCAGCCCACGTGGGCGGCGAGCTTGGCCTTGAGGGAGGCCTTGGAGGTCATGCCGACGATCGTCTCGACCGCCTGGCCGCCCTTGAAGAGGATCATCGTCGGGATGGCACGGATGCCGTGCTGGGCGGCCACCGCGTCGTGCTCATCGATGTTCACCTTCCCGATGGCCACCTTGCCCGCGAGTTCGGTCGCGAGTTCGTCGAGGATCGGGGCGATTGCCTTGCAGGGGCCGCACCACGGGGCCCAGAAGTCCACGAGCACGGGCGTGGTGCCCGAGGCGGCGACGGCGGCGGCGAAGGATTCGGTGGTGAGGTGGGCGACTTGGTCGGACATGCGTTCAGCGGTTGAGGAAGAGGAGGAGGGTGAAAAGCAACGAGGCGGCGGCGGCGACCCCGCACAGGCCGACCAGCCAGGACGGGCAGGCTTCCGGCTCCGCGGGGCGGCCGGCGGGGGCATCGGGTCCGGGGGCGGGCACGTCAGGAGGGGCGGGACTTCTCGATGATCTCCCCGAGTTCGCGCGGGTCGATGGTCTCAAGGGGTTTCGCGCGGCGCTTCAGTTCCTCAAAGGTCTTGAGCATCGTCTCCGTCATCACCTCGTGCGTCTCCTGGGAGCCGCCGACGAGCGCGAACTTCTCGCCGGTGGTGATGCGCTTGTGGCCGTCCTCGTTGTCGAGGCCGACCCCGAGCAGGCCGCGGATGCGGGGGGTCTTGGCGGGACGGGGGCGCTGCGGCTTCTTGCTCACGCGGTCACCGTGGGAGGGTTCACCGCGGTTTCAAGCGGCATTTCGGGCGCGGGAGCGGGCGCGGCGACGCTTTCCGGCGCGGGTCCGGCGGCCGCGGGCGCGGCCACCTCCGGCTCCGGCGGGAGCGGCGCGGGCGGGGGTTCGGTCACCGGTTCCAGCAGAATGTCGGCGAAGGCCTCGTCCTGCCGGACGCGCACCTTGCGGATGCGGGTGAGCTCGAGCATCGCGAGGAAGGTCGCGACCAGGCGGCGGAGCGTCGTTCCCTCGGGGAACAGTTGCGTGAAGGTGATCGCGCCTTGGGCGGGGAGACGTCCGAGCAGCCACTCCATCTGGTCGGCCACCGTGACCACCTCGTCGTGGATCTCGCCGACCACGAGTTTCTCCGCGAGGCGGCGGAGCACGGTGTTGAACGTGTTCCAGAGCTCGATGCGGTCGACCTGGCGGAGGCGGCGTTCGGTCTCAAGGCCGCTGGCGGCGGGCACGAGCCGGGGCAGGTTTCCCTGGCGCGTCTCGATCAGGCCGGCCAGGTCCCCGGCCGCGTCCTTGAACTTCCGGTACTGGATGAGCTGGTGCACGAGTTCCCAGCGGGGATCGACCTCCTCGTCCTCCGCGTGGGGATCGACCGCGTGTTGGCCCTTGGGGAGCAGGAGGCGGCTCTTGATCTCCATCAGGGTCGCCGCCATCACGAAAAACTCCCCGGCCACGTCGAGGTCGAGCCGCTGCATCGCGTGGAGGGCGTCGATGTATTGCCGGGTGACGGACTCGATGGGGATGTCGTAGATATCCAGCTCGTTCTTCCGGATGAGGAAGAGCAGGAGGTCGAGGGGACCCTCGAAGACCTGGAGCTTGATGCGGTAATCGGCGTCGGGAACCACGCGGCGATGCTTGGAGCGGGGGGGGCTGCCGCAAGGGAATTCAACCCCGGCGCAGCGTGGCGACGAAGAACCCGTCCGTGTCGTGGCGGGCGGGCCAGATGGTCAGGCCGCCCGCCGCGGGCGCGAAGCCGAAGTCGGCCGCGGGCGGTTCGGGCGTGAAGCCGGGATGGGACTGGAGGAAACTGGAGACCACGGCGGCGTTCTCGCGGTGGGCGAGCGAACAGGTGGCGTAAACGAGGCGGCCGCCGGGCCGGACGAGCGGGGCCAGTTGCCGGAGGAGCGCCACCTGTCGATCGGCGGCGCGGGCGAGGTGCTCGGGGCGGGTGACCCACTTGAGGTGCGGGGCGCGCCGCCAGGTGCCGGTGCCGCTGCAGGGGGCGTCCACGAGCACGCCGTCGTAGCGCGCGCGCGCCGGCCGGGCGGTGATGCTGACGTTGGCGAGGCGGGCGCGGGTGGCGCGCTGGCGCAATTCCGCGAGCGCGGCGGGACGGAGGTCCGTGGCTTCGACGGTGCCGGTCGGGCCGAGGAGCCGGGCGAGTTGGAGTGACTTCCCGCCGGCGCCGGCGCAGGCGTCGAGCCAATGGCCGCCGGGCGCGAGGCCGAGGCTGGCGAGCACAAGTTGAGAGCCGAGGTCCTGCACCTCGAGGTGGCCGCCGCGCCAGGCCTCGGTTGTGGTGAGGTCCGCCTCCGCGTCGAGGCGCAGGGCGTCGGGCAGCACCGGAGAGGTGGAGAACGGCCAGCCGCGGGTGTGGAACTCGGCGTGAACCGCGCCGGGGTCCGCGGTCTGCAGGCGCAGCCAGAGCGGGGCGCGGCGCGCCTGGGCGGCGGCCTCGGCGGGCGTGAACAGGTCGGGTGCCTCGGGGCGGAACCAGGCGGGCAACAGGTCCACCGGGTTCCCGGCGGGCGGTTCGCCGGTGGCCCAGGCGGCCCGGAAGGCGGCGGTGGCAGGGGTCGCGGCCGCGAGCCAGGCGGCGCGGCGCAGGGCCTCGGCGGGATCCGTCGCGAGGAGGGGCTCGATCCCCGGCAGGTGGCGGAGCGTGGTGTAGATGAGTTCCCGGTAGAGGCGGCGGTCGCGGGAGCCGCAGCCGGGTCGGGCGGCGAGCAGGCGCTGGAGGCGCGCCGGCAGCGCGAAATCGCCGCGCCAGTGCGGCTGGAGGGCGCGCGCGAGCTCGAGGTAGACCCGGCCCTGGCTGGCGGCGATGCCCACGGCGCTCAGAAGCGCAGGGCGTCGACGCGCAGGTCGAAGCCGAAGCTGCTCTCGCGTTTGCGGCCCGAGTAGACGCTCACGGAACTCGTCACGAGCCAGGTGTTCGCGACGGCGAACGCGAGGCCGTAGGTCTGCTCGTTGAAGCGGCGGCGGCGGGCGTCGTACTGGAGCCGGGTGATGAACTCGAGGCCCTCGCGCAGGCGGGCGCGGCCGTCGACCGAGTAGTCCTCGAGTTCCCGCCGCAGGAAATTGTTGCCCCAGCGGAGGGACCAGCGGTCGCCCTCGCGCAGCGTGATCCCCGTGTTGAACTCGCGCAGGCCGTCGCCGCGCGCGGACCACACCTGGAGGGCGTCCAGCTCCAGCCAGGGGGCCGGACGGGTGGAGAGTTCCGTGTGGACGGCGGCGAACCGGCCTTCCGGGGGACGCGGACCGACGGCAAGATCCCCGGCGAGGTCGAGGCGCAGGAGCTCGCGGACGCCCTCGGCCGGGTCCCGGGTCAGGAGGAGATTGCCCAGGCCGAGCCGGAACGTGCGCGTGGCGCGCAGGTCGTCGAGGTGGCGGGTTTCGCCCAGGCCGAGGGGCGGCAGATAGGTACTGAAGGCCTGCCGATCGATGCGGGGGATGACGCCGCGCCCGCGGTCGGCGCCGGGGAAGTGGCGGTAGGAGAGCCGGGGGGTGAGGAGGTGGCGGAGACCGTCGATCTTCCAGACCGGGTCGCGCACGTCGAAGGTGCCGCTCAGGCGGAGGGCGGCGTCAAAGCCCGCCTCGCCGAGCAGGCGGAGTTGGTTGCCTGGGCGGGCGTCGCCCTGGCGCAGGTTGGCGTGGTGGGTGAGCCGGCCGCCCAGGACGGGGGTAAAGGAGAACCACGGGGTGGGAGCCCAGGGACGGGAGAGGGCGTAGTAGGCGTCGAGGCGATCCGCGGCGAGGCGGGGGCCGCCGTCCGGGGGATCTTCGCGGAGCCGGGCGTAGGAGGCCTCGCCGCGCTGCCACACGCCGAGGGCGAGGGGCGTCGGGAGGGCGTCCAGGCGAAGTTCCGGCAGCCGCTCCTGCACCGCGTGGAACCGGTTGGGTTGCAGCCGGGTGAGGAAGGTGAGGAAAGAGTTAGGACCGGGGTGTACGACCTCGAGGAATGAGTCAGGCACCTGCACGGGAAAAAACGTGCGCGGCCGGAAGTCGCGCAACACCTCGGAATCGGACCACCAATTCAGCTGGGCGGAGACGGTCGTGCCGCCGGCGGTGCGCTGCCAGTGTTCCCAGCCCAGGTGGCCGCGGTCGGCGGCGATGGGGCGGCCGAGCAGATCCGTCAGGCGGTCGCCATGGTCCCGGATGTAGCCGGAGGTGAGGCGGCCGTTCCACCGGTCGTCCGCCGAAGGGTCGGCGTAGCGGGCGGCGGGTCCGAACATCACGCCGCGGGCCGTGTACAGGCCGAGTTCGCCGCCGAGGCCGAGGCCGGGGCGGACGGGGAGGAGGGTCCGGGCTTCACCGAAGAGCCCGAGCGAACGGCGGAAGCCGCCGCCGAGGCCGAGCGAGAGGGGCAGGGGCTGGTCGAACTCGTGACTTGCGCCCCGCAGCGAAAAGGGCCGGAAGTCCCCCACGCCGAGCGCCGCCCCGGCGGTGCGAAGGCCCTTGCCCGGCAGGATCACCAGCTCGGCCGCGGCGAGGGTGGGTTGCCAGGGGCCGGGTTCGCCGAACGAGACCCGAGCCTCGCGCAGGGTGACCTCGGCGCGGGTGCCCGCGGCCTCCGCGGCGGTGGCGAAGTACGGGGGCGAGCCGAGGCGAACCCGACGCGCCTCGAAGCGTCCGTCGCGGCGGCGCAGCGTCAGCTCCTCGGCGAGCAGGCGGGCTCCGGTCAAGGTGAGGACCACGCGGCCGCGGGCGTGGAAGGTGTCGGTCGCGCCGTCGAGGCGGATCTCGTCGGCGGCGAGCCGGAAGCCGTTGCCGGTGACGCGGGCGTTGCCGCGGTAGACGAGGTTGCCGCCGGTGCTGAGGCCGAGGTCGAGCGTGTCGCCGGAGAGCTCGACGGGGGGCGGCGTCGCGGCCGGGGCGGCCGGGGCGGCGCAAAGCAGGGTGAGGAGGAGCGGCAGACAGCGAGGCACCGGGGGAGGAAACCGGCGCGGGGGCGACGGGGCAAGCCCGTGCCGGCCGCGAGGCGCGGGCTCGCCTCCGGGCGGTGCGGGCCTCACGCTTCCGGGGTGATCCTGAACGAGACCGAACTTTCCGCGCTGCTCGAGGCGCGGCACGCGGCGCCGCACGGCGTGCTGGGGATGCATCCGCACACGCGGGGCCGCGTTCGCGGCGTGGTGGCCCGGGCGTTCCTGCGCGACGCGGAAACCTGCGAGCTGGTCGAGGTCGACGCGCCCCCCGGGCGGACCCACCCGATGACGCGGGTGGCGGCGGAAGGTCTGTTCGAGGTCTTCCTGCCCCGGCGAACGCAGGTCTTCCGCTACCAGTTGCGGGTGCGGCGGCACAACGGCGAGCTCCGCCAGTTCTCCGATCCGTATTCCTTCCTGCCGACCCTCGATGCCCAGGATTTGTATCTGTTCAACGAGGGCAACGAGCACCGGGCCTTCGACAAGCTGGGGGCGCATCTCCGGTCGCCCAACGGCGTGCCGGGAGTGGCCTTCGCGGTCTGGGCGCCGGCCGCGGCGCGCGTGTCGGTCGTCGGCTCCTTCAACGGCTGGGACGGCCGCTACCACCCGATGCGGCCGCTGGGTTCCTCGGGGGTGTGGGAGCTGTTCATCCCCGGGCTGGCGGAGGGGGAACTCTATAAGTTCGAGCTCCGCGACCAGCGGGGGAACGTGCGCCTCAAGACCGATCCTTACGGCACCCGCTTCGAGGGTCCCCCCAATAACGCGGCGATCGTGTGCGATCCGCGCCGGCACCGCTGGGGGGACGACGCCTGGATGGCGCGGCGGCGCGCGCAGGCGGGGCGGCTCGACCGGCCCCTCGCGATCTACGAGGTGCACCTCGGCTCCTGGAAACGCCGCCCGGAGGACGCGGACCGGCCGCTGACCTACCGGGAACTCGCGCCGCAGCTGGCGGATCACGCGCTGGAAATGGGCTTCACCCACGTCGAGCTGATGCCGCTGGCCGAGCATCCGTTCGAGGGCTCGTGGGGCTACCAGGTCACGGGCTTCTTTGCGCCCACCCACCGGTTCGGCCCGCCGGAGGACTTCGCGTGGTTCGTCGACCACCTGCACCAGCGCGGCCTCGGCGTGATCCTCGACTGGGTGCCCGCGCATTTTCCGCGCGACAGCTTCGCGCTGGCCGAGTTCGACGGCACGCACCTGTACGAGCATGCCGATCCGCGGCAGGGCGCGCACATGGACTGGGGCACGCTGATCTTCAATTACGGGCGCAACGAGGTCCGCTGCTTCCTGATCGCCAACGCCCTCGCGTGGCTGGAGCGTTACCATCTCGACGGCCTGCGGGTCGACGCGGTCGCCTCGATGCTCTACCTCGACTACTCGCGCCGGGAGGGCGAGTGGATCCCCAACCGCCACGGCGGCCGGGAGAACCTGGAGGCGATCGACTTCCTGCGCCGGGTGAACGACGCCGTGCATCACTACCATCCGGGCGTCCTGATGATCGCGGAGGAAAGCACCTCCTTTCCCGGGGTGAGCCGGCCGACGGCGCAGGGCGGGCTGGGTTTCGATTTCAAGTGGAACATGGGGCTGATGCACGACACCCTGCGCTACTTCGGCAAGGAGCCGGTCGTCCGCCGGCATCACCATTCCGACCTCACTTTCGGGATGCTGTACCAGTACGCCGAGAACTTCGTCACCGTGTACTCCCATGACGAGGTGGTCCACGGGAAGGGTTCCATGCTGCTCAAGATGGGGGCGTGGCACATCGCCGAGAAGGCGGCGCACCTGCGCGCGCTGTACGCGCACGCCTGGATGTGGCCCGGCAAGAAGCTGCTGTTCATGGGCGGGGAATTCGCGCAGTCGCGGGAATGGGCGCACGACCGGAGCCTGGACTGGCACCTCTGCCAGTACCTGGATCACGAGGGGGTGCGGCGCCTGGTGCGCGACCTGAACCGGCTGCACACCGGCGACCCCGCGTTGGGTGAGCACGATCTGGATCCCCGCGGCTTCCGCTGGCTCAACTGCGACGCCGCCGACGCGAACGTCCTCGCCTTCCTGCGGGCGGACGCCGCCGAGGAGTCACTTTACGCGGTGGTGGGCCACTTCGGGGGCGTGCGGCGCGAGCAGCGCGTGGGCGTGCCCCGCCGCGGCTACTGGCGCGAGGTGCTCAATACCAACAGCGAATACTACGGCGGTACCGGCGTCGGGAACCTCGGCGGGCGGACCACCGAGGAGGTGCCGTGGGACGGCTGCGGCCAGTCGCTGCTGGTCACCCTGCCGCCACTCACCGTGTGCGTCTTCCACTGGCGGGCGGAGACCGCGGCGGGTCCCGCGCGCTGAGCCGGCCGGGCGCGGTGGCGCGGCGCTAGTCGCGCTCGAGGGTCCCGCCCGCCTGGCGCCAGCCGGCGAGGCCGGCCTTGAAGTGGCGGACGTTGGTGTAGCCGAGGGCGGCGGCGGCGGCCGCGGCGGCGCGCCAGGAGGGGCAGGCCTCGCTGCCGCAGTAGGCCACGATGAGCGCGCCCTTGTCCGCCGGCAGGAGCCGGGCGAGTTCCGCCTTGCGGGAGGCGTAGTCGATGGCGCCGGGCAGGTGGCCGCTGCGGAAGGACGAGGAGCCGTTGGCGTCGATCAGGGTGATCGGGCCGGCGGCCATCGCCCGCACGAGGTCCTCGCGGGCGATGACGGGAAACTTTTCCGCGGCGAGGGCGGCGGTGCTGCCGAGCAGGAGGGCGAGGAGGAGGGCGAGGGGGCGCATGGCAAAGCGGTTCAGCCGAAGGCGCGGCGCAGGACCTCAAGGCTGCGCGGCACGGCGGTGGCGGGATCCTCCTTGCCCTCCATCTCGAGGGCCACCCAGCCGGAGTAGCCGGCGTCCGCGAGCATCGCGGCGATCCGGGGGTAATCGAGGTCGAGCGTGTACCATTCGCCGCCGCCGGGGTAGGTCTTGGCCTGGACGTAGACCGTGCGCGGGGCGATCGCGGCGAGTTGCGGGTAGATGTCGTCGAGGAAGTTCCCCGTGTCCATCAGGGCGCCGAGCCAGGGTGAGTCGAACTGGCCGAGCAGGCGGAGGAGGCCGGCGGCGGTGCGCGCGAGGCCCCAGTGGTTTTCGAGGGCGAGGACGACGCCGCATTCCTCGGCCTTGGGCAGGCAGCGCGACAGTCCCTCCGCGCACCATTTGAAGCCCTCGTCCTCGGTGCGGCCGGGGAGCACCGGTTCGATCCCGCGGTTGGCCATCAGCTCGTCGAAGCTCCGGATCGTGCCCCAGCGGCCGGTGTTGACGCGGATCGAGGGGCAGCCGAGCTCGTGGGCGATCTCGAGGCAGCGCTGCGTGTGCTGGACTTCCGCGGTGAGCTCCGCGGGGTCGGCCTTGACGAAGCTCTGGTGGGTCGAGAGGCAGGAGATGGCGAGTCCCCGGCGGAAGGCGTGGCGGCGGAGACGGCGGAGGTAGGCCCGGCCGCCGGCGTCGAGGGGGCCGCGCTCCGGGAGATCCATCTGCCGGTGGAGGATGTCGACTCCGGCGAAGCCGAGCTCGGCCGCGCGGTCCATCACCGTCTCGATCGGCACCTTGGCGGTGCGAAAATGCCAGTACGAGTACGAGGCCACCGCGAGGCGCACCCGGGGACGGGCGGGCGCGGAGGCGGGCGCGGGGGCCGCGGGCAGGAGGGTGACGGCGCCGCCGGCGAGGGCGGCGAGGGCGTGACGGCGGCTGAGGCGGGGCGGATTCATGCGATGAGATTCTGCACCACGTGGCCGTGGACGTCGGTCAGGCGGTAGTCGCGACCCTGGAAGCGGAAGGTGAGGCGGGTGTGCTCCAGCCCCAGCAGGTGCAGGAGCGTCGCATTGAGGTCGTGGACGTGCACGGGGTCGCGGACAACATTGAAGCCCAGCTCGTCCGTGGCGCCATGGACGTGGCCGCGTTTCAGGCCGCCGCCGGCCAGCCACATCGTGAAGCAGCGGTTGTGGTGGTCACGGCCGTCGTTGCCACCCTGGACCATCGGGGTGCGGCCGAACTCACCGCCCCAGATGACGAGGGTGTCGTCGAGGAGCCCGCGACGCTTGAGGTCGCGCACGAGGGCGGCGCTGGGTCGGTCCGTGTCCTCGCAGTTCCGCTTGATGGCTCGCGTGAGGTCCCCGTGCTGGTCCCAGGCCTCGTGGAACAGCTGGACGAAGCGGACGCCCCGCTCGGCAAGGCGGCGGGCGAGGAGGCAGTTGCGCGCGTAGCTGGCCTGCCCGGGATCCTTGATGCCGTATTCCTCGAGCACGGAAGCGGGTTCCTGTGACAGATCCATCAGCTCGGGGGCGCTGGTCTGGAGCTGATAGGCCATCTCGTAGCTCTGGATGCGGGCGGCGGTTTCGGGGTCGCCGAGGTCCGCCTGGGCGAGCCCATTGAGCTCATTGAGGGTGTCGAGCGAGGCGCGCTGGGCGCGGGCGTCGACCCCGGCGGGGTTCGAGAGGTAGAGGACGGGATCGCCGGTGCCGCGGAAGGGAATGCCGCCGTAGACCGTGGGCAGGAAGCCGCAGCCGTAGTTGCTGGCGCCGCCGCTGGTGCCCTTGGCGCTGGTGAGGACGACGTAGCCGGGGAGATTCTCACTCTCGGAGCCGAGCCCGTAGAGGGTCCACGAGCCGAAGCTGGGCCGGCCGAACTGCTGCGAGCCGGTGTTCATCAGGATCTGCGCGGGGGCGTGGTTCACCGCGTCGGTCTGCATGCTCCGGATCACGCAGAGGTCATCCGCGAGGGAGGCGATCTGGGGGATGAGTTCGGAGAACTCCGTGCCGGCCTGCCCGTGCTTCGCGAAGGCGTACTTGGGGCCGAGCAGGGCGGAGTTCGGCTTGATGAAGGCGGCGCGGTAGTCCTTCAGCAGTTCCGCCGGCGGCAGTTGGCCGTCGCGGCGCGCGAGCTCGGGCTTGGGGTCGAAGAGTTCCAGGTGGCTGGGGGCGCCGGCCATGAACATGTAGATCACGCGCTTGGCCTTGGGCGCGAAGTGCGGCGGCCGCACGGCGAGGGGATTCGCGGGCCCGGACTTGGCGGCCGCGTCGCGCGCGAGCAGGGAGCTGAGCGCGAGGCCGGCCAGGCCCACGCCGCAGTCCTGGAGGAACCAGCGACGGGAGAGGAGACGCGCCCGGGCGGCACGAAGGGAGGCGGAGACGGGCTCGGTCATTGGAATCAGGGCTTGGTCAGGGTCTCGTCGAGGTTCAGCATCACCCGGGCGACGAGGGTCCAGGCCGCGAGTTCGGCCGGGGTGGCGTCGGCGGGGAGCTCGGCGGCCTTGAGGCGCGGGGAAAAGGCGACCTCGGTCGCGCGGAGTTCGCCGCGTTGGAGGCGACCGCGCGCTTCGGTGAGGAGTCGTCGCACCGCGGCCTGTTCGGCCGGGCGGGCGGCGCGGGCGGTGCACAGGCGGTAGGCGAGGTCGATCCGGCTCTCATCGCTGGCGCCCCCTTCCCGCCACAGGCGCAAGGCCAGGGCCTGGGCCGCCTCGACGAAGACGGGTTCGTTCAGCCCCGTCAGCGCCGCCAGGGGGGTGTTGGAGCGGACGCGGCGGGCGCAGGCGAAGTCCGCGTTCGGCGCATCGAACGCGCTGAGCATCGGGTCCGGCATCGAGCGCTTGCGGAACAGGTACAGCCCGCGGCGATACCGCTGCGCATCCTCCGGCGGCTGCCAGTAGGTTGGCCGCACGTAATTGTAGGCGAGCACGTTCTCCGGCACCGGCGGGAACACGCTGGGGCCGGCCCCCGACCTGCTGGTGCAGCAGGCCGGCGATCGCGAGGGCGGAGTCGCGCACGATCTCGGCGTCGACCCGGAACCGCGGGCCGCGGGCCAGCAGGCGGTTGGCCGGATCGCGCTCCCGCAGCGCGGGGGTTCCGGCGGAATCCTGCTGGTAGGTGCGGCTGGTCACGATCCGCAGCAGCAGTTCCTTGTGGCTCCAGCACTGGTCGGTGAAATCGACCGCCAGCCAGTCGAGCAACTCGCGGTGTTCCGGCGGGCTGGAGCGGGTGCCAAAATCCTCCGGGGTCGCAACGAGGCCCGTGCCGAAGAGCGTTTGCCAGACCCGGTTGACCGCCACGCGGGCGGTGAGCGGCGCGCGCCGGTCGGTGAGCCAGCGGGCGAAGCCAAGCCGATCGCGCGGCGTGTCCTCGGGCCACGGATTCAGCGCGGCGGGGACGTGCGGCTGGACGGCGTGCTTCGGGCGGTCCCACGCGCCGCGGTCCAGCAGGCGGGTCTCCCGGGCGTGGATGCCGCCGCGTTCCCGCAGGTGGAGCACGGAGGTGGGTGCGGCCGGAAACCGCTTCCAGACGGCCTCGGCCTCGGTGTGGAACTTGCGCGCGGCGGGCTCCTGGGCCCGCCACGCGCGGAAGAGCGCGGTCCGCTGCCGCGCGTCGCGCGCCTCGGGGGGGAGGTCCAGCGCGAGCATCGCGGCGTGATCCACCGCCGGCACGCGCGGGTCCGGGGCGCGGGTCAGCGAGAGGCGGGCGCAGCCGAGCGCGGTGTTGTGGCGACCGTTGTCGTCCCCGCTGTGGTGCATCCGCAGGAGCACGCGGAGCTTGGTGCCGGCGGGATGGCGGAGGGGCTCGGTGAACTGCACGACGGCCGCCGAAGCGGTGTTGCGCCGGCCGGGGCCGCGGTCCGCGCGCCAGGCCGTGTCGTTCGAGCCGTCGATCATCAGGTCGGGTCCCCCGATGATGCGGCGCCGCTCCTTGTCGAAGGCTGCCTTCCACTCCTCCTCGAGACCGCGGACCGGCTCCGCGAAGTCCGCCGTGGCGCTCCGGAGCGCGACCTTCTCCCACTGGTCGCAGCCGGCCGGCATCACGCTCACCTCGAGTTCGCTGAGCGCCCACGTCCCGTACTTGCTGCGGCCCGGTCCGTTGAACTCGAGGTCCCCATGCGGGAGCGCCTCGAGACGGAGGCCCGTGATGCCGTCGAGCGCCGGCGTCCCGATGACGAAGATGTCCCCGCGGGTGGTCGGGTGCCCGAGGGTGAGGATGGAATGGTCCGCAAGCTGGACGGGGTGGTTGAGGCCGCTGGTGCTCGCCAGTTCCTCGGCGATCAGGGGGGTCCAGACCGGGCGCTGGCCCGTGAGCTCGGCGGACCAGCGCTCCAGCCGTTCCGCCCAATCCGGCACCGCGGCCTTGGTCCGGGTGTCGATGGCGGCGAGGTCGCGCCGGAGGGTCTCGATCAGCTGCTCCTGTTCCGGCGTATAGACCCAGGACTGGGCCTCGTAGGTCGAGTTGAAGAAGGCGTAGAGGCCGAAGTACTCGTCGTGGGTGATCGGGTCGAACTTATGGGTATGGCACTGGGCGCACTGGAGGCTGAGGCCCAACGTGGCTTTCCCGATGCAGTCGAGGCGGTCGAACATCCCCTCGATGCGGAACTGCTCGGGGATGATCGCGCCCTCCTCGTTGACCATCCCGTTGCGCAGGAACCCGGTGGCGACGATCTGCTCCTGGGTGGCCCCGGGGAGGAGGTCGCCGGCGATCTGCTCAATCAGGAACCGGTCGTACCCGAGGTCGCGGTTGAAGGCGCGGATCACCCAGTCCCGCCACGCCCACTGTTCGCGGGGGAGGTCCTTCTCGTAGCCGTTGCTGTCGGCGTAGCGGGCCGCGTCGAGCCAGACCCGGGCCCAGCGCTCGCCGAAACGTTCGTCGGCGAGGAGGCGGCGGGCGAGGTCCTCCGTGGCCGTTGGAAGGCCCCGGGCCGCGGCGGCCAGCACGAAGGCGGCGACGTCGGCCGGGGAGGGCGGGAGGCCGATGAGGTCGAGATGGAGCCGGCGGCACAGCACGGCGGGGTCGGCGGCGGGGGAAAAGTCGAGCTGCGCGGCGCGCAGGTTGGCGCCGACGAAGGCGTCGACCGGATGGGCGCCGGCCACGGGGAGCTCTGTCTTCACCGGGGGCACGAAGGCCCAGTGGGGGGCGTAGGGGGCGCCGGCTTCGACCCACCGCTGCAGCACTTCCTGTTCCCGCGGGCCGACCTTCTTGCCCTCCTTGGGCGGGGGCATCACCTCGTCCTCGTGGGGCGAGAGGATGCGCGCGAGCAGCTCGCTTTCGGCGGGACGGCCCGGGACGAGCGCAGCGACGCCGGATTTGCCGCCCTTGAGCGCGCCCTCGCGGACATCGAGGCGCAGGCCGCCCCGGCGGTCCTGGTCGTCCGGCCCGTGGCAGTGGAAGCAGTATTCGGCGAGGATCGGCTGCACCTCGCGGGTGAAGTCGGCCGCGGGATGGGCGGGGGCCGGCGCGGCCAGCCCGCCGAGGGGAAGCATCAGCCAGGGCAACAGGAGAAAACGGGGGCGAAAGCCGGACATATTCGGGGCGCGAGGAGGACGGAAGGAGAGAAACCATCCGTCCGGGGGCAGGCGAGCCGGATATGGGGGAATCCGCCCCCGTCGTTTCCGGCCGGCGTCCGTGACCGGCCGTTCAGGACGCCGCGGGGAACACGCGCCGGCGTTCCGCGGGGTCGAGTTCCCGCCAGGCACCGGGGGCGAGTGAGCCGAGGAGAAACCCGCCGATCCGGGCGCGCACGAGGCGCAGGGTCGGGTGACCGACGGCGGCCGTCATCCGGCGCACCTGCCGGTTGCGGCCCTCGGTCAGCTCCAGCGCGAGCCAGCGGTCGGGAATGTTCTGGCGCCGGCGGATCGGCGGATCGCGCGGGGGCAGGTCCGGCGGCGGCTCAAGCCGCCACGCGCGGGCGGGCCGCACGGGGACGCCGTCGAGCCGCAGTTCTCCGGCCGCCAGCCGCCGGAGCGCGTTGTCGTCGGGTTCGCCCTCGACCTGGACCCAATATTCGCGCTGGTGTCCGCACTTTGGATTCAGCAGGCGATGGTTCAGCCCAGGCTCATCGGAGAGCAGCAGCAGCCCTTCGGAATCGGCGTCGAGCCGGCCGAGCGGGTAGACGGCGCGGGGCAGGCCGAAGGCGGCGAGCGTGGCCCAGCGGGAGCCCGGCTCGGGGGTGAACTGCGAGAGCACCCCGTACGGTTTGTGGAAGGCGAGGAGCAGGCGGCGGCAATCACGCGGGCGGGACCCCGCGGCGCAATGGCAAACGCGGGGGCGAGAGAGGGCTTGCGCCGACCCCGGCCCACGGACCACGTTCGGGGATGAACGCGGTGCAACTGATGGCTCCCCACCAACTGGTGGTCGGCGAGGTGGCGGATCCGGTCCCGGAGGCCGGCGAGGTGGTGGTCGAGTTGCGGGCGGCCGCGCTCAACCACCGCGACGTCTGGATCAAGGCCGGCCAGTACGCGGGCCTGAAGTGGCCCTGCATCCCGGGCTCCGACGGGGCGGGGGTGGTCGTGGCCGCGGCCGCGGGCGTCGACCCGGCTTGGCTCGGCCGCGAGGTGATCCTCAACCCCGCGTTTTTCTGGGGGGATGACGAGCGTGCGCAGGGGGCCCAGTTTCAGATCCTCGGCCTGCCGCGGGCCGGCACCCTCGCGACCCGGATCGCCGTGCCGGCCGGTCAACTGGCCGCCCGGCCCGCGCATCTTTCCTGGGAGGAGGCGGCGGCGCTGCCCCTCGCGGGTCTCACGGCCTATCGCGCGCTGTTCACCCGCGCCCGGCTGCGCGCCGGGGAGCGGGTGCTTGTCACCGGCATCGGCGGCGGCGTGGCTGCGAGTGCCCTCCAGTTCGCGGTGGCGGCGGGCGCCGAGGTCTGGGTGACGTCGGGTTCCGCCGCCAAGGTGACGCGGGCCGAGGCGCTTGGGGCGCGGGGGGGATTTCTTTATACCGACGCGGGCTGGCCGGAGGTGGCCCTCGCCCAGGCCGGGGCGTTCGACGTGGTGGTGGACAGCGCCGGCGGCGAAGGGTTCGCGCGCCTCGCGGACGTCCTCGCGCCCGGGGGCCGGCTGGTCTTCTTCGGCGCGACGCGGGGCGATGCGGTCTTGCCGGTGCGCAAGGTCTTCTGGAAGCAGCTCTCGCTGCTCGGTTCGACGATGGGCTCGCCCGCCGATTGGCGCGGCCTCCTCGCGCTGGTGGAGCGGCATCGGCTGCGGCCCTTGGTCGGGGAGGTGCATCCGCTCGCCGGGGCCGCCGAGGCGTTCGCGCGGATGGAGGCCGGCGCCCAGTGCGGCAAGATCGTCCTGCGTTCCTGAGGTTTCCCTCGATGAACTCCGCCCATTACGCCTGCATCATGGCCGGGGGCAGCGGCGAGCGGTTCTGGCCGATGAGCCGGGCCCGCACGCCAAAGCACCTCTTGCGCCTCCTCTCGGAACGGACGCTGGTCGAGGAGACCGTCCGCCGCGTCGGGGCCGTGGTGCCGCCGGAAAACCTCTTCGTGCTCACCAACGAGGTGCAGTTGCCTGCGACCCGCGAGGCCCTGGCCGGCCTGGTGCCCCCGGACCAGATCGTCGCCGAGCCGGCGAAGCGCGATACCGCCCCCGCGGCGGCCCTCGCGACCGCGCTGGTGCGGGCCCGCGGCGGGGAACAGGCCGCCCTCGCCCTGCTGCCGGCGGACGCGTTCATCGCGGACCACGGCGCCTTCAGCCGCCAGTTGGCGGCGGCCCTGCCGCGCGCGGCGGCGTCCTCCTCCCTCCTGACCATCGCGATCAAACCCGATCACGCGGCCACGGGCTTTGGTTACCTCGAGCTGGGGCCGGAGCTGGCGCGCGGCGAGGCGGGCGTGTTCCGGCAGGTCAGCCGCTTCGTCGAGAAACCGGACGCTGCCACGGCCGCCCGTTACCTCGCGGAGGGCCGGCACGCGTGGAACGCGGGGATGTTCTTCTGGAGCGTAAGTTCCTTCCTCGCCGAGGCCGACCGCCATGCGCCCGAGCTGGCGGCCTTCGTGCGCGGTTTTCCCGCGGGCGACGCTTCCGCCTATCTCGCCGAGCGCTTCCCCCGCCTGCCCAAGATTTCGGTCGACTATGCCATCATGGAGAAGGCGCTCTCCGTGGAGACCCTCCTCGCGGCCTTCGACTGGGACGACGTCGGCCTGTGGACCGCGCTGCCGCGGCACCTTGCGCAGGACGCGGCGGGCAACGCGGTGCGCGGCCCGGTCTTCACCAGCGGGGCCACGGGCAACATCGCGGTCAGCAACGGCCGGGCGATCGCCCTGTGCGGCGTGCGGGACCTCGTCGTGGTCGAAACGCCCGACGCGATCCTCGTCTGCCATCGCGACGCGGTGCAGGACATCAAGAAGATCGTCCAGCAGCTCCCCCCGGGCCTGCAGTGAGGGAACGCCCCGCGGGGCACGAAAAAACCCGCCGCCCCTTGCGGGACAGCGGGTTCAAAGTGGTGGCTCAGCCCGGAATCGAACCGGGGACACGAGGATTTTCAGTCCTCTGCTCTACCAACTGAGCTACCGAGCCACGAATGAGGGGAAGAGCGAAGGGCGCGGGGCCGGGCGCGTCAACGGGAATTTGCGCCGCCGCTCAGCCCTGGTGCGTGCGCGTGGCGACCTCGATCACGTCGTGGGGCGCGGCCTCCTTCTGGCCCGCGGGGGAAACCCGGATGAAGCGCGCCTTCTCACGCAGCGCCGGGAGCGTGCCCGCGCCGAGGTAACCCATCCCGCTCTGCACCCCGCCGATGAGGTTCGCCAGCACGTCGTCGACGGAACCGGAAACCTCCTTGAGCGCCTCGATGCCCTCCGCGGCGACCTTGCGCGTGGTGTCCGCCTTGTCGTGTCCGTAGCGGGCCGCGCTGCCGGCCTTCATCGCCGCCAGGGAACCCATCCCGCGGTACTGCTTGTAGACCTTGCCGTTGATCTCGAGGATCTCGCCCGGGGCCTCGCGGCAGCCGGCAAGCAGCCCCCCGAGGATCACGGCGTCCGCGAGCGTCAGGGCCTTCACGATGTCCCCGCTCTTGGTGATGCCGCCGTCGGCGATGAGCCGGACGCCGTGGGCGCGGGCCGCGCTGCCGGCCACGTGGAGGGCGGTGAGCTGCGGGATGCCGACGCCCGCGACCACGCGGGTGGTGCAGATGGAGCCCGGGCCCTGCCCGACCTTGATCGCGTTGGCGCCGCACCGGGCGAGGTACTCCACGCCGGCCGCGCTCGTCACGTTGCCCGCGAGGATCGTCAACGCGGGGAAGGCCGTGCGCACCAGTTGCACCAGTTCGCCGACCCCGGCGGTGTGGCCGTGCGCGGTGGAGACGGCGACGCAGTCCACGTGCTCGGCCACGAGCTGGCCCACGTGCTCGAGGATCCGCTCCCGGTCGAGGGCGCCGTCGGGCCGCCGGATGGGGGAGAGGGCGGCGCCGGCGACGAGGCGGAACTCCTGGTCGCGGGCCGGCTTGCGGCGGGATTTCGCCTCGCCGGTGATGCGTTCGACATCGGAGGCGGTGATCAGGCCGCGGAGGGCGCCGGCGGCATCCACCACCAGCATCTTGTTGCTGCCGACGTTCTCGGAGAAGAAGCGGTCGGCCGCCCGGATCGGGTCCTGGGCGACGTCGCGCTGGTCCACGGTGCGCAACTGGGCCCGCGGCGTCATCACCTCCGCCACGCGCTTCGTGCGGTAGCGGTCCTTGACCACGTTGCCCGAGAGGAGGCCGGCGAGGCGGCCGGCCTCGTCGACGACCGGGAACGTGGAGAACGCGAAGCGGCGGGCGTCGATCATGCCCAGCACGTCGCCGATGAGCTGCCCGGGGGCGACGGTGATGGGATCCTGGATGAGGCCGTGGATGTGGCGCTTCACGCGGGCGACCTCCTTCACCTGGTCGCGCGGCGCCATGTTGTAGTGGATCAGGCCGAGGCCGCCATTCAGCGCCATCGCGATCGCCATCCGCGACTCGGTCACGGTGTCCATGTCGGACGACAGCACCGGAATTTGGAGGCGGAGCGAATCGCTGAGGGCGGTGGCGGTGTCGGCGTCCTTCGGGAGGATCTCCGAGTACAGGGTGGCCAGCGACACGTCGTCGAACGTGAGCGCCATCGGCAGGTTGGCGCGGAAGAACGCGTCGGCCGGGAGGAAATACTCGCCGTCCGCGGCGGCGGTGGCGGGGGAGGGCGTGGCAACCGAGGACATGAGGTTGCCGGGAACGGAGTAGGGCGGCGGGGGGCGAGGGCAAACGGAAAGTGCGGCGGCCCTGCGGGGTTGCGTTCGGCGCGCCGCCCATCTCGCTGGGGGGATGTCCTCTGCGCGCCTGCGCCTGCAGCATCGTCGCTACCGTCTGCCGTTTCGCGGCCCGGTGCGCACCGCGCACGGGGTGTGGACGCACCGCGAGGGGCTGCTGCTGCGCGTGGAGGACGCGGCCGGCGACGTCGGCTGGGGCGAGTGTGCGCCGCTGCCCGGCTGGACCGCGGAAACAGTGGACGCGGCGGAGGCGGCCCTGCGGGCAATCGGGGATTGGGTGGACGAAGCCGCCCTCGCCCAGCTGCCGGCGGGGCTGGCGTGCCTGCGAGCGGCGCTGGCGGCGGCGCGGGAGCCCTGGGCCCTGCCCCCGGAGCCCGCGGCTCTCGGCGTCGCCGCCCTGCTCCCGGCCGGGGGTGAAGCGCCGGCGCGACTGGCGGGACTGGCGGAGGCGGGCTTCCGGATTTTCAAGTGGAAGGTCGGGGTGGGGGACGTTGCGGACGAACTTGGCCTCCTCGACGAGCTGTGCAGCCGTTTGCCTCCCGGCGGCCGGCTGCGGCTGGATGCCAACGGCGCGTGGGAACGGCGGGTCGCGGAGCGCTGGCTCGAACGCTGCGCGGAGCGCCCGGTGGAGTTCGTCGAGCAGCCCGTGGCGGCGGCGCCCGGGGCCGGGGAACGCGAGCGGCGGCGGGCGGACGACCTGCTGCAGGGGCTCGCCGCGTCCTACCCCACGCCCCTCGCATTGGACGAGTCGCTGGCCGGCGACGGCGACGTCGAACGCTGGGTCGCGGCGGGCTGGCCCGGGTTCTTTGTGCTCAAGCTCGCGCTGCACGCCGCGCCGGCGGCCACGCTCGCGACCCTGGCCCGCGCCCGGGCGCGGGTGGTGTTCTCCTCGGCGCTCGAAACGCGGATCGGCGCGGCGCACGCGCTGCGCCGGGCGTGGGCATGGCCGGGGGAGCGGCACGCGCTCGGGTTCGGGGTTTGGCCGCTCTTCGCGGCGCGCGTGCTGGACGGCCCCATCGCCGTGCCCTTCCTGCGCCGGGAAGATGTGATGGCCCTGGATCTGGAGGAAGCATGGAACGCGCTCGCCTGAGAAGCCTGGTGGAGGCGACCGGCTGTGCCCGGGCGGTCGGAGAAATGTGCTTCGTGCTCGATCCGGGCTGGGGTTCGGAGGCGCGGCGGGAGGCGGAGACGCGGTTGCAGCTGTCCGACGAGCGCCCCGGGGGCGAGGCCCGCGGCTGGCTGGCGCTCCCGACGGGTGGCTCGGGGGGCGGCGTCAAATGGGCGCGGCACGACGAGGCGACGCTCGCCGCGGCGGTGGCCGGCCTGCGCGCGCACTTCGGCTTGGGGGCCATCCACGCGGTTGACGTGCTGCCCGCTCATCACGTGAGCGGCCTGATGGCGCGGGTGCGCGCGGAGATGACCGGCGGAACGCACCTCCCGTGGGCGTGGAAGCGGCTCGAGGCGGGGGAGGTCCCGCCGTTGCCGGAAAGGGCGGACGGGTGGGTCCTCTCGCTGGTCCCGACGCAATTGCAGCGCCTGCTGCGGCAACCTGCGGTGGGGGCGTGGCTGCGCGGCCTGCGGGTGATCTTCCTCGGCGGCGGCCCCGCGTGGCCGGACCTGCTGCGGCGCGCGCGGGAGGAAGGCCTGCGCCTCGCCCCCAGCTACGGGATGACGGAGACCGCCGCGATGGTGGCCGCGGTGCGGCCGGAGGACTTCCTCGCGGGGCGGGAAGAACTGCAGCCGCTCCCGCACGCGCAACTCTCAGTCGACGGCGACGGGCGCCTGCGCGTCGCCGGGGCCTCGGTCTGCCGCGGACTCTGGCCGGAGTGGCGCGACGACCGGCGATGGTCCACCGACGACCGGGCCGAGGCCCGGCCGGGCGGCGGCTGGGTGATTTTGGGCCGCGCGGACCAGGTCATCATCACCGGGGGCCGCAAGGTGGACGCAGCGCGCGTCGAGGCGGCGCGGCGGGGCGGGGAGACGTGGGACGAGGTGGTGGTGCTCGGCTTGCCCGATCCGGAGTGGGGCGAGGTCGTGGTCGCCTTTCATCCGGCGGGCGCGCCCCGCACCGATCCCGTGGCGGCCCTTGCGGGGCTGTCCGCGTGGGAACGTCCGCGGCGGTGGGTGGCGGTGGAACGCTGGCCGCGCAATGCGGCGGGCAAGGTGGACCGCGCCGCGCTGCGCCGTCACGGCGCCAAGCTTGCGGCGCGCGGGGGCGGAAACTAGCTGCAGGAATCCGATGACCAAGAACGAGATCGCCGACGTGCTGCTCGAGATCGCCACCCTGCTCGAACTGCAGGGCGAGAACCCCTTCAAGGTGCGTGCGTACCAGTCGGGCGCCCGCGTGCTCGAGGGAATGGAGGAAGCGGATCTCGCCCGGCTGGTCGCCGCCGGGGAACTCCGCAGCGTGAAGGGCATCGGCGAGGCCCTGGCGGAGAAGATCACCACGCTCCACGCGACCGGGCGCCTGCCCTTCGTCGAGAAACTGCGGGCGGCCGTGGGGCCGGGGTTGGTGGAGCTGCTGGAGGTCCCGGGATTGGGGCCGAAGAAGATCCGCGCGCTGCACGAGCGGCTCGGGGTGGACTCGGTCGCGGCGCTCGCCGCCGCCTGCACCGCGGGCCAGGTGGCGGAACTGGAGGGCTTCGGCGCGAAGACGCAGGAGAAGCTGCTGGCCGGGTTGCGCAACCGCGAGGCTTACGGCCGGCGCCACCTCTGGTGGGACGCCGCGGAGCTGGCGGGCGCCATCCTCACCGGCCTGCGCGCGCTGCCGGCGGTGCGCCGGGCGGAGGCGGCGGGCAGCCTGCGCCGGGGGCTGGAGACGGTGGGCGACCTGGACTTCATCGTGGCCGCCGAGGATCCCGCGCCGGTGGTTGCGTGGTTCGTCGCCCAGCCCGGCGTCCACGAGGTCACCGCTCAAGGCGACACCAAGGCGAGCGTCCGGTTTGAGAGCGGGCTGCAGGCGGACCTGCGCCTGGTTCCGGCGGGGCAGTTCGCCTTCACCCTGCACCACTTCACGGGCTCCAAGGAGCACAACGTCCAGCTGCGGCAGCGCGCCCTCGCCCGCGGCTGGAGCCTGAGCGAGTGGGGCCTGACCCCGGTGGGGGGGGCGGACACGCGGCCGCCGGCGGTCGGCTCCGAGGAGGACCTGTTCCGCGCCCTCGGGCTGGCCTTCATTCCGCCCGAACTGCGGGAGGGCAGGGGAGAGATCGAGGCCGCCGAGCGCGGGGAACTGCCGCGCCTCGTCACCGCGGGCGACACGCGCGGCGCCTTTCACAACCACACCGCCGCCTCCGACGGCCGCAACACGCTCGCGGAGATGGCGGCCGCGGCCGGCGCGCTCGGCTGGGAGTACCTCGGCATCGCGGACCACTCCAAGTCCAGTTTCCAGGCGCGCGGCCTGCACGAGGACCGGCTGCTCGCGCAGGTCGAGGAGATCCGCGCCCTCAACGCCTCCGGCCGCTGCCCGGTGCGGCTCTTCGCGGGCACCGAATGCGACATCCTGCCCGACGGCAGCCTCGACTTCGCCGACGACCTGCTCGCGCGGCTGGACTACGTGGTGGTCTCGGTGCACTCGGCCTTCGGCCAGGACGAGGCCACGATGACGGCGCGCCTCATCCGGGCCCTCGAGCATCCGGCCGCGACGATGCTCGGGCACCTCACGGGCCGCCTGCTGCTGCGGCGGGAGGGGTATGCGGTCGACGTGGGCCGCGTGATCGACGCGGCCGTGGCCAACGGGGTCGTCATCGAGCTCAACGCGAACCCCTGGCGGCTGGACCTTGATTGGCGGCACTGGCGCCGCGCGGCCGAGCGGGGGCTGCTCTGCGCGATCAATCCCGACGCCCACGACACCGCGGGGCTCGAGCATGTCCGCGCGGGCGTCAACGCGGCGCGCAAGGGCTGGCTGGGGCCGGAGCAGGTGATCACGACCTGGCCGCTGGCGCGAATTGAGGCGTGGCTGGCCCGCCGGCGCGGGCGCCCGCCGGCCTGACCTCCCGTTTGCGAGTGGGGCGTAGGCGTCTGGGGCGCACATTTGCGTTGCCGAGCGCGGGGCCGGCATGGCAGCAACGCTTGCGCTCGAACCCCGCGCTTCCCGATGGCTGCCCCCAAGTCTTCCCCCCTCACCTTTGAATTGACCGAGGAGATGCAGGCGCGACTGGAGGCCTGTCGGCGCGGGCACGGCTACGCCTCGGCGAGCGCGGTGGTCCGCGCGGCGCTGGCGGCGTTTGATTTTGCCGGCTGCCGTCCGACGCGCCCGAAGCACCGGCAGCTCTCCGTCCGGGTGAGCGCCGAGCAGCGGGTGCTACTGCGCCGTCAGGCGCGGCTGAAGCGGGTCAGCGTCGGCGAACTGCTGCGGCTGGCGCTGGCGGCGATGCCGTTGAAGCCGGGTCGTCGCTAGGCCCCGGCGGCTGCGTCCGCGCCGCGCTTGCCATGGCCCGGGCCGGTCCCTTTGGTCCCCCGCTGATCATGCACGCCTCCCCCGCCCCCCTCTCCACTTGGGCTCGCAACGTGGCCCCGTCCCCGACCCTTGCGGTCGACGCCAAGGCGAAGGCCTTGCAGGCCGCGGGGGAGGACGTCTGCGGCTTTGCGGCGGGCGAACCCGATTTCGACACTCCCGAGCACATCAAGGAGGCCTGCGCCGCCGCCCTCCGCGCCGGCAAGACCAAGTACGCGCCGACGCCCGGCATCGAGCCGCTGCGGCAGGCGATCGCCGACCGCTACGCCGCCGAGTACGGGCTCCGTGCCACCCCGGCCCAGGTGATCGTCTCCCCGGGCGGCAAGTTCAGCTGCTATCTCGGCGTGCTCGCCACCTGTTCGCCGGGCGACGAGGTCATCGTCCCCGCGCCCTACTGGGTGAGCTACCCGGAGATGGTGAAGCTGGCGGGCGCCGTGCCCCGCTTCGTGCTGGCGGACGACCGCACCGGCTTCCGCCTCACGCCCGCCATGGTCGAGGCGGCGATCACCCCGCGCACCCGCCTGCTCATCCTCAATTCCCCGTCCAACCCGACCGGCGCCGTCTACTCGCGCGCGGAACTGGAGGCGATTGTTGCCGTCGCCCTCCGGCACAACCTCTACATCCTTTCGGACGAGATGTACGAGCACCTGGTGTATGACGGCGTGCGGCCCACGTGCGTCGCGACGCTCGCGCCCGAGGCCGCGGCGCGGACGATCACCGTCGCCGGCTTCTCCAAGACCTACGCGATGACCGGCTGGCGCATCGGGACCACGCTCGCTCCGCTGCCCATCGCCAAGGCGATCTCCGAGCTGCAGAGCCAGATGTCCTCCAACGTGACGACGTTCGCCCAGTTCGGGGCGTTGGCGGCGCTGCAGCAGAAGGAGAAGACGGCGGCCGCGCTGGCGACGATGTTGACGGCTTTCGACCGGCGCCGCCGGAACCTCCACGCCGAGCTCAACCGCATCCCGGGCATCTCCTGCCTGCTCGCCGAGGGCGCCTTCTATCTGTTCCCCAACATCTCCCGCTTCGGCCTGACCGACCTCGAGTTCTGCAACCGGCTCCTCGAGCAGGAAAAAGTCGCGGCCGTGCCCGGCAGCGCGTTCGGGGCCGAGGGCTACCTCCGCCTGAGCTACGCCACCAGCGATGAGATCATCGCCAAGGGCGTCGCGCGCCTCGCCCGTTTCTGCGCCGGCCTGCGTGCCGGCTGATTTCCCGCCGATGCGTCCGATCGTCCAAATCTCCCTCGACCTCACCGACCGCACGGAAGCGCTCGCCACCGCCGCCATTGCCCTGCGCGCCGGCGTCGACTGGCTCGAGGCCGGCACCCCTTTCATCCTCGCTGAGGGCCTCCACGGCGTGCGGGCCCTGCGGGAACGCTTTCCCGGCGTGCCGATCGTCGCCGATCTCAAGACGATGGACGGCGGCTACCTCGAGGCCGAGATGATGGCCAAGGCCGGCGCAACCCACGTGGTGGTGATGGCCCGCGCCCACGAGGAGACGCTCCGCTGCGTGGTCAAGGCGGGGCGCGACCATGGGGTCAAGGTGATGGGCGACAACCTGGGCTGCCCGGACATGGTGGACGGAGCCCGCCTGATCGAGGATCTCGGCTGCGACTTCGTCATCCACCACATCGGCTACGATGAACGTCGCGGCATCGCCGCCGCCGGCCGCCGGATGCCCAGCCCGCTCGACCAGCTCCGCGAAGTGGTCGCCGCCGTCGGCATCCCCGTGCAGGCGGTCGGCGGGCTGACCCTCGAGCAGGCCGTACGTACCCCCGAGTACGGTGCGCCCCTCGTGGTGATCGGGGCCCCGCTCGCGGTTGACGCCGACTCGTTCCGCACGGCCGGAGGCGACCTCGAGGGCACGCTCCGGCTGATCTGCGAACGCGTCCACGCCCACGGGGACGTGCCCGTCCGGCCGCGCTCCCGCTCATGAAGTCCGCCGCCGTCGTCAATTTTTCCTCCACGCCCCACAGCGTGGAGCTCCGCGAGTTCGCGCGTCCGGTGCCGGGCGCCGAGGACGTGATCCTCGCCGTCGAGGCGGTGGGGGTCTGCGGCAGCGACCTGCACCAGTGGACCGGCCAGCACAGCTGGCCCGTCAATTACCCGGTGGTGCTCGGGCATGAATTCGGGGGGCGGATTGCCGAGCTCGGCGCCGGGGTGCGCGGGTGGTCCGAAGGCGACCGGGTGGTCAGCGAGACGGCCGCGGTGATCGATCCCGCCAGCCCGCTCTCCCGGGCCGGTCGCTACAACCTGGACCCGCGCCGCAAGGGTTTCGGTTACGGGGTCGACGGGGCGATGACCCGCTTTGTGCGCGTTCCCGCCCGCTGCCTGCACCGGGTGCCGGACGGTCTGCCGTTCGAGCAGGCGGCGCTGACGGAGCCCTGCTGCGTCGCCTACAACGCGGTGATCGAGAACGGCCGGGTCCAGCCCGGCGACCGCATCGTGGTGCTCGGGCCGGGGCCCATTGGCATCCTTTGCGCCGCGATGGCGCGCCTCGCCGGGGCCGAGGTCGCGCTGGTCGGTCTCGAGCGGGACCGGGTCCGCCTCGAGGTTGCGCGGACTTATGGGTGCGACGTCATCATTGGCGACGCCACGGAATGGGCCCGGCGCCGTGACGGGCTGGGGGCGGACGGCGTGGTCGACGCGGCCGGCGTGTCGGCGGCGCTGCGCACGGCCCTCGAGCTGGTCCGGCCCGCGGGCTGGATCAGCAAGGTGGGCTGGGGGCCGCAGCCGTTGAACTTCTCCCTCGATCCCCTGGTGCAGAAGAACGTCACGCTGCAGGGCAGCTTCAGTCACACTTGGCCGATGTGGGAGCGCGTGCTCGCCCTCCTGGCCTCCGGCCGCCTCGATGTCCGTCCGATCACCGGCGGCGTCTGGCCGCTGGAGGAATGGCACACCGCGTTCGAGCGGATGCACGGCGGCGAGATCGTGAAGGCGGTCCTGCGGCCGGCCTGAGCCCGATGCGCCTGCGGGACAAGGTCATCATCGTCACGGGCGCGACCGGCGGCATCGGCCGCGCCATCGCGGCGCGGGCGGTCGCCGAGGGTGCGCGGGTCCTGGTGCACGGCATCGACGCCGCGGCTGGGGCGCGCACGGTGGCCGAGCTCGGTCCCGCGGCTGCGCTGCACCTGGAGGATCTCGTGGCGCCCGAGGCCGGGGCCCGCATCGTTGCGGCGGCCCTCCGCGCGTTCGGCCGGATCGACGCCGTGGTCAACAACGCGGCCCTCGTGGCCCGCAGCACCCTCGCGACCGCCTCGGCCGCGGGGTTTGACCGGATGATGGCGATCAACGTCCGCGCGCCGCTGCTGTTGATCCAGGCGGCGTGGCCCGAGCTGCGCACCCGCCGGGGCTGCATCGTCAATATCGGCTCGATCAACGCCCTCAGTGGCGAGGCCACGCTGCTCGACTACAGCGTTTCGAAGGGCGCGCTGCAGACGCTCTCGCGCAACCTCGCCAACGCGCACGCGGCGGACGGGGTCCGCTGCAACCACCTCAACGTCGGCTGGGTGCTGACCGAGCGGGAGCACGCGATGCAGGTCGCCGAGGGCCAGCCGCCGGATTGGCACGAGCGCCTGCCCGCGGTGTTCGCGCCCTCCGGCCGCCTGCTCCGGCCGGAGGAGGTGGCGGCCGCGGCGATCTACCTCCTCGCCGACGAGTCCGGTCCGGTGAACGGTGCCGTGATCGAGCTCGAGCAGTACTCCCTCCACGGCCGCAACCCCGTCAAGGTCTGACCCCGATGCCCCGCCTCGCCGCCTTCCCCAAAGCCTACATGCGCCCCCTCTGCCGGGAGGGCACGATGACCCTCCGCGACTGGGCCGACCTGGCGGTTCCGCTCGGGGTGGACGGCCTCGAGTTCTACAGCGGCTTCCTGGAGCTTGCCGATCCGGCGGGGTGGGCGGGTGCCCGCCGCCTCGTGGAGGAGCGCGGGATGGTGATCCCGATGCTCTGCTGCTCGCCGGATTTCGCGCAGCCCGATCCTGCGCTGCGGCGCGCGGAGATCGAGCGGGAGAAGGGCTGGATCCGCATGGCCGCCGCCCTCGGCGCCGGCTACTGCCGCGTCCTCTCGGGCCAGCGCCGCCCGGAACTCAGCCGGGAGCAGGGTCTCGATCTCGTGACCGGCTGCATCGAGGCCTGCCTGCCCGAGGCGGAGGCCTGCGGGGTGACGCTGATCCTTGAGAACCACTACAAGGACGACTTCTGGAGCTATCCGGAGTTCGCCCAAAAAATGGACGTGTTCTGCGCGCTGGTGGACCGCATCCGGCATCCCCGTTTCGGCGTGAACTACGACCCGAGCAACGCCTTCCTCGCGGGGGATGACCCCCTTGAGCTGCTGGCGCGCGTGAAGGAACGGGTCGTCACGATGCACGCCAGCGACCGGTACCTCGCCGAAGGCACATTGGAGGACCTCCGGCGGGAGGAGGGCGGGCCGGAGGGCTACGCGAAGCGGCTGCGGCACGGCACGATCGGGCGCGGCCTCAACGATTACGACGCGATCTTCGCCACGCTGCGCGCGGCCGGCTTCGACGGCTGGGTCAGCATCGAGGACGGGGTCGATGGCATCGAGCAGCTGGCGGAGAGCGTGCGGTTCGTCCGCGGCAAGCTGCGCCAACACTGGGACTGAGCCGGACCCTTCGGCGATCGGGTCGCTCCGCGGGATTCCGTCGCGAAGCGGTCAGGCGGTGACCGACTCCAGGGAGCAGCCATCCGCGTCGCCGGCGGGGGTCTCGCAATTCGGCCGCGCGATGACCCCCGGGTAGGGTTCGCTGGCAAAGCAGCGCCCGGGCTCCGTGAGCAGGTGGCGGTCGCACACCGCGAAGAGTTCCGCCGCGCTTTCGGTGCGCCGCATGTCGTGCAGGAAGCGACCCTCGGAATCGACGCCCTGGCCGACGAAGTTGAGGTACTTCTTCATCTTGTTCACGTGCAGGCGCTCCGGGAGTCCCGGGGGCTGCGTGGCGTGGAACAGCCGCTCCACGTATTCGCGCACCTCGGCGAGGGTGACGGCGCGCGCGGCGCCCCCGGCGAACTGTTCCCGGCACTGGCGGAAGATCCAGGGGTTGCGGATCGCGTGCCGGCCGATCATCACGCCGGCCGCGCCGGTCTCGCGGAGGATCCGGGCGGCGGCGGCAGCCGAGGTGACGTTCCCGTTCGCCAGCACCGGGCAGCGCACCCGGCGGACGGCGTGGGCGATCATCCCATAACGGACCTCGCTCCGGTACATCTCGCGGACCGTGCGCCCGTGCACCGTGAGCAGGTCGACGCGGTGGGCGTTCATCAGGTCCAGCAGGCGGTCGAAGTTGGCGGTGTCCTCGAAGCCCAGCCGCATCTTCACCGTCAGCAGGCCGGGCACCGCCTCGCGCAGGGTGCCGAGGATCGCATCCACCCGGTCGGGATCCCGCAGGAGGCCGCCGCCGACGTTCTTGCGGTAGACCTTGGGCGCGGGACAGCCGAGGTTGAGGTCGATGCCCGCGACAGGCAGCGGGAGCAGGGCGGCGACCGTGCGCCGCAGGTGCACCAGGTCCTCGCCGATCAGCTGGGCGAAGACGGGCCGCCCGGTGTCATTCTCCGTGATCGAGCGCACGATGTGCGCCTCCGGCCGCGACTGCGCGTGCACGCGCAGGAACTCGGTGAAGTAGTAATCCGGCGCCCCGTAGTGCGCGGTCACGCGCATGAACGCCAGGTCGGTGACGTCCTGCATGGGCGCCAGCGCGGTCAGCGGGGCGCCCGGGAACAGGCCCGCCGGAAGCGGCCGGGGACCTCCGCTCACGCCGGGCCCTCTTCGCCTTCGCCGGCCTGCTGCTTGAGCACGCGCTCGAGCACCTCGGTCATGTCCTCCGCCTGGTCGAAGACCGGCCGCGCCACGTGGATCGGCCGCTGCTGCTGCAGGGCGAGGACGATCGAGTCGCTCGGCCGGGCGTCCAGCTCGATGAGCTTGCGGCCGAGCTCGTTCTCCATCCGCAGGAGGATCCGGGCAAAGAAGGTTCCCTCGCGCGAGTCGTTGATCAGCACGTGCTCCAGTTGCGCACCCAGCCCCAGCAGGATGCTGCCGATCAGGTCGTGGGTGAGGGGCCGCTCGCGCTTGACGCCGTTGAGCGTCATCTGAATGGCGCTGCCGACGGCGTGGTCCACGTAGATCACGAACGTCTTTGCCTCATTGCCGAGGAACACGGCGCAGCCGTTCGCGGTGGGCATGACCCCCTTGATGGAGACGAGGACGACGTCGCTGGGCATGGGGGAAAGGTGATCCCCAAAGGCGCGGGGCGCAAGCACCGGACCGGTGCGAGGGCGGATTGCGCTCGCCCGCCGCGCGGGTGCGGGCCAGCTTCGGCTTTCCCCCGCGGGATGACCCCTACCCGCCAAATCCCTTCCGCGTCCTGCGTTCGCTCCCGTGCGCCCGCCTCCGTGGCCCGCCGGTGCTGGGGCCTTGCCTGCTTGGTGCTCGCGCTCGCCGCCGGGAACGCGTCGGCCGAGTCCGCGGTTCGTCCCGCCGACGAGACCGCGTTCCTCGAGGACCTGCAGGCCCGCGCGGTGCGCTACTTCACCGATGCGATGGAGCCCGGCACCGGCCTCGTCCTCGACCGCGTCCGCGCGGACGGTCGCGGGGGCGGACCCCGCGCGCCCTCGAGTGTCGCCGCCACCGGCTTCGGCCTCACCGCTTGGTGCATCGCGGAGCAGCGCGGCTGGCTGTCGCCGGCGGAGGCGCGGCGGCGGGTGGTCCTCGCGCTGCGCACGCTCGCGGCGGGACACGACCACGAGCGCGGCTGGTTCTATCACTTCGTGGACGCCGCGACTGGCCGGCGCGTCTGGCAGAGTGAGGCCTCCACCATCGACACCGCCCTCCTGCTGCAGGGGGCGGTGCTCGCCCGGGAGCACCTGCGGGATCCCGCGGTGGATGCGTTGGTCGCCCGGATCTACGGGCGGATCGACTGGCGCTGGGCGCAGGCGGGGGAGCGGACCCTGGTGCATGGTTGGCGGCCCGAGTCCGGCTTCATCCCCCACCGGTGGGACGCGTACGCGGAGCTGCTGGGACTTTACCTGCTGGGGCTGGGGGCTCCGGAGCCGGCGCGGGCGTTGCCGGCCGAGGCGTGGGGCGCGTGGCGGCGGGAACCGTGGGTCGAGGCGGGCGGGCGGCGGTTCATCCAGTGCGGGCCGCTCTTCACACACCAATACGCGCACGGCTGGTTTGATTTCCGCGGTCGCCGGGACGGCGGCGTGGATTACTGGGAGAACTCGGTCGCGGCGACGCTCGCGCAACGGGAGTGGTCCCTCGCGCAGCGGGAACGTTACCCGCGGTGGTCGGCTGCGCTCTGGGGCCTCACCGCCTCGGACAGCGCGGGCGGCTATGTCGCCTGGGGCACGCCGGGGCCCGACCCGGACCGGAGCGACGGGACCGTCGTGCCGTGCGCGCCCGGAGGATCGCTGCCGTTCGCCCCCCGCGAGTGCCTGGACGCGCTGCGGGGGATGCGCGGCGCGCTGGGCGGCCGCGCGTGGGGGCCCTATGGATTCGCGGACGCCTTCAACCCGCACACCGGCTGGATCGCGGAGGACGTCGTGGCCATCAACGTCGGGATCACGCTGGTGATGGCGGAGAACCTGCGCAGTGGATTCGTCTGGCGCACCTTCGCCCAGGCGCCCGAGGTGCGGCGCGGCTTTGAGCGCGCCGGGTTCACCCGGGCGCCTGCCGGAGCACCTCAGGGGCGCGGCCTCGCGCGGGTCCGCTGATCAGGCGCGCTCCAGCCTGGGGCGGCCGGCCTCGACGCGGAACGAGGCCCGGGTCGCGAGGGGGGCGCCCGGCCGGGTCACGTAGGGCACGGTGCGGAAGTGGGCGGTCCACGTCCGCGGCGTCAGCTCGCAGGTGACGTAACCCCGCTCCTCGTTGTGGAACTTCACGCCGGGGTTCTCGGCCAGCAGCCGCTCGAGGCCGCGCGGCTCCGCCCGGCCGTCGCCGCTGGAGCTGATCGAGGTGCCGACGAATTCCACGCCCGTCACCGGATCGTCGGGACGTTCGAAGTCGGGACCGAGCTCGTTGGCCCAGTGCGAGTGGATGTCGCCGGTGATCACCACCGGATTGCGGACCCCGGCCTCGCGCCAGTGGCGCAGCAGGAGCCGGCGCTCGTGCTCATAGCCGGGCCACTGGTCCATGCTGAGGGCGATCTCGGGTCCCGGGGACTTGTCGACCCGGGCGAACATCACCTGTTGGGCGAGCACGTTCCAGGTCGCGGACGAGCGCTCCAATCCCTCGCGCAACCACGCGCGCTGCGTCGTGCCGAGCAGCGTCCCCGCGGGATCGAGTTGCGCCGGATGCGGGGGCTTGCGGCCGTCCCCCAGCGGCTGGTCGCTGCGGTACTGGCGGGTGTCGAGCACGTGGAAATCGACGAGGCGCCCGGCGGAAACGCGGCGATAGAGCGGCAGGTCCGGCCCTGTGGGCAACTGGGCGCGACGCAGGGGCATCGCCTCGTAATAGGCCTGGTAGGCGGCGGTGCGGCGGCGGAGGAACTGTTCCCGCGTGGTCCGCCCCGGGTCCTGCGGGATGTCGCCGGCGTAGTTGTTCGCCACCTCGTGGTCGTCCCACGTCACCAGCCAGGGCGCCGCCGCGTGCGCGGCCTGCAGGGCGGGGTCGAGGCGGTAGAGGGCGTAGCGGGCGCGGTAATCATCGAGGGTGAGGATCTCCCCGCTGTTGTGCCGCCGCGTCCGACCGTTGGCCGCCGCTCCCTCATAGATGTAGTCCCCGAGGTGAACGATCAGGTCCGGGGCCTCGCGCACCAGGTGCTCGTAGGCGGTGTAAAGGCCGGTCTCGTAATGCTGGCAGGACGCGAAGGCGAAGCGCAGGCGTTCCGGCAGCTCGGTGGCCGCGGGAAAGGTCCGCGTGCGGCCCTTCGGGCTCACCTCGGTGCCGACCCGGAACTGGTACCAGTACCAGCGATCCGGGCGGAGGCCGGCGACCTCGACGTGGACCGCGTGCGCCCAGCCCGGGTTCGCGACCGCGGTGCCCCGCGCGACCACCCGGCCCATTGCCTCGTCCTCCGCCACCTGCCAACCGACCTCCACGGCTTCCGCGGGCATCCCGCCACCCGGCTCGAGGGGGCGCGGCGCGAGGCGGGTCCACAGCACGAAGCCGTCGGGCGTCGGATCGCCCGAGGCCACGCCCAGGGTGAAGGGGTAGCCGGGCAGCTTCGGCGCGGCGGCGACCGCGCCGCGCAGGCGCGCCGAGGAGGCGGCGGCCGCGGCGGCGCGGGAGGCGCCGGCGCGCCCGAAGCGGCGGCGGGTGAGGGGGGAGTTGCCGGGCAGCGGAGCGGCGGGGGAGGCCATCACGCGCCGAGGCAACGGGGCCGGGCGGGACGGGTCAAGGCGCCGGAGGTGACAACTCCGCGTCGCCTGCGAGCGCCGCGTCCTCCTTCAGGCTGGTGCCGCTCCGCCCCAGACGTGCGGCGGCGACGAGCAACCCCGCGAGGCGCTCCGCCGCCGCGGCCGGCGGCAGGCCCTCGGGCCGGATGTTGGACACGCAGTTGCGGTCCGCATCGGTCCGGCCCGGCCCGGGCCCGAAGGTGAGGTACGCGCCAAGGCTGTCGGGGACGCCCAACCCCGGGCGTTCGCCCAGGAGGATGAGCGAGAGCCGGCTCCGGAGGAGCGCGCCCAGTTCATCCTGCAGCTTCACGCGGGCGAAGGGCACGACCAGCACCGGCGTCACGCTCCAGCCGGCCGCGGTGAGCCGCGCGAGCAGGGGCGCCAGCGTCGGCACGGCGTGGCGTTGCGCCGCCGGGGCGGAGAGCCCGTCGGAGACGATCACGGCGAGGTCGCGTCCGCCCCACGCAGCCGCGCGGGCCTCGAGGTCCCGCCGGGAAGCCGGCGCGAGGCGGCGGCCGAGATCAGGCCGTGCGAGGTAGGTGGCCCGGTCGGCGGCCCCGGAGGCGGCGACGGCGTGGGCGATCCCGGCCGCGGCCAGCGCGCCGGCCAGCGCCTGCGCGTCGAAGCTCGCCTGCACCGCATCGCGGGCCCGGGCGTGCGCGAGCAGGAAGTCGAGCCGCGCGGCGGTGGGCAGGCTGCCCCCCGCCCGGCCGAGCGCGATGCGGGCCGGCGTGTGGGCGCGGAGGGAGGTCCAAGGGTCCGGCCGCGCCGGCAGCGAAGGCTCAGGGGAGGAGAGCATGGTTGGGGGTGACGGGCAGCAGGCGGCCGTCGCGGGCGAGGCCCATCCGCTCGAGCCAGGCCTCGAACTCCGGGGCGGGACGCAGGCCGAGGACCTGGCGCAGGTATTGGGCGTCGTGGAACGAGGTCGACTGGTAGCCGAGCATCACGTCGTCCGCCCCCGGAACCCCCATGAAATAGTTGCAGCCCGCCACGCCCAGGAGCGTCAGCAGGGTGTCCATGTCGTTCTGGTCCGCCGCGGCGTGGTTGGTGTGGCAGACGTCCACGCCCATCGGCAGCCCGAGGAGCTTGCCGCAGCAGTGGTCCTCGAGCCCGGCGCGGATGATCTCGCGCCCGTCGCGCAGATATTCCGGGCCGATGAAGCCGACCACGGAGTTCACCAGGAAGGGATCGAACGCGCGCGCCACCGCGTAGGCGCGGGCCTCGCAGGTCTGCTGGTCCACTCCGTGGTGGGCGTCCGCCGAGAGAGCGGAGCCCTGCCCGGTCTCGAAGTACATCACCTGCGGCCCGCCGCGGCCCAGGGCGAGCGTGGCCGCCCGGGCCTCCGCCAGCAGCGCGAGGTCCACGCCGAAGCTGCGGTTGGCCGCCTCCGTCCCGGCGATTGACTGGAACATCAGGTCCAGCGGCGCGCCGCGCCGCAGCGCCGCCAGCTGGGTGGTCACGTGCGCCAGCACGCACGACTGGGTCGGGATGCCGTAGCGGGTGATGACGCGGTCCAGCAGGCCGAGCAGGTCGTGCACGGCGCCCACGTGGTCGGTCGCGGGGTTGATGCCGAGGACTGCGTCCCCGCAGCCGTACAGGAGGCCGTCCACGAGGGAGGCGGTGATCCCCGCGGGGTCGTCGGTCGGATGGTTGGGCTGGAGCCGGAACGAGAGCCGGCCTGGCAGGCCGACGGTGGAGCGGAAGCGCGTGACGACCCGCCGTTTCCGTGCGATGAGGATCAGGTCCTGGTTCGCCATCAGCTTCGTCGCGGCGGCGACCATCTCCGGGGTGAGGCCGGGCGCGAGGGCGGCGAGCGCCGCGTCGTCCGTCTCGTAGCGCAGCAGCCATTCGCGGAACTGGCCCACGGTGAGACCCGCCACCGGCCGGAAGGCCGCCGGGTCGTGTTGCGCGAGGATCAGGCGGCTGACTTCGTCCTGCTCGGGTGGGATCAGGGGCTCGCGCAGGAACCGCGCCAGCGGCACGTCGGCGAGACAGGCCTGCGCGGCCACGCGTTCCTCGGCCGAGGTGGCGGCGAGGCCGGCCAGTTCGTCGCCGGCGCGCGCCGGGGTGGCCTTCGCGAGCAGGTCGCGCAGGTCGTGGAACGAGTGGCGCCGGGCGCCGACGGCGAGGGACCAGCGGGCCATCGGATCAGTCGTGATCGGGCGCGAGCGCCGCGATGGGCGGGCCCGGGAACCGGCGTCGCACCCCTCCCCACCAGGCCGCCGCGAGGATCAGGGCGGCCCCGGCCGCGAGCGGCAGGGCGGCGTCGTTCGGGGGTTGGATGCCAACCCAGACCACGCCGATGCCTCCCAGCAGCGCGAGGGCCGCGAGCAACCGGAAGCGGCCGACCCCGAGGTCGAAGGGCCCCATCCGCCGCCAGCGTCCGCCGCAGGCCAGAAGGCCCGCGAGGATCGGCATCAGGTAGGAGACGTAGACGAAGATCACCGCCCCGGCCGTGAGGGTCGAGTAGACGGGGGTGTAGAGGGTGCAGGCGAAGGCGAGGCCCGCGCCCGCCCATACCGCCGCCACGGGCGTGCCCCAGCGCGGGGAGACCTGCCGCAGCGTTCCCGCCGCCGGCAGGCCGCCGTCACGCGCGAACGCGTAGATCATCCGTGAGGTGGAGGTGACGCACGCCAGTCCGCAACAATAGTTCGCCGCGATGATCCCGCACCACAGCGCGGCGGCGAAGGGGGCGGGGAGGGTGGAGGAGAGCAGCCACGAGAACACGTCCGCGCCCTTGGCCGCGCCCGCGCCCAAGTCCGGCAGCGCCAGCACGAACGCCGCGACCATCACCCAGCCGAATCCGCCCGAGAGCAGCACTGAGCGCACGATCCCCCGCGGCACGTTGCGCGCCGCCTCGCGCGTTTCCTCGGCGGCGTGCGCGGAGGCGTCGTACCCCGTGATGGTGTACAACGGCCAGATCAGCGCGAGCGCCGCGAGGCGCAGCAGCGACTCCTCCGGCGGCCACACGCCGCCGCCGGCCGGGCCGCTGTGGTTCGCAAACCGGACCAACCGACCCCAGTCCAGCGCCGGCGCCGCCGCCAGCAGCGCCGCCGTCAGCAGCACCGCGACCACCAAGATCAGGATGCCGCTCAGGTCCGTCAGCCGCGTGACCAGCCGGATCCCGCCATGGTTGCACGCTGCCTGGGAAATGGTCATTGCCGCGACGACCGCGACCTGAACCCCGGGGCCGAGCGCCGCCGGATCCCCGCCGAAGAGGGGGGCCGCGAAGGCGAGCAGCAGTTGCGTCGCGCCGACGTTGACCGAGGCGGTCACGAACACGAGGCCCAGCAGGTTGAACCAGGCCGTCGCCCAGCCCCACCCGCGTCCACCGAGGAGCGCGCTCCAGTGGTAAAGGCCGCCCGCCGTGGGAAACGCGGACGCGACTTGGGCCAGGCAGAGCGCCACCATCAGGCAGTAGGCCACTCCCGCCGGCCAGACGAGGCCCGCCGCCGCCCCGCCCACCGCGCCGAAGCCCAGCTGGAACGAGGTGATTCCGCCCGCGAGGATGCAGATGATCGAGAAGGAGAGGGCGAAGTTGGAGAAGCCGCTCATCCGGCGGCGCAACTCCTGCGCATAACCGAGGCGGCGGAGCAGGGCCTCGTCGGCGTCACCGCCGCCGGGCGGGGCGTCGGGCGCGGGTGGGGGTGGCATTGCGCGGAGGCGTAGCGGCGGCCGGCCGGCGCCGGCAATCCTATTCCCGGCCGCCCGCAGGCTCGACAGGGCGGCCGCGGACGAGCCAGCTTCGGCGTCATGCGCCTCCCCGCCCCCCTGCGCCTCCTGCCCCTGCTGCTCGCCGTCGCCCTGCCCGCCGCCGTGCCCGTGGAGCACGATCTCGTGGTCTACGGCGGCACCGCCGCCGCCGTGACCGCCGCGGTGCAAGCCCGGCAGATGGGCCGCTCCGTGATCGTGGTCAGCCCCGACCGTCACCTCGGCGGGCTGACGAGCGGAGGCCTTGGCTGGACCGACACCGGCAACAAGGCGGTGATCGGCGGGCTGGCGCGCAACTTCTACCATCGCATCTGGCGGCACTACCAAGCGGACGACGCCTGGCGCTGGCAGTCGCGGGGTGAGTACGGCAACCGGGGCCAGGGCACGCCCGCGATCGACGGGGAGCAGCGGACGATGTGGATCTTCGAGCCGGGCGTGGCGGAGCGCGTGTTCGAGGACCTGGTGCGCGAGCACGGCATCACGGTGGTCCGCGACGAGTGGCTCGACCGGAAGGGCGGCGTCAGCCTCGCGGGCGGCCGGATCACGGCCATCCGGACCCTCAGCGGCCGCACCTACGCGGGGCGGATGTTCATCGACGCGACCTACGAGGGTGACCTCATGGCCGCCGCCGGGGTCTCGTACCACGTCGGCCGCGAGGCGAACCGCGTCTACGGCGAGGAGCACAACGGGGTGCAGACCGGGGTGCTGCACCACCGGCATCACTTCGGGGTGCTGTTGCCGCAGAAGGTCAGCCCCTACCGGATCCCGGGGGATCCGGCGAGCGGCCTGGTGGCGCGGGTCAGCGCGGAGCCGCCCGGCGTGTTCGGCGAGGGGGACCACCGGGTGCAGGCGTACTGCTTCCGGATGTGCCTCACGGACCATCCGGACAACCGGATCCCGTTCGCGCGTCCCGACGGGTATGATCCCGCCCAGTACGAGCTGCTGGCGCGCATCTACGCCGCGGGGTGGAAGGAGACCTTCGGCAAGTTCGACCCGATTCCGAACCGGAAGACCGACACCAACAACCACGGGCCGTTCAGCACCGACAACATCGGGATGAACTACGACTACCCGGAGGCCAGCTACGAGCGCCGCCGTGAGATCATCAGGGAGCACGAGAACTACCAGAAGGGCTGGCTTTACTTCATCACCACGGACCCGCGCGTGCCGCAGGACGTGCGCGAGCGGATGCGGCAGTGGGGCCTGGCCAAGGACGAGTTCAAGGACAACGGCGGCTGGCCCCGCCAGATCTACGTGCGGGAGGCGCGCCGGATGGTCGGCAGCTTCGTGATGACGGAAAACGAGCTGCGGCAACGGAAGCCCACGCCCGACTCCGTCGGCATGGGCAGCTACACCATCGACTCGCACAACGTGCAGCGCTACATCACCCCGGAGGGCTACGTGCAGAACGAGGGCGACATCGGGGTGCCGCTGAAGGCGCCCTACGCCATCGCCTACGGGGCGCTGGTGCCCAAGCGCGGGCAGGTCGGGAACCTGCTGGTGCCGGTCTGCGTCTCGAGTTCCCACATCGCCTTCGGTTCCATCCGGATGGAGCCCGTCTTCATGATCCTCGGGCAGTCCGCTGCCACCGCCGCCGTGCTCGCCCTCGAGGGCGGCGTGGCCGTGCAGGACGTTCCCTACGCGCGCCTGCGGGAACGCCTGCTCCGCGACGGCCAGATCCTGGAGCAGCCGCCCGCGCCCTCGCCTTGAGCGTCCCGCTCCTGCTTGCGCTCGGCTCCGCCGCCCTGTTCGCGGTGGCCGCGCTGCTGGTCAAACGCGCGTCCGAGCTCGGGTCCGGCCTCTGGCGGACCGCGTTCGTGGCCAACCTGATGACCGTGGTCGTCTTCCAGCCGCTCTGGCTGCTGGGGGGCGAGTGGCAGCCGGACCTGTGGTGGCAGCCCGTCATCACTGCGCTCTGCTTTTCCGGGGGGCAGTTCCTCACCTTCCTCGCCTTCGAAACGGGCGACGTGTCCGTCGCCGCGCCGGTGATGGGGATCAAGATCCTGCTGGTCGCCCTGCTCGTGACCTGGTGGGCGGGGGAGGCCCTGCGCTGGCAGCTCTGGCTGGCGGCGTTGCTCGCGAGCATCGGCGTGGCGGTGCTGAATGCCTCCGGGGGCCCCGGCCGCCCGCGGTTCCGCGTGGGCCGCACCGTGCTCATCGCGTCCGCGGCGGCGGCGGCCTACGCGGTGTTTGATGTGCTCACCCAGCTGTGGAGCCCGCGGTGGGGCCTCGGGCGCTTTCTGCCCCTGACGGTCACCTGCGGCGGCCTGCTGGCCTTTCTTTATGTGCCGCGTTTCCGCGGTTCGCTGGCGGACATCCCGGGGCCGACGTGGCGCTGGCTGCTTGCGGGCACCGCCGCGATGGGCGTGCAGTCGGCGGGCATCACCGGCGTGATCGCCCACTGGGGCGGGGCGGCGCCCGTCAACGTCGTCTACGGCTCCCGCGGCCTCTGGAGCGTCCTTGCGGTCTGGGTGGCCGGCGCATGGGTGGGCTCGCGGGAGCGCTCCGCGGGCCCCGCCGTCCTCCGGGCCCGGCTCGCGGGCGCCATCCTGATGCTGGGCGCGATCGCCCTCGTGCTCGGCTGAGGCCCGTGTTCACGCTTGCCAGTCCGTGCGGGCGCGGGTCTGTTCCGCCCCGATTTCACCGATGGCCGCGAACTACACCGAAGCGAGCATCAAGACGCTCTCCTCCCTCGAACACATCCGCCTGCGCCCGGGGATGTACATCGGTCGCCTCGGCAACGGCGCCCATGCCGAGGACGGGATCTACGTGCTGATCAAGGAGACGATCGACAACTGCATCGACGAATTCACGATGGGCCATGGCCGCCGCGTCGAAGTCGAGCTGCACGAGCGCTCCGTCCGGGTCCGCGACTACGGGCGGGGCATCCCGCTGGGCAAGCTCGTCGACTGCGTTTCCATCATCAACACGGGCGCCAAGTACGACAGCGAGACGTTCCAGAAATCGGTCGGCCTCAACGGCGTCGGCCAGAAGGCGGTGAACGCCCTTTCGCTCGAGTACCGCGCCCAGGCCTTCCGCGACGGCCAGAGCAGGGTCGTCGAGTTCGCCCAGGGCCGGCTCCGCCGCGACGGCAAGGTGGTCAAAGCCGAGGAACGCAACGGCACGCTGATCGAGTTCACGCCCGACGAGGCGCTGTTCGGCCGCGACTTCCGCTTCCGTCCCGAGTTCATCGAGGATCTCCTCTGGAACTACGCCTTCCTCAACCGCGGGCTCACGCTCACCCTCAACGGGAAGGCGTTCAAGTCGGAGCACGGGCTGCGCGACCTGCTGCAGAA
>JBMTAG010000020.1:0-45490 GCA_049428505.1 Opitutaceae bacterium | reverse complement strand
GGACGAGGAGCGGGCCGGCCGCGAAGACCGCGCGCGACGCCGGGTCGACCGTGACGAGCACCCCGTGGATGTTTTCCGCCCCGAAGGTCTCGAGGCGGGTCACGTTGGGCACGCGCTCCCCTTCCGCGGCGAAACGGATGCCCTCGTCGAGGCGGTAGCGGTGCTCATCGGCGTGCACCAGCAGCACGGGCCGGCCGAAGGCGCGCGCGGCGGTCTCGAGCGCGCGCAGGGAAGCCTCGAAGCCGGGGTCGTAGCCGGGAAGGTTCTTGTCCGCGACGAAGGGATCCGCCTGGAAGAAGAACGCGACGGCGGGCGCGGCCGACGCGGACGCGGCGGCGAAGGTGGCGTGGATCCAGGCCACGACCGCCGCCTCCCGCTCCCGCCATTCCGCCAATGCGCCCGGGACGGCGGGCTGGTGGTTGTTATGGCTGCCGACGAGGTGGAGGGTCGCGAAGACCACGCCGCCGATGGTCCAGCGCGCGTGTTCGACGAAGCGGGCGTGGGCCGGTTCGCGGCGCTGCGTGACCAGCGCGAGGGGCCGGCCGCCGAGGCTGCGCTCCTCGGCGAAATAAACCTCCCGGAGGCGCGCGAGCCGCTCGAGGGGATCAAAGCCGCCGGCCGCGGGACGATGGGCATCCGTCCACTCGTTGTCCCCCGGGGTGTAGACCAATGCGGTGGCGAGGCGGTTGAAGTCCGCGCGGCGGCGCAGGTAAAACGCATCCGTCGCGCGCTCATCGCCGCCAAGGGTGTCGCCAAGGTGGACGGCGAAGGCGGGCTGGTGGCGGTCGACCTCGGCGAGGAGGCGCCGGAAGGCGTCCTCGCTGCCGGGGTGGCGGGCGTAGGGCACGCAGCCGAACGCGGCGAAGGTGAACGGGGCGGGCTCCGCGGCCGGGAGGACGGTCGGCAGGAGCGCGAGGACGGCCAGGAGGAGGCGGGGCGGCATTGCGGGCACCCTGCGTCGTCCCGCGGACGTTGCCAAGGCCGGGCTTGAGCCGCGGGCGGGATGCGGCTGACTGCCCGCACCCGCCGATGAGTTCCCCGCGTTCACCGCGTCCCGCTCCCGCCTCCGGTCTCCGCCGGGGGATGCTGGGCTGGCTGCTGGCGGCGGTGCTGACGGGTCCGCTGGGGGCGCACGGGGATGACCAGCGCGTGCTGGAGTTGCTCACGGCGGAACTGGCGCAGGCGCCGGACGCGGACCTGCACCTGCGGCGGGGGGAATTGTACCGGCACCTGCGGGAGTGGGAGCGGGCGGAGGCCGATTACGCGGCGGCGGCGCGGCTGGCGCCGGACTTGGCGGTGGTCGCGTATTTTCGTGCGCGAGCACGGCTGGAGGCAGGCGATCCGGCGGGGGCGCTGCCGGCGATTGACCGCTTTCTGGCCGCGGAGCCCGGGGCGCCGGACGGTTGGTTCCTGCGGGCGGAGATCCACGCCGCCGCGGGCCGGAACGAAGCGGCCGCGGCCGACTGCGCGCGCGGGATCGAACGGGCGCCGGAGCCGCGGCCGGAGCATTTTTTGCGTCACGCCCGGCTGCTGGCGGGCGGCGGGGACCGCGCGGCGGCGCTGGCGGCCCTCGATGCGGGCCTCGAGCGGCTCGGGCCGGTGGTGTCGCTGGTGGAACAGGCCCTGACGCTGGAACTGGAGCGGGGGGAGCCGGATGCGGCCCTGCGGCGGATCGACGCCGCGCTGGCGTCGGCGCCGCGGCGGGAAGGCTGGCTGTTCCGGCGCGGCGAAGTGCTGGAACGGGCGGGAAGGCCGAGCGAGGCGCGGGCGGCCTACGCGGAGGGCTTGGCGGTGGTGCTGGCGCTGCCCGAGCGGCTGCGCGACACCGTGCCGATGGAGAAACTGGAGCGCGACCTGCGCCGGGCCTTGGGGCGGCTCACGCCGCCCTGAAGCCTTACCTCTGGGTCATTCTTCGGGGAGGGCCACAAAAGGCGCAAAGGGCCCTGGGCGCGGACCAGGCTGCTGGTGGCGTCCATAGACACCGCGGAGGTTCAAGGGCGAGCGCTCGGAAGGGATGGGCTCCAAACCAGGGCCACGCGCGGCTTCGGGCCCGTACCGCTGCGCGGTCGGAAACGATTCGGCTGGAACCCCGGCCTTGTCGGTTCCCGCCTTTCAGCTCCGCGGCGTCTATGGACGCCACGCACGGCTTCGACCACGGCTGCAGCCCTTTGCGCCTTTTGTGGCTATCTCCTCCGCCAAGACTGCGGAGGGCGCTCAGTCCGGCTTGCGGGGACGGGAGCGGCGACGGCGACCACAGGGCAAACGGTGCACCGGGGAACCGTCGGCGAAAGCGGGCGCGGGACCGTTCTCAGCCGCCTCAGCCTTCGCGACGCGGGCGCGAACGCGGGCGGCCACCCCGGCTCAGGCGGGGGCGAGGGGCTGAACCCTCGGGCGCAGCCCCGGCTTCCGGAGTGGCAGACGCCGCGGGAGCCACACCCGCCTCCCCGGCGACAGGCGCTTCGCCAGCCGCAGGCGCGGGGGCTTCCGCCGGCGTACCCGTGGTGACGGGGGCTGCGGCGGCGACAGCAGAAAGCAGCGGCGGCTCCGTCAGCAGGGGCGGCTCGGCCAACGCGGGAGCGGGAGCAGCACCGTCGACCGGGGCAGCGGCGGGAGCAGCGTCCGCCGGGGGCGTCCCCGCTTCGCCGGCGGCCGGCGCGGCGGCGGAAGTCTCGCCCTCGCGGCGATCCGTCGCATTGATCCAGAGGCCGCCGCGCGAATCGAGGTTCAACCACCAGAAGAGGCCGCCCAGCTCGATCGGGGCGGGGGTCTCGCCCCCGGGGACCGGGAGCGGCAGGCCGAGGCGCCCAAAGGCGGCCTTCAATTCAGCCTCGTTGGTGCGGAACGCGCGGGAAAGGAAGCTCGCGCTGCCGGAGGCCCCGGGGCCACGGCGGTTGCGGCGCATCTGCGGGCGGATCTTTTCCAGCAACTCCAGGCCCTCGGGCAACGGGACCGGGGTGCGATCGGGAGCCGGGGCGGCGGCCGCGTTTTCCCCGGCAGGAGTCTCGCCGGCGGGGGCACCCTCGGAACGGGGGGCCTCGACCTCCACGCGAGTGCCCTTGACCGAACGGAACACCGGGCGGGGCTTCTCCTTGGTGTTGATCCAGAGTTCCCCGCGGCGGTTGATGTTCACCCAGAACAGGTCGCCGTCGTACTCCAGGTACACCACGGGCGAGTCCTCGTCCTCGGGCATCACGAACCCGCACTCGACGAGCGCAGCCTTGATGTCCTCCTCCGGCAGGTCCCACTTCTTCGCGAGGTAGTCGAGCCCGACGGACATCCCGGCCCCGCGCTGGTTGCGGCGCATATGGGGGCGGATGGCCTCGAAGAAGGTGGGCAGCTCGTCCTCAGCGGCGAGTTGGTCCCACGCATCGGCCTTTTCGTCCTCGGGAGCGTCGGGGTCATCGTCGCGGGAGGTGTCCACCAGCTTGCGGAAGCCGTCCTCGGGGGCGGCCTTCTCCTCGAGAAAGGAGGCGCCGGCGTCCTCGGCGGGGGCGGCGGCGGCGGGGGCGGTGCTGGTGGCGGCCTTGAACTTGGCTTCGAATTCGGCGCGCAGGCGGTCGGCCTCGACCTTGGCGGCGGCGGCGGCGGCGTCCTCGAGGGTCCAGTCGCGCTGGGTGGAGCGGCGGGCGAGCCCGGTGAAGGCGAGGAAGTTGTCCGGATGCGAGTGGAAGCTGATGATCTCCCAGTCCTCGCGGCCGAGATCGTTCAGAAATTTCTCCATCATGTCGGGCCGGGCGAATCCGCCCTTTCCGCTCGTGATTACCTTGTATTCCCAGAGTGGCATAAGTTTCCCCGCGCCGGGCGCGGGAGCCGCACCCTCCCAAAGGCGGCCGGTGATGCCGAGCACGAAATGCGTGGGCGCGGCCCAAACCACCCTTGCCGCCGCCGGCCGCGGGGGCACGCTCCCCGCCGATGCGCGCCCGCCTCGCCCTCCTGCTCGGCGCCGTGCCGGTCGCCACCGGCGCGGCGGAACCCGCCGTGCAACTCGCCCCGGAGGTGGTCACCGCCGCCCGCCTGCCGCAGCCCGGCGCCGAAAGTCCCGCCACGGTCCGCCGCCTTCCCGGCGCCGACGTCGCCGCCGCCCCCGCCCTCACGCTCGACGGCGCCCTCCGCTCGCTCCCCGCCTTCAGCCTCTTCCGCCGCACCGACAGCCTCGCCGCCAACCCCACCGCCCAGGGCGTCTCGCTCCGCGGACTCGGGCCCAGCGGCGCCAGCCGCACGCTGCTCCTCCTCGACGGCGTGCCGCTCAACGACCCGTTCGGCGGCTGGGTCGCCTGGGCCAAGCTCCCGCGCGAAGGGCTCGCGGCGGTCGAAGTCGTGCCCGGCGGGGGCGGGGCCGCCTGGGGCAACGCCGCCCTCGGCGGGGTCGTGCAGCTGCTCGGCCGCGAGCGCGAGGGCAGCGGCGGCACGCTGGCGACCCTCGCCGGCGACCGCGGCACGCGTTCCGCCGAGGCCGAGGTGACCGCGCCCGCCGGGGACGGCTGGATCGACGTCGCGGGCCGCTGGTTCGCGAGCGACGGCTTTCCGGTGGTCGCCCCCGAACGGCGCGGGCCGGTCGACACGGCGGCCGCCAGCCGGCACCGGTGGGGGCAGGCGCGTTGGCGGCAGACGTTCGCGGGCGGGACCAGCCTGGCGGTCGCGCTCCGCGGCTTCGCCGAGACCCGCGGCAACGGCACCCCCTTCACCGGCAACGCCAGCCGCGAGACCGCCGGGCAAGTCACGGCGCGGGGCGGCGGCGCGGGCGGCCCGGCGTGGACCCTCGCCGCCTACGCCCAGCGGCAGGGGTTCACGAGCACCTTCTCGTCGGTCAACGCCACGCGCTCCGCCGAGACGCCCGCGAGCGACCAATACGCGGTGCCGGCGCGCGCGGCCGGGCTGGCGGGCACCCTCGGCTGGCGCCACGCGGGCGGGGCACGCACCGCGGCCGGGGGCGACCTGCGCGCAGTCGAGGGCGAGACGCGGGAACTCTTCACCTACGTCGCGGGGCGCTTCACCCGCCGGCGCACCGCCGGGGGCCGCCAGGAGGTCGCCGGCGCCTGGCTGCACCACGACCACCCCCTTGGCGCGGGGTGGCGGTTCTCGGGCGGGGGGCGCGTCGATTTCTGGCGCGAGGGCGACGGACACCGCCGCGAGGAGGAGCGCGACACGGGCGTGGCGCTGCGCGACGAACGGTTCGCCGGCCGGCAGGGCACCGCCTTCAGCCCGGGCGCCGGGTTGACATGGACCCCCGCGGCGGGCTGGCGGCTGCGGGCCAACGCGCAGGGCGCGTTCCGCCGACCCACCCTGAACGAGCTGTACCGGCCCTTCCGCCAGGGCGCGAACGTCACCGAAGCCAACCCGCGGCTCGCCACGGAACGGGCCCGCGGCGGCGAGGTGGCGCTCGAGTGGCGCCCGGCGCCCGCGTTCTCCGTGGAAGTGGTCCGCTTCCGGCAGGACCTCCACGACGCCGTGGCGAACGTCACGATCGCGCGGGGTCCCGGCGTGTTTCCGGTGGTCGGCTCCCTGCCCGCCGGGGGCCTCGGGCGGCAGCGGCTCAACCTGGATCGCCTGCGCGTCGCGGGCACGGAGGCGGTGGCGCGGTGGACGCCCGCGCCAGGCTGGGCCCTCTCCGCGGCCGCCCTGTTCAACCGCGCCACGGTCGCGCAGGCCGGGGTGGCGCCGGCGCTTGTCGGCCGTGACGTGGCCCAGGTGCCGCGGCGGACGCTCGTCCTCGGCATCGAGGGGCCGCTTGGCGCGGGCTGGACGGCGGCGGCGCGGGGGCGCGCAACCGGGCGCCAGTTCGAGGACGACGAAAACCAGCTCCCGCTGGCGGCGGTGACCGTCGCGGACCTCACCCTGCGGCGGGCGTTGGGCGGCGGGCGGACCCTGTTCCTCACCGTCGAGAACCTGACGGCCGCCCGCGTGGAGGCGGGCCGCGGCGCCGACGGCGTGGTCACCGTGGCCGCGCCGCGCCTCTTTCTCGCCGGCCTGCGCGCGGCGTGGTGAACCCGAACGCCCCCGCCGACGTCTTTCCCTCCGATGCGCCTCGTCCCTTCCCGCCTCCGCCTGTTCCTGCTGCTCCTCACGCCGGCCGTCCTGCCCGCCGCGACGGCGGACCAGCCGCGGCTGGTGGTCATCATCAGCGTGGACCAGCTGCGCGCCGACCACCTCGTGCGGTTTGGCCCGCATTTCGGGCCGGGCGGTTTCCGGCGCCTGCTGGAGGGCGGGCTCGATTTCCGGGACACCCATTATCGCCACGCCTTCACCCTGACCGCACCGGGCCACGCGACCTTGGCGACCGGGGTCCACGCGGACGTGCACGGCGTCATCGGCAACGACTGGCTCGACCGCGGCACGTGGGAGTCGGTCAACTCGGTGGAGGATCCGGCGTCGCCGCTGGTGGGGGTGGCACCGGGGGAGCTCGGCCCGACCGCGGCGGCGCGGCCGGAGAAGACGGGGCGTTCCCCGCGGACCCTGCTCGCGCCGACCGTGGCGGACCGCCTGAAGGAGCGTTACGGGGCGGACAGCCGCGTGATCACCATCTCGAACAAGGACCGTTCCGCGATCCTGCTCGGCGGCCAGCGGGCGGACGGGGCCTACTGGGACGAGGTGGGCAAGATGGTGACCTCGCGGCACTACGCCGCGCAGTTGCCGGCATGGGTGGAGGCGTTCAACGCGGAGAAGCGGGTGCACGCGACCTTCGGCCGGACCTGGGAGCGCCTGCTGCCGGCGGCCGTGTACGAGGCGGTGCAGGGTCCGGATGACCAGGCGGGGGAAAACGAGGGCATGGGCCTGGGCCGGACCTTTCCCAAGCGGGTGGACGGCGGCGCCAAGGCCGTCGGGCCGGCCTTCTTCGGCGCGTTCGACAACTCCCCGTTCGCCACCGAGATCCTCGGGGAGTTCACCCAGCGCGCGATCCGCGCGGAGCGCCTGGGTCACCATCCAGGCGTGGACTTCCTCGGCGTGAGTTTTTCGCAGGTCGACGCGGTCGGCCACGCGTACGGGCCGGACAGCCACGAGCTCATGGACTCGATGCTGCGGCTGGACCGCGTGCTGGCGGGGTTGCTGGACTGCCTTGACCGGGAAGTGGGTCTCGGGCGGTGCCTGATCGTGCTGACCGCGGATCACGGCGTGGCGCCGCTGCCGGAGCAGGCCGGACGGCGCGAGCCGGGCGCGCGCGGCAGCCGGGCCAATTCGCGGGAAATCGACGGGGCGGTGCGGCAGGCGCTGGACGGCGCCTTCGGGGCCCCGCCGAAGCCGGAGACCTGGTTCGTGCGCGACGGCACCGCGTACCACCTGCGGCCGGCGGCGCTGGCGGCGCGGAAGGTCACGGCGGAGGCGGCGGCGCAGGTCGTGCGCGACGCCCTGCGCGCGCGGCCCGAGGTGGTGGCGGCGTTCACCGCGGCGGAGCTCGCGGCGGCCCCGGCGGACGGGGAAGACTTGGCCGCGCAGTTCCGCCGGAGCCAGCACGCCGGGCGGCCGCGGGATGTCCTCTTCGCCTACCGGCCGCACGTCGGAACCCGGGCGGGCACGGGCACCGGCCACGGCAGCCCGCACCGGTATGACACCCACGTGGCGAACGTGTGGTTCGGCGCCGGCATCAAGCCGGGCGTCCGGACGGAGCGCGTGGGCGTCGACGCGATCGCGCCGACCCTGATCGCGCGCCTGGGCCTCGCGCCGCTGCCGGCGGCGGGGGCGAAGCCGTTGTTTTAGCCTTCGGGCCCGGGTCAGCGGACCAAACGGGGTGGTGCGAGTGGGCTCTTCCGTACGGGCGGCAAGCCCTTGCGCCTTCTGCGGCCAAACTGCTTCGGCAGATCAGCCAAGAGGATGGCCACAAAAGGCACAAAGGGCCGCTGGGCGCGGACCAGACTGATGGTGGCGTCCATAGACGCCGCGGAGGTTTCAGGGGGAGCGCTCGGAAGGGATGGGCTCCAAACCAAGGCCCCGCGCGCCTTCGGACCCGTACGGCCCCGCGGCCGGGGATTGCCACGCGCGCGGGCGCCGCGTTGGCTCGGAGCACCCCACCCTTTATTCCGCATGCCCCGCCTCCTCCTGCTGCCCCTGCTCCTTGTCCTCGCGCCGCTGCTGCGCGCCCAGCCCCTCGTCTACGAGGGCGCGGCGGGCCCGGGCCGGGGCAAACACATCGTCTTCCTCGCCGGTGACCACGAGTACCGTTCCGAGGAGACCCTGCCCGCGCTCGCGCGGATCCTCGCGCTGCACCACGGCTTCAAGTGCACCGTCCTGTTCTCGGTCCACCCGGCCACGGGCGAGATCGATCCCACCGCCTCGAACCTGCCCGGCATGGAGGCCCTCGCGACCGCGGACCTCGCGGTCGTGTTCCTGCGCTTCCAGGCCCCGCCCGTGGAGCAGTTGCGCCACCTCGAGGCCTACCTCGCGCGCGGCGGGCCGGTCGTCGGCCTGCGCACCGCCACGCACGCGTTCCGCACCCCGGCGGACCACCCGCTCGCGAAGTTCTCCTACGACAGCAAGGTGCCCGGCTACGAGCTGGGCTTCGGCCACCAGGTGCTCGGCCAGACCTGGGTCGGCCACCTCGGGCGCAACCACGCCCAGAGCACGCGCATCACGATCGTCCCGGAACGCGCCGGCCACCCGATCCTCCGCGGCGTGAAGGACATCTGGGCCCACGTCGGCGCCTACGTCGGCAAGCCGGTCGACGGCGAGGTCCTGACCCTCGCGCAACCGCTGAACGGGATGACCCCGGACTCGCCGGCGGACGCGACCAAGGCGGCGCAGCCCTCCGAGTGGACGCGCACCTACCGCTCGGCGTCGGGGCGCACCGGGCGCGTGTTCACCTCGCTGTACGGGACGCCCGAGGACCTGCTCAACGACGGTTACCGGCGGCTGCTGGTGAACGGCTGCCTGTGGGCGGCGGGCCTCGAGGACGCGATCCGGCCCGATCTGGCGATCGGCTTCGTCGGCCCGTTCCGGCCCAACCCCTACCGCAACCTCGGCCACGCGCGCGGTGTGCGGCCGGCGCAGTACGCGGGTTTCACCAGCCCCATCCCCGCGAACCACGACACCGGCCCCGCCCCCAAGGCGGCCCCGAAGAAGGACGCGCCCGGGACCCCCAAGGCGGCGCCGAAGGCCGACGCCAAGGCGGCCCCCAAGACCGCCGCGAAGACCGCGCCCAAGGCGGCCAAGGCGCCGCCGCCCCCGCCGCGCGAGCCGGACCTGTTTCCCGTGCCCCCGGGCCACCGCGATCCCCTGCCCTTCGCCTTCCGTCAAGGCGAGGTGGTCGCGCTGCTGGGCAACGCCCTTCCGGAGCGCATGCAGCACGACGGCTGGCTCGAGACCCTCCTGCAGTCGCGCCTCGCCGGCCAGCAGGTACGGTTCCGCAACCTCAGCACCAGCGGCGACCGCCCCAACACCTACCCCCGCAGCAAGGGCCAGCTGCACATGACCGAGTACCTGCGCCACGTGCGGGCGGACGTCGTCTTCGCCTTCTTCGGCTACAACGAGTCGTTCGCCGGCGTGGACGCGGCGGACACGCACCGCAAGGACCTGCTCGAGTTCGTGGCCCGCACCCGCGGCAGCCGCGCCAACGGCCGCGACTTCCCCCGCATCGTGCTCTTCAGCCCGATCGCGTTCGAGGACACGCGCAACCCGCTCCTGCCCGACGGCCGCGAGCACAACGCGCGCCTCAAGGCCTACGCCGAGGCGACCGCCGCCGCCGCCCGCGAGGCCGGCGTCGCGTACGTGGACCTGTTCACCCCGTCGCTGGAACTGTTCCGCCAGGCCCGCACGCCGCTCACCCTCAACGGCGTCCACCTCACCGCCGAGGGCAACCGGCTCCTCGCCGAGGTGATCGCCAAGGCGTTGCTGGGCCAGGCGGTGCCAGCCGCCCCGGCGCTGCAACCCCTGCGCGCGGCGGTGTTGGACAAGGATGAACACTGGCACGCGCGCTACCGCGCCCGGGACGGCAACGACGTCTGGGGCGGCCGCTCCACCCTCGCGTTCGTCGACGGCCAGACCAACGCCACCGTGCTCCAGCACGAGCTGACGATGCTCGACGTGATGACGGCCAACCGCGACGCCCGCGTCTGGGCGCGGGCCGGCGGCGGCGACCTCGCCGTCGACGACCGCAACGTGCCGGCCCCGATCCCGGTGAAGACCAACATCGGCGGCGGCAGCGCCAGCTCGAGCGCGATGAAGGAGGGCGTGCCGCGCTACGTCAGCGGCGAGGAGGGCCTGCGCCACCTCGCCCTCGCCGAGGGTTTCCAGGCCAACGTGTTCGCCGCCGAGGACCGCTTCCCCGAACTCATCAACCCCGTGCAGCTGCAGGTCGACGCCCGCGGCCGCCTCTGGGCCGCCGTCTGGCCCACCTACCCGATGTGGCAGCCGCTCCAGCCGATGCGCGACGCGCTGGTGATCTTCCACGACGACAACGGCGACGGCCGGGCCGACCGCACCACCGAGTTCGCGCGCGTGCAGAACCCGCTCGGCTTCGAGTTCTGGAACGGCGGCGTCCTCGTCGCCTCCGGCCCCGACCTCCTCTTCCTCAAGGACACCAACGGCGACGACGTGGCGGACGTGCGCGAGATCGTGCTCCACGGCCTCGACACCGCCGACACCCACCACGGGGCGAACAACCTGATCCTCGGGCCGGACGGCGCCCTCTACTGGCAGAGCGGGATCTTCATGGTGCACAACCACGAGCAGCCGTGGGGCCCGTCGCTCCGCTCGGAGGCCTCGGCGATGTTCCGCTTCGACCCGCGCACGTACCGCATCGCCTTCCACGCCGCCAACTCCCCCAACCCGCACGGCATCGCCTTCGACGGCTGGGGCTACCACTACGCGACCGACGGCACCGGCGGCCGCGCGTTCCAGGTCCGGCCGCACGAGCAGGGCTTCAAGATGTTCGAGCTCCTCAAGAAGGAGGTCCGCCCGGTGGCCGCCTGCGAGATCGTGTCGTCCACCCACTTCCCGGAGGCGATGCAGGGCGATTTCCTGCTCTGCAACGTGATCGGTTTCCGCGGCCTCAAGCAGTACCGGCTCGCGCGCGACGCCGCCGCCGGCACGGTCTGGGGCGAACCCTCCGGCGCCCCGCTCAAGGTCAACGTGACCCAGGCCGATGGCTCCGTGGTCGAGGAGACCTCCGCCGGCCTGCTGATGAGCGGCGACAAGAACTTCCGCCCCGCCGACGCGATCTTCGGGGCCGACGGCGCCCTCTACGTGGCCGACTGGCACAACGTGATCATCGGCCACATGCAGCACAACGTGCGCGACCCGCAGCGCGACCAGCGCCACGGCCGCATCTACCGGGTCACCGCCACCGGCCGCCCCCTGCAGGCTCCGGTCGCGATCGCCGGCCAGCCCATCGAGGCGCTGCTGGAGAACCTGCTCCACCCGACCGACGGCGTGCGCCACCGGACGCGCGTCGAGCTCAGCGGCCGCGATTCGCGGGCGGTGATCGCCGCGACGCAGCGCTGGCTCGGCCGCTTTGATCCCACCAAGCGGGAGCACGCCCGCGCGTTCCTCGAGGCGCTCTGGCTGCATCAGCAGCACCACGTGGCCAACCCCGCCCTCCTCGCGCAGGTGCTGGCCTCGCCGGAGCCGCACGCCCGCGTCGCCGCGGCCACCGTGCGCCACCTCCTCAACCCACCCGCCCCCGCCGCCACCGCTGCCGCGGCGACCCACGCGGGCCACGCCGCCGCCGCCGCGAACGCGCCGGCCCCGGCCGGGAAATCCGGCGTGGTGCGCGAGACCGCGGACCTCGTGGAGATCCGGCTCGGGACCATCGTCGAGGCGATGCGGTTCGACGTCACGAAACTCACCGTGCCCGCGGGCCGGCGGGTGCGGCTGACGTTCTTCAATCCCGACGCGATGCCGCACAACTGGCTGCTGGTGAAGCCGGGGCGGGCGGACGCGGTCGGCGAGGCCGCCATCGCGCTTGGCGCCCGCGGCTTCGAGCTGGCCTTCATTCCGCCGGGCGGCGACGTGCTCGCGGCCACCAAGCTGGTCGACCACCAGCGCGAGGAGGTGCTCGAGTTCACCGCGCCCGCCGCGCCCGGCGATTACCCGTACCTCTGCTCGTTCCCCGGGCATCACCTGCTGATGCGCGGCGTGCTCACCGTGCGCTGAACGCGCGCTCCCCGCGATGCTCCTCCGCCTGCTCCTGCTCGTCCTCGCCGCGGCCGCCGCCCGCGCCGCGGCGCCCGCCCCGCGCCCCAACATCGTCTTCATCTTCGCCGACGACTGGGGCTGGGGCGACCTGTCCGGCCACGGCTCCACGTGGCTGCGCACGCCGCACCTCGACCGCCTCGCCGCCGAGGGGATCGACTTCGGCCAGTTCAACGTCCTCAACCCCGTCTGCTCCCCGAGCCGCACGGCGGTGATGACCGGGCAGTACCCGGCGCGGTGGGGCGTGCACCAGCACTTCGCGCACCCGAGCCAGAATCGCCCGCGGGGAATGCCCGACTGGCTCGACCCGCGCGCGCCGACGTTGCCGCGCTTCCTGCGGGCGGCCGGCTACCGCACCGGCCACTTCGGCAAGTGGCACCTCACCAACCGCCAGACGCCCGGCGCGCCGACGCCCGAGGCCTACGGCATCGACGAGTGGGCGGTGTTCAACGGGGGCGCCGGCTGGCCCGCGGCGAAGGTCGGCGAGAGCGCGGCCCACGCCGTCGACTTCATCCGGCGGCACCGCGACCGGCCGTTCTTCCTGAACGTTTGGCTGCACGAGACCCATACGCCCCACGCGCCGAGTCCGGAGGCGATGGCCCAGTGGGCCCACCTCGACGAGCAGCGCCGCGTCTACGCCGCCGTGGTGAGCGATGGCGACCGGGCGGTCGGCCGCATCCTCGAGGCCCTGCGCGAGGCGGGCGTCGACGGGAACACCCTCGTCCTGTTCTCCAGCGACAACGGCCCGGAGAACACCGGCGCAACGAAGCGACCCGCCTACACCGAGGGCGACTCGGGCGTCACCGGTTACGATACCTATTACAGCGTGGGTGAAACCGGCGGCCTGCGCGGCCGGAAACGCAGCCTCTTCGAGGGCGGCGTGCGCGTGCCGTTTTTGGTCCGCTGGCCCGGCCGCGCGCCCGCGGGGCGGCGGGATGAGACCACCGTGTTCACCGCGGTGGACCTGCTGCCGACCCTGTGCGCCGCGGCCGGGGTGACGTTGCCGGCCGATTACGCCGGGGACGGCGAGAACCTGCTCCCGGCGCTCGAGGGCCGGCCCGTGGCCCGCACGCGGCCGGTCTACTGGGAATGGCGGGGCAACCAGACCGAGCCCGACTGGTGGCCGCGGCTGGCCGTGCGCGACGGCGAGTGGAAGCTGTTGCTGACCGCCGATGCGCGCCGCGTCTCCCTGCACCGCCTGCCGGCGGACCGGGCGGAGGCGCGCGACGAGTCGGCGGCGCAGCCGGAGGTGGTCGCGCGGCTGAGCCGGCTCGCGCTGGCGTGGAAGGCCTCGCTGCCGACGGAGCCGCCGGCGGACTGCTTCGCGCCCGCGGATCAGGTCAAACCCCCGCCCGAGCCAACCCGGAAGGCGCCGGCGCGGAAGGGCAAGGCGCCCTGAGGGGGACGGACATCGGTGAACGGATGACGGTGACCCGCGGACTTCCGGCTCAGGCCGGGGTCGGCAGGGGCAGGACCAGCGGCGGTTCCTCGAACTGCCGGGCGGCCGCGAGCGTCGCGGGATCGGCGCGGCCCAGCAGGAACCGGAAGCGGAACTCCCCGCGGTCGAGCACGGGTTCCTCCGGCGGCAGCGCCGCCGCCCGCTCGGGCCGGTCCATCGTCTGGCGGGTCGAACGCACCACCGTCGCGAAGCAGCAGCCGTCGCGGGCGCTGAAGCCGTAGAGGGCATCGCTGGCGAAGAGGAAGCGCGGGCGGCCGCGGGCGTCGAGGACCCGCAGCCAGCGCCCACCCGGGACCTCCCCCGCGGGGCCGCGGCGCAGCACGCCGCCCGGCAGCGCGAAGTCCGCGGTGTCACCGCCGGGCAACGCGAGCTTCAGCCGCGCCCGGCGTTCGGCGAAGAACACCCGGGACTCGACGGTCACGTGGGCGGCGCCGGCCCCGAGCCGGAAGGTGAGCTCGAGGTCCGAACGGGTCCCGGCGAGCCGGCACCACAGGGAGGCGCGGATGGGGCCGTCCTCGGTGACGCGGGCGGCGGTGATGCGCCAGCGCTGCCGCACCCGGTGCAGGTCGAGCGAGGCCGGCTCCTCGTAGTGGCCGCCCCACGGTCCGTACGGGTCGTCGACCAGCAGCGCCTGCAGTCCGCCCGGGCCCAGCAGCGGCCGCCCGCCGGCCACGAGCTCCACGCCGTGGCTCCCCGGGACCGCCGTGAGGCGCAGGAGCCCGTTGCCGATGCCATGCCTCCCCCGGGCCCTGGCGGCGGCCACGCGGGCGGGCGGAAGCGGCCGGGCACCCTCGACCCAGCCGAGCGTGAACTCGCCACGACTGCGCGGCGGGAGCGTCACCGCGAGGACGACCCGTTTCCGCCAAGGGAGATGGGGCATGAAGTTGTGGCCGGGGGTCAGTTCCTGGAAACGGAGCCGGCGGCCCCCGGGACCCCGCACCTCGAGCGGCACCGCGGCCGGGCGGCCCGCGTAGCCCCAGACGGGGCGGAAATCGAGCATCGCCTCCAATTCCAGCAGCCCGCGGTACGCGCGGCCGTGGGGGTTGGCGACCAGCAGCGTGACCGCGCGGGGATGATCCGCGGGGACCGGCCGCGGCGGCACGCGGCGGGCCGAGGGGGCCAGCGCGAGGAGCACGTCGCGCTCCAGTTCGCGGCACCCGTGCAGCGCCCCGCCGAGCTCCTCCACCTGCTCGTCGAGGGCACGCGGGATCGCCGTCCCGGGCAGGATGTCGTGGAAGCTGTTGCGGAGGACGGCCCGCCAGAGTTCCCCCAGGCGCGGGGCGAATTCCTGCCGCGCCGCCGGGGGGAGCATGGCGAGCAGCCGCTCGAGGCGGATCACCGCCGCCTCGGTGCGCCGGTAGGCCGTCTTCACCCGCAGGGCCGAGGCGTAGGTGCCCCGCAGACAGTGGCCGAGGTCCCGGACCACCGGCAGCGCCACCCGCCGGGCGCGCAACTCCTGTTCCACCGCGGCGAAGTACCCGTGCAGGGTCGAGTGGCGCACCTCGCACTCAGGGTGCTGCGCCGCCCAGGCCGCGGCGTCGTCCAGGTGCCGCCGCGTCGGTCCCCCGCCGTGGTTGCCCAGCCCGTACGGCACGAAGAGATGCGGCACCGGTTGCCGCGGCGCCGCCGCCAGGCACGCATCCAGCCGGGCCGGCAGCTCGTCGCGCTCGCAGCCGTACCAGCCCACGGCATACGAGACCGCGAGCACGCGCGTGCCCGTCGGGCTCTCCCACCAGCAGAGGGTATGCCCGTCCGCCGGGCGGGGCCGGCCGAAGGCGTACGCCCGCAGCCCGTGCGCGCGCAGGATGTCGGGCAGGAAGGGCGTGTGCCCGAAGCAGTCCGCCGACCAGCCAGCCCACGCCGGCCGCCCGAAGTGCCGGCGGAGGAACGCCTGTCCCTCGCGGAAATGGCGGTGCAGGGTTTCCGCGGCCGGCAGGTTCATGTCCGGCTGCAGGTAGGTTCCCCCGACCGGATCCCAGCGGCCCGCGCGGACGAGCCGCCGGATCTCGCGAAACGCGGCCGGCGCCCGCCGCCGGATCTCCTCGTAGACGAGCGTCTCGCCGCGGATGTAGCGCAGTTCCGGGCGCTCCCGCAGCAGCGTGAGGACCGTCCGCACCGTGTTGACCGCCTCGGTGAGGCCCTCGCGGAAGTCCCACAGCCAGACGGGGTCGAGGTGGCTGTTCGCCACCAGGTGGAGAACGACGCGCGGCGCACGCTCGGGGGCTGGCATCCCCGAGGGTGGGCCGCCCGCCGCCCGGCGCGCCAACCGCTTCCGCGTCCCGCCGCGGCCTTCCGTTCCACGGGCGGAATGCAATGCGGGCCGCCGCCGCCGCGCCGCGTTGACCGGCGCCGCTCCCCTGCCCTGCATCGCGCCCCTTCCCGCCATGGTGCGATCGCCCAGACCCCGGAGCCGCCCACCGGCTGACTTGACGCCGCGCGTACGGCGGCGGCTGATCGGAGCGGTCACCCGCTCCGCCCCCACGATGTCCGCGAACCACCCCGCCCGGCCGTCCGCCGATTCCCGCACGCGGCAGCTGCGCCACGCGCTGAACGTGCTCGGATGCCTGCTGCACGAGCCGCGGTCGCTCGGCATCTCGGAGGTGGCGGCGCGGCTGGCGCTGCCCAAGGCGTCCACGTTCCGCCTGCTCTCCGCCCTGGTCGAGCTGGGCATGGTGCACAAGGACGCGGCGACGCGGCGCTACAGCCTGAGCTCGCGGGTATTCGGGTTCGTGCACGAGCTGACGCTCCACTTCGGCCCGCTCGCGCGCTTCCCGCACGTCCTCCGCGAGGAGGCGGAGCGGCTCCGCGCCAGCGTCTACGTCTCCGCCCTCAGCGGCGGCTTCACGTACGTGGTCGCGGCCTCCGGCGCCCGGGGCGACAGCTTTGCGCTGGGCGGCCAGGCGCCAGTGCACGCCTCCTCCGCGGGCAAGGTGCTGGTCGCCGCCCATCCCCGGGCCGAATGGCCGGCGTACGCGCCGCTGCGGGACGCCGCGAAGCTCACGCCCCGCACCAACACCGACCCCCAGCGCTTCCTGCTCGAGGTGGCGCAGGCGGCGCGGGAGGGCGTGGCCTGGAACCGCGGGGAGAGCGCCGCCAACTACGTCTCCGTGGCCGCGCCCATCCCGGAGCCCGGCCGCCGCCCGCGCTTTGCCGTCGCCATCCTGATCGGCCGGCAAGAGCTGCCGCTGCGCGACCTGCGCGGGCTGGAGGACGCGGTGCGCGGGATCGCGCGCCGCCTGGGCGCCGCATGACGCCGCCCTCCGACCCGGGACCGGCGCCGGACGGCGCGCGCTTCGACTGCATCGTGGTCGGCGGCGGCCCCGCGGGGTGCGCGGCGGCCGCGGCGGCGGCCGGCGCCGGCTGCGCCACGCTGCTGCTCGAGCGCCACGGCTTCCTCGGCGGGATGGGCACGGCGGCGGGGCTGAGCGCATTCATCAACTACCGCTACCGGGACGCCGACCTATCGCAGGGATTCTACCGGGCGGTGCAGGCCGATCTCGGGGAGCTCGATGCCACCTACCAGACGGAGGGCGGGAACGTGGATGTCTTCGAGCCCGAGGCGCTCAAGCGGGTGCTGGAGGAGCGGCTGACGGGCGCGGGCGTCACCCTCGCGCTGCACACCGCCATCCTGCGGATCCGCCGCGAGGCCGGGGAGTGGGTGCTACAGGTCTTCCGCCAAGACGGGCTCGTCGCCTGGCGGGCCCGCTACGTGGTCGACGCCACCGGCGACGCCGACGTCGCCACGCGGGCCGGGGCGGCGGTGACGCACGGGCGCCGCTCCGACGGGCGGACGCAGCCGATGACGATGGTGGTGCAGCTCGCGGGCGCCGACCCGGAGGAGTTCCGCCGGCGGGTGCGCCCGCTGGCCGGGGACCGCTTCATCTTCCACAGCGACTGCCTCGCGGCCGAGATCGCGGCCGCCCGCACGCGGGGCGAATGGCACATCCCGCGCGACACCGTGGCGATGTTCTGGTCGATGCCGTGGGACGCCACCCGGGTGACCATCAACGGGACGCGCATCCCCGGGCTCAACGCCACCCGCGGCGGGGAACTGGGCCTGGCCGAGGCCATCGGCCGCCGCCAGGCGTGGGAACTGGCCGCCTTTTTCCGCCGCTACGTCCCCGGGTTCGCCCGCTCCTCCCTCCTGCAGACCGGCCCCCAGGTCGGGGTGCGCGAGACCCGCCGGATCGTCGGCCGGGCGACGCTGACCGAGGCCGACGTGCTCTCCTCCCGCCAGCCCGAGGACAGCGTCGTGTTCTGCTCCTACCCCATCGACGTGCACCAGCCGGACGGGAGCGGCAGCGACTTCAACCTCGCGGACGACTACTGCTACGGGATCCCGCTGGGCTGCCTCCTACCCGCGGAGCTCCCAGACCTGATCGCGGCCGGCCGCTGCATCAGCGCGACGCACGAGGCGGCGGGCAGCTTCCGCGTGATGTCGACCTGCATGAACCTCGGCGAGGCCGCCGGCACCGCGGTGGGCCTCGCGCGGCACCGCGGCGTCGAGCTGACCGCGATCCCCGGGACCGACGTCCGCGCGCGGCTGGCGGAAGCGTTGACCGCCGCGACGACCCCTGCCCGGGCCGCCCCCGTGCCATGAACCGCCCCCGTTTCCTGCTTCGCGCGCTCGCCCTCCTCCTGGGCTGCGCCGCCGCCGCATCCGCCGCGCCGGGAGGATCGCCCTTCACCGTCCGGTTTGAGCCAGCCGCCGCCGCCGCGGTCCCCAGCCCCGAAGGTCCCAAGCCCACCCGCCTCCGCGGCGAATCCCTCGCCGCCCGCCTCGGCCCCGAAGGCGCCCTCACGCTCGAGGTCACCCGCCCGGATCCGGCGCCACCGCGCCGGCTCACCCTGCGGCCCTCCTTGCCGTGGCGGGAGGTGCGTACCACCGCGATCGAGGCACTCGCCGGGCCGCGCTGGCTGGTCCACGGCGACGACGGCCGCGAGACCGAGCTCATCGTCGTCGCGGCCGGCGAGGAACGGGAACGCGGGCGGATGCGGATCGACCTCGCCGGGGCCGCCGCCCTGCCTTGCGGCAAGAGCCACCTCCTGCTGGTCGGGACCGACGGGGCCGGTCGCCTCGCGGCGCGCGCGGTCCAGCTCGACACCCTGCGCGCCTTCCCCGTCGCGCTGCCGGAAGGGCTGCCGGTGCCGCGGCGGATCGAGGCGGGGGTGGTCGGCCGCGCGGAGGCCAGCTTCACCCTCCAAGATGCGGGCGGGCCAGCCGGCACGCTGCACCTCGCGGCGGACCGGCGGCCGGGGCGCTTGGCGCCGCTCGACCTCGGCCTGCTCGGGGCCTACCTCGCGGGGGTCGCGCTGATCGGCTACCTGTCCGGCCGCCGGATCCGGTCCGGTCGCGATCTGTTCCTCGGCGGCCGCCGCGTGCCCGGCTGGGCGGCTGGCCTGAGCATCGTCCTGACCAACATCAGCGCGATCTCGCTGATCGCGCTCCCCTCGCGGGCGTTCGCGACGGACGCGACGATGCTGCTCTTCCTCTTCACCCCCGTGGTCGCCGCGCCGATCGTGCTCCGCTTCATCGCCCCCGTGCTGCGGGCCGGTTCCTACCTCACGGCCTATGAGGTGCTGGGGGTGCGCTTCGGCCCCGGCTTCCGCCGGCTCGGCTCGTGGCTCTTCTGCGCCTACGAGGTCGGCCGCATTGGCGTGCTCCTCGTGGTGCCGTCGCTGCTGATCGCGATGATCACCGGCATCCCGGAACTCTGGTGCATCGTCCTCACCGCCGGCTTCACCATCGCCTACACCACCTTCGGCGGCTACGAGGCGGTGGTGTGGACGGATGTCTTCCAGGGGCTCGTGCTCCTGCTCGCGCTGATCGCGACGCCGCTGCTCGTCTTCAGCGCGGTCGGGTCGGCCTCCGGCGCGCTCGCCACCGCCTGGGAGGCCGGGCGCTTCCGGCTCGTCGAATCCTCTCCCTCGCTCGGCCGCGAGGGTTGGCTGGTGCTGCTCCTGAGCCTCGCGACCTCGGCCAACAGTTACCTCTGGCACCAGCCCACGGTGCAGCGGATCCTCTCCGCGCGCAGCGAGGCGGACGTCCGCTCGACCGTGATCTCCGCGGCCATCAGCTCGCCCACGATCCTCACGCTGATGTTCTTCGTCGGCGCGCTGCTGTTCCCACTCTACGCGGCGTTTCCGGAGCGGATGGCCGTGATCGTCGACAGCCGGGACGAGGTGTTCGCCAGCTTCGTGGTCCGGGAGTTGCCGGCGGGGGTCGCCGGGCTCGTCGTGGCGGCGATCTTCGCGGTCTCGATGTCGAGCCTGAGCGGGGCGATCAACAGCCTCACCGCGGTGATCGCGGGTGACCTCGTGCCGGCGGCGCGGCGCGAGGCGCTGCTCGCGAGCCGGGCCTTCTCGCGGTGGGCCACCGCGGCGGCGGGCCTCTCCGGGGCGGGCGTCGCGCTGCTCGTGGCCCGCTCCGGGGCTCAGTCGCTCTTCGACCTGTTCATCGAGTTCACCAACCTCCTCTCCGGCAGCCTCGCCGGCGTCTTCGTGCTGGCCCTGATCGGCCCGCGGTTCCGCCCGGTCGACGCGACGGTCGGCTTCGCGGTGTCGGTGCTGGCGGTGTTCGCGGCCAAGGCGGGCGGCGGCTATTCCTTCATGCTTTACGGCACGATCGGCACCGCGACCTGCGTCGCCGCGGCCTTCGCCTCGGCCGCTTTCCGCCGCGCCGCCGGGTCCCCAACCCCTCCCCCATGAACCACCCCGCGCTGCTCCTCCTTTCCCTGGTCGCCCTCCTCGCCCGGCCGGCCGCGGCCGCGGATGCGGCGCCCCTGCCGCGCGTGCTGCTGATCGGGGACTCCATTTCCATCGGCTACACCCCCGTCGTCCAAAAGCTCCTCGCCGGCCGCGCCGACGTGCGGCGGGTGAACGGCAACGCCAGCTCCAGCGGCCACGGCCTCGCCAACCTCGACCGCTGGCTGGGCGAGGGGCCGTGGGCCGTGATCCATTTCAACTTCGGCATCCACGACGCCAAGCTGCCGCCCGAGGGCATCCGGCACGCGCCGGTCGACACGTACGCGGCGAACCTCCGCCGGATCGTCGCGCGCCTGCGGGCGACGGGCGCCCGGCTGGTCTGGGCCACGAGCACGCCCATCCCGCTCGGCGGCAACCTTTCCGCCACGCGGCGCTTCGGCGACATCACCGCCTACAACGCGGCCGCCCTCGAGGTGATGCGCGCGGAGGGCGTCGCCCTCAACGACCTCCACGCGGCCATCGCGCCGCAAGCCGAGGCGTTCTGGCGACCGCGCGACCTGCACTTCACGCCCGAAGGCTACGCGCTGCTGGCGGAACACGTGGCCCGCGCCATCACGGCGCAGCTCCCGCCCCCGCCATGAGCCCGGGCCGCCTGCTCCGCACGGCCGCGGCGCTGCTGCTGGCCCCCGCCGCCCTCCCGACCCGCGCCGCCCCCGTTCCGGGACTGACCATCGTCGAGGTGGATCCCGCCCTGCCCGCCGCGCCCGGCGGAAACCCGGCGCGCTACCCGACGCTCGCCGCCGCCCGGGACCATGTCCGCAGCCTCCCGCGGGCGCAGCGGGAGGGCCGCGTCGAGGTCCGGCTGGCCGCCACCGACCACGTGCTTGCGGAAACCGTGGTCTTCACGCTCGCCGATGCCCCGCCGGAGCCGGGCCGGCTCGTCATCACGTCCCGCGACGACCGCCCGGCGGTCCTGCGCGGCTCGCTGCCGGTCAGCGGCTGGCGCCGGCTCGCGGAGGGTCATCCGGAACTGCCCCCGGCCGCCGCCGGCCACGTGTGGGTGGCTCCAATTCCCACGGGCGCGACGGAGAAGGTGCGGGCCCTCTTCGGCCCCGACGGCCGGCTACCCCGGGCCCGTTCCGGCCAGCTCGCGATCCGCGGACGACCCGCCGACCACGCGGGCCGCTGGGACGCGCGCCACCAGTTCAGTTTCCCGTCAGGGATGCTCCGCCCCGCGGCCAACCTCGGGGACGTCGAGCTCGGCATCGTCCCGGGGCGGCAGTTCATGATGAACCTGCTGGAGCTCGAGGCGCTCGACGCCGACCGCGGGATCGCGCGCACCCGCCTGCCCGGAACCTTCACCCTGCTGCCCTACGCCGGCGGCCTGCCGGAAACGGGCTGGATCGAGAACAGCCTCCAGTTCCTGGACTCGCCCGGGGAATGGGTGGCCGACCGCCGCCGCAGCCTGCTCTACCTCTGGCCCCGGGCGCCGGAGGACCTGTCCGCCATCCGCGCGGCCGCCGCCGTGGAACTCATCCGGGTCGAGGGGAACATCGACCCCGCCGGCCGCGACACCCCCGTGCGCGGGATCGAGTTCCGCCGCCTCACCTTCACCGAGTCCAACCGCTACGCCTGGCACGAACGCACCGCCGGCCTCCAGCACGACTTCGAGCTGCACGACGCCCCCAACGCGCTGGTGCGGTTCCGCGGGGCGGAGGACGGCGTCGTCGAGGACTGCACGTTCACCGACGCCGGCGCCACCGGCCTGCGGCTCGACCTGCATGCCCGCGGGATCCGGGTGATCGGCAACCGCTTCAACCGGCTGGGCGGCGCCGGCATCGTCGTCGCCGGCTACGGCCCCGGCACGAAGGACGTGAACGGACGCCACGAGATCGCCCACAACGCGATCGCCCGCATCGGCCAGGACTACCGCGTGAGCCCCGGGATCATGCTGTTCCAGAGCGCGGACAACCACGTGCACCATAACCTGCTGCACGACCTGCCCTACATGGGCATCGTGCTCAGCGGCGCTTGGCCGAACGACTGGCGGCGCGGGGACAGCCGCGAACGAGCCCGCACGATCCGCCGCGAGGAGACGCAGGCGGTCTTCGACGCCGCCTACCGCGAGCTCGCCGACCGCGGCCGGGACCGCGAGGTGCTGCTCCAGGAGCGCCTGCTGCCGTTCCTCCACGGCCGCGGCAACCGCATCGAGCACAACGAGCTCTTCGCCTACATGCTCCGGCAGGGCGACGGCAACGCGATCTACGTCGCGGGCAACGGCCCGGGCAACGTCGTGCGCGGCAACTACGTCCACGACACCCTCGGCGCGACCGCCAGCTACGCGATCCGCACCGACGACCTCCAGTCGGGCACCCAGGTGCTCGGCAACCTCATCGTGAACGTCGCCTGCGGCGGCCTCACGCTGAAGCACGTGAACACGTTCGAGGGCAACGTGCTCGTGAACCTCCGCCGCAGCGACAAGATCGTCCACTCCTACGTCCTGATCCAGCGGGGCCCCAGCCACGGCGCCTCGCTGTCGCGCAACGTCTTCGTCCACGAACCCGCCCCCGGCGACCTGGCGCCGCCCGTCTGGTTCGTCGAGAACGGCGGCGCCGCCGCGGCCACGCTCGAGGACCTCGCGATGGACGGGAACCTTTACTGGACCCCGCACGACCCGGCGCAGGCCCGCGCGGGCCTCGCCGCCGTGCAGGCCCGCGGGCGCGACGCCCACGGCCTCGCCGCCAATCCCCGCTTCCGCGACCCGGCGCGGGGAGACTACCGCCTCGCCGAGGATTCGCCGCTGCGGGCGCACGGCGTCACCGGCCTGCACGTCGACGAGACCGGGCCGCAGGGCCCCTGGCGGGCGCGCGTTTACGGCCGGCTCCGCACGACGCTCAGCCCGCCGGCCGGAATGATCGTCGACGGCCGCCCCGTCGTGGTGACCGCGCAGGCGTCCCATCCGGACGCGACGCTCCGCTACACGCTCGACCAATCCGAACCGACGGAGACGAGTCCGGTCTTTGCGCCGATGACGTTCCGCGCGGGCGCCATCCTGCGCGTCCGGGCCTTCCTGCCGGGGGAGACTGACACCCGCGGGGCGCTCGCGTCGATCCGCGAGGAGGACGCGGGCTACGCGTGGGACCTCGGCGACGTGCCGCCCGGCAGCGTGCCGCCGGCGCCGCTCCGGATCCGCGGCGACACCGAGCTCGTGCGCGACCCGGTCGAGGACCGCGTCCTGCGCCTCCGCTCCTCGGGGCGCGACGCGGCGGAGGCCTCGCCGCAACTGGTCCTTGCCCGCCGGATGGGGCGCGGGCCGCTTGAGCTGGCGTTCCGCCTGCGGACCACTCCGGCGACCGCCGGCACGCTGGAGGTGATGTCCGCCTACGCCCACGCCACCGCGGTGCGGCTTACCTTCGTGCCGGGTGGCCTCGCGGCCCCGGGGACCGCGGCGCCGCTGCCGCTGCCCGCCGGGGAATGGCTCGACGCGCGGGTGGAGATCGACCTGACCGCCGGCCGCTGGAGCGCGCGGTTTTCGCGGGCCGACCAGATCGTCGCCGAGCTGCAGTCGGTCCCGAGCCCGCAGCCGGGCCTTGAATCCGTCGACTGGTTCGGGTGGACCCTCGATCCGGCGGTGGCCTCCACCCTGGAGGTGTCCGGGGTGCGGTTGCGCCGCGCCGCGCGCTGAGTTTTTGCCCCGTTTTCCTTTCCCATGCGCCTCCCGCTGCTCCTTGCCGCCCTCGCCGTCGCCTCCGCCGGGGGTGCCGCCGCCGCGGAACGCCCCAACGTCATCTTCGTGCTCGCGGATGACCTCGGCTGGGGCGACCTCGGCCACCGCGGCCACCCTTATGCGCGCACGCCGCACCTCGACCGACTCGCCGCGGAGGGCACGAGCGTGGCGAACTTCTACGTCAACAGCACCGTGTGTTCGCCGAGCCGGGTGGCCTTCATGACCGGGCAGTATCCGGCCCGGCAGGGGTTCCACCACATCACCAGCTCGCTGGACGTGAACCGGCGGCGGCGCGTGCCGGACTGGCTGGATCCCGACGTGCCGACCGTGGCGGACGTCTTCCGGCGGGCGGGGTACGCGACCGCGCACTTCGGCAAGTGGCACCTCGGCAAGTACGGCCGTTCCCCGGCGCCGGAGGCCTACGGCTTCGACGAGGCGCTGGTGACGAGCGGGCCCGGCGAGACGCTCAAGGCGCCGGGCGGCGAGGGCGGCGCGGATCCGGCGCGGATGACCGCGGCGACCTTCGACCACGGTCTGGAGTTCATCCGCGGCCGGCAGGGCAAGCCCTTCTACCTGAACCTCTGGTCGCCGCTGCCGCACGCCCCGCTGCGGATGAGCGCGGAGCAGCGCGAGCCCTACGGCGCACTCGTGCCGGACCCGGCGGCCTTCGGCCCGTGGATGGCCAATTACCTGCGGGCCGCGCGCGCGCCCGCGGACCAGTTGCGGATGTACCTCGCCGCGGTGGAGGACCTCGACCGCCACGTCGGCCGCCTGCTCGCCGAGCTGGCGCGCCTCGGCCTGGAGCGCGACACGCTCATCGTGTTCTCCAGCGACAACGGCCCCGAGGATTATTACATCGGCAACGCCGCCAACGCGGGCCTCGGCTCACCGGGTCCGTTCCGCGGCCGCAAGCGCAGCCTGTACGAGGGCGGCGTGCGCGTGCCGTTCATCGTCCGCTGGCCGGGCCGGATCCCGGCGGGCCGCACCGACGCGGAGTCCATCGTCAGCGGCATCGACCTCCTGCCGACGCTCGCCGCCCTCGCCGGCGTGCCGCTCGCCCCCGTCGTGCCCGGAGGCACGCTCGACGGCGAGGACCTCAGCGCGGCCCTGCGCGGCCAGCCGGCCCCGCGGCGGCGGCCGCTGCACTTCGAGTGGTTCTTCGAGGTGGTCGGCGACCGCGCCTACTTCCCGCCGCCCCTCGCGATCCGCGACGGCACGTGGAAGTTCTACGGGGACTACGCCGGCGGCGCGCTCGAGCTCTACGACGTGACCCGCGACCCGGGGGAGACGCGCAACCTCGCGGGTGACCACCCCGCCGTGACGGCGCGCCTGCGGGACGCCGCCCTCGCGTGGGTGCGGACGCTGCCCCCGGCCGAATTCCGGGACGCGGTGGCCCGCGGGGCCGACCGGATGACCCTGCTCGACATCCGCCGCCCCCAGGATCGCCAGCCATGAACCCGTCATTCCCCCTCGCCCTCGCATTCGCCGCCACCCTCGGCCTCGCCAGGCCGGCCGGCGCGGCCGCGCCATCTCCCGGGACCGCGGCCCCCCGGCCCAACGTCCTGCTCATCACCGTCGACGACCTCAACGACTGGGCCGGCCCCACCGGCGGCCACCCGCAGGCCCGCACGCCCGCGCTGGACCGGCTCGCGGCGCAGGGCACGGTGTTCACCAACGCCCACTGCCAGGCGCCCATCTGTCACCCGTCGCGCGTGAGCTTCATGACGGGCATGCTGCCGTCGACGACCGGGATGTACTCGATGGGTCCGATGGACTTCCGGCGGGATTGCCCGGCCCTGCGCGACGCCGCGGCGACGCCGACGCTGCCGGAGCACTTCGCCGCCCACGGCTACCGCACGCTCGGCGTGGGCAAGATCTTCCACAATAGCTCGGCCACCGACACCTTCCAGGAGTACGGCCCGCGCGGCGACTGGGGTCCGTTCCCGGCGGACGGCCGCAAGCTGGTCGACGTCCCCGGCGGCTCGCTCTGGGACTGGGGCCGGTTCCCGGCGCGCGACGAGGACACGGTGGACCGGGCGGTCGCGGACTGGGCAGCGGAGCGGCTGGCCGAGCCGGCGGAGCGCCCGTTCTTCCTCGCCGTGGGTTTCTTCCGGCCGCACGCCCCGATGTACGCCCCGGCCTCGTGGTGGGAATCACAGCCGGACGTGGCCGGCATCCGGCTCCCGCCCCACCGGGCGGACGACCGGGCGGACCTCGGCGCGTACGCGCAGGCGCTGACCTACGCCGCGACCTCGCCGCGCCACTCGTTCTTCGAGACCGGTGACCGCTGGCGCGAGGCCGTGCAGGCGTACCTCGCCTGCCTGAGCTTCGTCGACGCCCAGATCGGCCGGCTGCTGGCGGCGCTCGACCGCAGCCCGCACGCGCGCCACACGATCGTCGTGCTGCTGGGCGACAACGGCCTTTCGCTCGGCGAGAAATCCCGTTGGGGAAAACGTTCGCTCTGGGAACGCGACACCCGCGTGCCGCTGCTGGTGCGCGCTCCCGGCCTGCCCGCCGGGGGCCGCTGCGCGGAGCCGGCCGGCCTGGTGGACCTGTTTCCGACCCTCGTGGAACTCTGCGGCCTCGCTCCGCCGCCCCGCCTCGAGGGAAGTTCCCTCGTCCCCCAGTTGCGGGACCCCGCCGCCGTCCGGGCCCCGACGCTAACGAGCTTCTTCGCGGGCAACCACGCCGTGCGTTCGCGGGACCACCGCTACATCCGGTACGCGGATGGTTCGGAGGAGCTCTACGATCACCGCACGGACCCGCACGAGTGGCACAACCTGGCGGGCCGGGCGGACCAGCGGGAGGTCGTCCGCGAGCTGGCCCGCTCTCTGCCGCGGGTGAACACGCCGGCGCTGCCCGGCAGCACCGGCCTCGGCGTCGACCCCGCGCGGCGCGATTGGTTCGGGGGCGTGCCCTGAGGCGGAGGCGGAACGGAACGAAACCCGCCTTTGTTCCCGGGTAGGCGAGCCAATCAGAGTGACTGGACGTGGGCAGATCCATGCGGGTGGCGGCCCTTGACGCCTTTTGAGGCCACTCTGCTCCGGCCAATCTAGACGGAGGATGGCCACAAAAGGCACAAAGGGCCGCTGGGCGCGGACCAGACTGATGGTGGCGTCCATAGACGCCGCGGAGGTTCCAGGGCGAGCGCTCGGAAGTCAGGGATCTGGCCAAACGCACGAGGACTCGGGGCCCACACGGCTCCGCCGCGGGAAATGCCTCGGTTCGAGCCCCTGCATTGGCGGCTCCCGTGATGGAGCCCCGCGGCGTCTATGGACGCCAAGCACGGTCTCGACCGCGGATTCAACCCCTTTGCGCCTTTTGCGGCCAACCTGCTCTGGCCGATCGGGGGTCGGCTGCGGCGCGTTCCAGCCGTGGAACGCGGGCGGCGCGCGGGCGGGAAATCCGGTTGTTCGGCCGCCGGGCCGGCCCAGCCTCGCGCCACCCCACGATGAAGCCCCTCGCCATCGCCCCGCCGCTGCTCCGCCGCCTCCGGATCCACGCCGCCCTGCTCACCGCCCTAGCCGCCGGCCCGGCGGCCAACGCGGCCACCGGCACCCTCGAGGGCCGCGTCCTCAACGCCGCCACCGCCACCTACGTCGAGAACGCGCGCGTGACCGTCGAGGGCACCGCCCTGCGGACGTTCACCGACGCCGCCGGCCAGTACCGCCTGACGGACGTGCCCGCGGGCGAAGTCCGCCTGCGCGCCTTCCGGACCGGCCTCGAACCGGCGGTGGCCTCCGCGACGGTCCCGCCGGGCGGCACCGTGCGCCGCGACCTCGAGCTCGGCGCCGCCGCCTCGCCCGTCCTCCTCGGCGAGTTCACCGTGCAGGCCAGCCGCGAGTACAACGCGCAGGCGATCGCCATCAACGAGCAGCGCTTCGCGCCCAACATCCGGAGCGTCGTCGCCGGCGATGAGTTCGGCGACGTGGCGGACGGCAACTTCGGCATCTTCCTCAAATTCCTGCCGGGCGTCAGCGTGTCCTACTCCGGCAACGTGCCCAACGCCGTCTCGGTCCGCGGCGTGCCCTCTGAGAACACGCCCTTCACCATCGACGGCAACCCGACCGTCTCGGCCGGCGCGGACCGCAGCTTCAATCCCGACGGCCTGCTGCTGAACGACCTCGCCCGCGTCGAGGTCACGAAGACGCCGACGCCCGACCAGACCGCCAACTCGCTGGGCGGCGCCGTGAACATCGTCACCAAGAGCGCCTTCGAGCGCGCGCGGCCCGAGTTCCGCTACCGCCTCTTCGCGGGGATCAACAGCCTCGCCGCCGACTGGGGCCGCCAGCCCGGGCCGAACGCCCACACGACCGGGTGGCGCATCCGGCCGAACGCCGACTTCTCGTGGGTCGCCCCGGTGTCGCGGAACTTCGGCTACACGATCAGCGGCCTCTACACCTCGCGCTACCTGCCCACGCCCAACCTGCTGCCCAACTGGTCGCCGAACAACGTCAACAACGCCGCCGGCACCGCCACCCAACCGGCCCTCATCAGCTACCGCGTCCCCACCAACCCCGCGATGCAGGAGCGGTGGTCGGTCAGCGCCAGCCTCGACTGGCGGTTCACGCCCCGCGACTCGCTGCGGTTCACCCTTACCCGCCTCGGCACCAACGCCCTCAACGACCAGGTCGACCACGCCTGGAACGTCGGCGCCAACCCCGCCGCCTGGGGCCCCGACTTCACCCAAGGCCGCGCCGGGCAGGGCACGGTCTCGTTCAACACCACCTCCGGCCAGGGCCGCAACCAGCGCCTCGACGCCGCCCTCAGCTGGCGACACGACGGCCCGGTTTGGAAGTTCGACGCCGCGGTCTCCTCCGCCAAGGCCGACTTCCAGCGGCGCGACCTCGACCGCGGCCTGTTCGGCAGCACCTCGGCCGTGCTCCGCAACGTCACGGTCTCCTTCCAGGGCATCGACGCCCTCCGGCCCCGGCAGTTCCTCGCCACCACCGCCGCCGGCGCCCCGGTCGACGCGCAGGACGTCCGCCAGGCCGGCCTCGTCAACGCCGTCAGCACGCAATCCGAGTCGCCGTCCCGGATCTCCAGCGTCCGGCTCAACGCCCGGCGCGACCTCGGCGGGCCGCTGCCGCTCACGCTGCGCGCCGGCGCCGCCGTGCACGTCGACGCCCGCGACACGCGCAGCCGGCAGCTCAACTACACCTTCGTCGGACCCGACCGCGTCGCGAACTCCGCCGACGACGCGGTCTCGCGCTACGACCTGGTCGCCACCGCCTTCTCGCGGGAGGCGATGCCGTGGGGACTCCCGCCGGTGACGTGGCCGAGCAACGAGAAGATCGGGGCGCTCTTCCGGAGCCATCCGGAGTATTTTCAACTCAACGAGGTCGCCGCCATCTCCGCGGCCGCCAACGCGTCGCGCCAGATCACCGAGACCGTCTCGGCGGCCTACGTCCGCGGCGACGCGCGGCTGGTCGACCAGCGACTCTGGCTCGTCGGCGGCGTGCGCTTCGAGCACACGCGGGACGACGGCTACGGGGTGCTCAACGACCTGCGCGCGACCTTTCAGCAGGACGCCCGCGGCAACCTGCTCCGCGGCCCCACCGGCGCCCCGCTCCCCCGGCCCGGCACCGCCGTGGAGCTGGCGCGGCTCCAGTACACCGACCGCGGCGCCCACGCCGTACGCAGCTACGCGGGCCTTTACCCGAGCCTGAACGCCACCTTCAACATCACCGAGTCCCTGCTCGCCCGCGCCGGCTGGGCCCGCACGCTCGGGCGGCCCAACTTCGGCCAGATCATCCCGGGCACGACCGTCACCAGCCCGACCGCGGCGGTCCGCACCATCACGGTCAACAACACCGGCCTCCGGCCCTGGACCGCCGACAACCTCGACCTCTCGCTGGAGTTCTACCCGAGCCGCACGGGGCTGATCTCCCTCGGCCTGTTCGCGAAGGACATCCGCGACTTCTTCGGCGCCACGCGCACGGCGGCGACTCCGGAGATCCTCGCGAACCACGGGCTGGACCCCGCCTACCTCGACTACGAGGTGATCTCGCAGACGAACGTCGGCGATGCGCGCGTGACGGGCTTCGAGTACAACTTCCGGCAGTCGCTGGAGGCGCTGCATCCGCGGCTGCGCGGCTTCGGGGTGTTCCTCAACGGCACGGAAATCCAGGTCGAGGGCTCGAACCTCGCGGACTTCAGCGGGTTCGCCGGGCGCACGATCAACTGGGGCGTCTCGCATCGCGGCCGCCGCCACGCGCTCCGCCTCAACTGGAACTACACGGGCCGGCTGCGGGACATTCCCGTCCAGGGCGCGTTCGTGCCGCCGGGCACCTTCCGCTACGTCGCCCCGTGGCTGCAGCTGGACGTGAGCGCCGAGTACCGGCTGGCCGCGCGCCTGGAATTGTTCGCGGCGGTCCGCAACCTGACGGACGCGAGCCGCATCCAGGAGTCGTACGGGCCGACGACGCCCTGGTACGCGCGGCTCCGCCAGGAGTCGCGGTTCGGGGCGATGTGGAACGTCGGGGTGAAGGGCACCTTCTGAGCGCGGGGTCGTGGGGGCCGCGGCTGGCCTAAACGCGGGTCGTCCTTGCCGCCCGCCCGGGCTCGGGACATCGCTTCTCGACCGCGTACCCGAAGTACCCGATGGCCTCCTTGCTCACCCCCTCCGACCTCGAGGCCTACCTCGACCGCATCGGCCATGCCGGCCCGCGGGAGCCCACCGCCACCGTGCTCGCGGGCATCCACGCCGCCCACGCCCGCACGATCCCGTTCGAGAACCTCGACATCCTCCTCGGCCGCACCATCGCCACCGACCTCCCCGCCGTCACCCGCAAGCTCGTCCACGACCGCCGCGGCGGTTACTGCTTCGAGCAGAACGCCCTCCTCGGCGCCGCCCTGCGCACCCTCGGCTTCGACGTGGCCCCGCTGCTCGGCCGCGTGCGCTGGCAGGTTCCGGCCGAAGTCGCCACGCCCCTGGTCCACCAGGCTTTGCTCGTCACGCCGGCCGACGCGGGGCCCCGGCTCGCGGACGTCGGCTTCGGCAGCATGTCCCTCACCCGGCCCCTGCGGCTCGTCGCGGACGAGGAGCAGTTCTCCGGGCTGGAGCCGCGGCGCCTCGTCCGCCGCGGACCGCTGCTCGCGCACCAGGCGCGGGTCGGGGAGACGTGGGGTGACGTCTACACCTTCGCCCCGGAGCCGGTCGCGGCGGTCGATCTGGAGTTGGGCAACTGGTATGCCTGCGCCCATCCGCAGTCGGCCTTCCGGCATCAGTTGCGCGCGGCGCTGACCCTCGACGACCGGCGCCACACCCTGCTGAACCGCGACCTCACGGTGCGCCACGCCGACGGCCGCGTGGAGCGGCGCGTGATCGCGGACGCCGAGGAGCTGCTGGCGGTGCTCGCGGACTCCTTCGGGCTGCACTTTCCCGCCGGCACGCGGTTCGCGCTGCGTCCCGACGTGCCGTGGCCTTGGCCCGCGCCGACCGCGGCTTCTGCACCCACGGCATGATGACGCCGCCTGGACGCCGATCCGGGAGGAGGGGATCAAGGTGCAGGACGTCACCCACGCCGAGGGGAAACCGCTCCTCGCCGTGCCCGGGTGCAAGTTCCGAGCCCTGCGGACCAACCTGCCACCGAGCAGCAGTGCCCTAGAGGGGTGGCGCCGTGACCACGGTCGCGCCGACATCGCGAACCGGCTCAAGGAACTCGGCCCCCGGTTTGGCCTGAAGGGCCTGTGCTGCCGCTCGTGCTCGGCGACCGCGGCGGCCTGTCCCCTCGCGCGGGCGGCGATGCGGTGGCCGCCTTTTCCGGCAGAGCCCGGAATCATCACCTCACCTTGCCATCAACTGCATGCGTGCGGCTCAGAAGGGGATCCACCCCAGCCCGAACGCCCGATCGACGAACCAGCCGGCGCCGCAGAGCCCGAGCAGGGCCGAGCAGGCGACGACGGCTGCGCGCTGGTGGCGCCACCGGCGCAACAGGTGGATCAGCGGGAGGGCGGCAACGACGATGGCGATCTGCCCGACCTCCACGCCCAGGTTGAACGCGACCAAGCAGCGCACGAGACCCGTGGCCGGCAGCTCCATGCCGCCGAGCACGTTGGCAAAGCCGAAGCCATGCACCAGGCCGAAGGCGAAGGTCAGCCGCCAGCGGTGGGGCGACGGCGACCCGCGCAGGTTCTCCACGGCCACGTAGACGATCGTCGCGGCGATCCCGACCTCCACCAGCCGGGCGGGCAGCTCCACCACCCCGAGGGTGGCCAGAATAAGGGTAATACTGTGGGCCACGGTGAACGACGTGATGATCCGCACCAGTTCGCCAAACCGGCTCACGAGCAGAAGGGCGACCAGGAAGCACAAGTGATCGTAGCCGAGGAAGATGTGGGCGACCCCGAGCCGGAGAAACTGCCCCAGGCGACGCCGCAACGGGGGCTCATAGCCGGTCACAAACTCGTAGTCGGGCTCAAACCGGGTGAAGGTGACCTCGTGCGGCGCACCCGCCTGGAGAAAGGCGCCCAGCACCGTGTGACGTTCGCTCAGTGGGGGCAGCCACTGGAACTCTATCCAGACGCTCCCCGGCGTCTCGTCCACCGCGCGGTGGAAGTCGAAATGCACGAGCCCCTCGGCCGTGTGGTAATCACGTTCGGCGATGGCCTCGCCGGCCTCCGGCGGCCAGACGTAGCCCGCGGCCGCTCCCAGGTCCGCCGCGCCCCCGTCGACTCCCAGCACCACGTGGCGCCGGAGGAACGCGTGCAGGGCGGGCAGGCCCCGTTCCAGCTCGGCCCGCGTGATCCGGCCGTCGCGGTCGAGGTCCAGCAGCGCGATGCGCTGGAGCGTGAAGAGGTCGTAGGTCAGACGGCAGGTCACCCGCTGCGCCCCGATCCCGATTCGGGCGTAGCTGGTGTCGGGATTATGCGCGCGGGCCGGGGAGCCGGTCACGGCCCCGACGAAGGCCAGCAGCGGCCCCAGCCACCGCCACCCAAACGGTGGACCGCGCCGGCCAACCCTGAAAATGCCCGGCCGGTTCAGCGGGCCACCGGCTGGTAGGTGATCCACATCGGTGAGACCCAGACCAGTTCGCCCACCGTCTCCCCCGGGCCGGGCACCTGCTCGCCGCGGACGTAGTAGTAGCTGGTCCGGCCGGCCTGTGGCCGCGGATCCGTCCAGGTGTACTCCACCTGCGCCTGGTTGGGCTCGCCGAGGACGATCTCGACGTCGTCCTTCACGAGCACCACGCGCCGGAACGGGGCCGTGCCGGCGAGCTTGACGCGCACGGTGGGGACCTCGCTGCTGTTGAACTCATCGCCCATCATGTACGTGCGCCCGCCCACGGTGCTGGTGTACTCGGCGATGATGTTGTCCGTGGCGGCGTAGGTGTGGCGCTGCCGCATGGCGCGCAGGAGGGCCTCGCGCGAGTGGTCCTCGGCCAGCACGAGCGCGTAGCTGATGTGCGTCGAACCGTGGTCGCTGCTCGCCTGAAAGGAGAAACGGTAACCGCGCTGGAGCGCGAGGTTGACGAAGCCCAGGGGTTCCCAGCCCCCGATGGCGTCGCCGGCGGTGGGGCTCCGGGGGGCGCCGGGCCGCTCGTAGTTCTGCCGGGCTCCCTGATAAATCTCGACCATCGGCTCCACCTCGCGGCCCCAATCGCGCCAGTCGGTGCCCATGCTGGTCGCGGACGTGTGCGAGGCGCACACGCCGTTGAAGCGCCGGAGGTAATCGAACAGCATCCGGGTGTCCGGGGCGGAGGCGGCGACGGCCCGGTCGGAGATCGGCAGGCGGGGCAGCGGGCGCACCCCGCGCTGCGCGAAGACGACGTTGCGGTGGCCTTCCGGGTAGCGGACGCTCCGCTCGTAGGTGAAGGGTGGCTCGAAGACGCCGGGGACGCGGAACGCGTCGGTGGTCTTCTGCGTGAGCCACCAGGTGTACTCGCGGCCGCCGCCGTTGTCGTGGTCGCCGCAGCCGAGCCAGTCCATGGCACCGACGTCGATGCCGTAGCGCCACATGTCCTCCAGCGGGCCGTCGTTGCCGCCATCGCCGGAGATCTCCGTGTGGCGGTGAAACTCGCCGCGGAGGATGCGCAGCGGGCGACCGTCATGGTTGAAGCGGTAGGCGCGGATGGCGGCGACGTCGCGGCGCTCGGCCTCGGTGGCGCCGGCGGGGCGGACGGTGGCGGAGGGCACCGCCCGGGCCGGCCGGAGCCGCGCGACGACCGGTCCCGCGGCCATCTCGAGACGGGCGAAGTAGAGGTCGTTGTCGTGCAGGTCCCGGCCGGCCTCGAGGGGCGCATTGCCGGGCCGCAGCATGGGCGAGTGGCGGGACTGGCGGTGGTCGCTGGAGTTGACGACCACGAGGCCTCCGGCCGGGTGGGCGGCGACCGCCGGCAGGTTGTACAACAGGTTGTCGGAATGCGGCAGCAGGATCGGACCGACCCAGCGGGCGCCATCGAAGTAGGTGGCGTAGTCCATCCAGACCGTGCCCTGCGGCGTGTGGAAGTTCCCCTCGCGCGAGCGGGCAAACAGCCAGATCCGGCCATCGCGGTCGCAGGCGATCCGGCCGAGGTTGTTGTAGGTGCCCGCCCCGACTTCCTCGGCCTCCTCCCCGGCGGCGCGGGCGATGGGCTCCGCCTCCGGCCGACGCACGGGCAGCGCGGCGGGGCCGCGGCGCATGCGCGCACCGGGCAGGCCCTGGCCGACGGCCGTCTCGGTCGAGAGCCACTGGCCCCGGTCGAGGATCCGCAGGCCGATCTGGCGATCGCGGTAGAGGCCGATGCCTTCGTCGCGCACCAGCGCCCCCCAATCCTTGCCCCAGGTCGGGCCGCTCAGCTCCCAGCAGACCCACAGGCGGTTCTGCTGGTCATAGGTCACCGCCGGCCGCGCCTCGTAGAGCGCGGAGTTGGCCACCGGCTGGGCCTCGCCGGCACGTCCGGCGGCGTCAAATTCGCGGACCCAGATGTCGTAGTCACCCTTGTCGTAGGTGTCCCAGGCGATCGCGATGCGCCCATCGCGGGCCGCCGCGATCGCGGGGGTCCAGCAGGTGCCCTGCTGAATTGAGACCCGCTCCTCGCCGGACCAGCTGCCGTCCTCCCTCCGGTGGCGACTGAGGATCCGGAAGACCCCGTCGCGGGCCCCCTGCCACGCGACCCAAACGCGACCCGCCTGGTCGGTGATGGCCACCGGGCTGAGGTCGGAACCGGCGTGCTGCGACAGGTTGATCGGCGGCGAAAGCGCCCCGCCTCGGTACGAGCGGACCCAGATCTCGAAGTTGGCGTCCGCCGCCGGGTCCCGCCACGCGCGGTTCTCGCTCCAGAACACCCAGGCGGTGCCCGCGCCATCGATGGCAAGGGCGGTCTTGTACACGTCTCCCCCGCCGGTGGAGACCGCCACCGGTTCCCCGGGCTGCCCATCCTTGACGACCCGCAGCCAGACCTGGTCGCCGCCCGGAGGGGTCGCGAGGCCTCCGAAGTCCGTCGGCGGCTTCGTCCAGTTCGTCCCGCGCTCGTGCCCGGTCGCCAGGCCGGCGTGGACCACGTGCGGTGTGAAGCTCACGTGGGCGACGTAAGTCGTGCCGTCGGCGGCGACGGCGATCGACGGGAAGTCATCCTCGGTGGGCGCCTGGCCGAGGGAACGGGAGGCGGCGGTGCGCTCCACGTCGACGGCGCCCCCCAGCTGCTCGAGCACCTTGCCGTAGGGGACCTCGGCGAGACGGAAGCGGAATTCACCGCGGGCCGTGGTGACACGGACGACGGAGTCCTCGGTCACGCCGGTGAGGCGGACCAGCACGCCGTTGTCGGCCATGGGCCCGGCGGGGGAGGCGGCCTTCTTCTTTCCCTTGGTCTTCGCGGTCGTCTTCTGTTTCTGCGCGTTGGAACGGCGGACGGTGAGGGGGCGCGTCTCGGCCGTCCAGCGGTCGGGGCCGGTGATACGGTCGCCCTGCTGGAAGCGCCACCCATCGAGTCCGGCCACCTGGCCAGGGGAGACGGAGACCGAGCCGTCCCAGCGCGTGTTCGAGTCGTCGGTGAGGCCGAAGCGGATGCGAAGGCCGGCTTCGCCCGCGAAGGCGGTGGAGGCGAGGACAAACCAGACGAGGAGGATTCTCACGGGGGAGGCGGAGTGGGGCTTCACCTTGCGGCAGAGGAAGGCTTGAGGCCACGAAAATTCACCGTCCACGGCCGACGGGGCCATCCCGATTCCCGCACGCAATGCGCAGCCGCCAGGGTGGCTTCCCGTTCCCCCATCGACCTCGAAGCCTCCCTCGCCCGCCTCGGCTGCGCCGGCCCGCGGGAGCCCACCGCCACCGTGCGCACGGCCGTCCACGCCGCCCCCGTCCGTACCCTCCCCTGCGAAAACCCTGATCCTCCCCGACGCCGCCCGGTGCGCCACGGGGACGGAAGCGCGGAACGGCGCGTGATCGCGGCCACGGAGGAGGTGTGGCCATGCTCGCGGAATCCTTCGGGCTGCACATTCCCGGCGGAACGCGGTTCGCGCTGCGCCCGGACGTGCCGTGGCCGGTCTGAGGCGTGGCCGCGGATTCAAACGCCCAAGCTTTTCCCCCGTCGGCCGGACCCCGAGTGCGGTAGGGACCTCCGTCCCGATCCGCGGCGGCAGCCGCGGCCACATCGGTCGCGCCTCAGCGGCCGAGGGCGTCGAGCACGATGCCCGGCGTGAGCAGCTCCGGCAGGAGGATCGGCTCCGCCCGACCGGGTTGCCAGATGACGTTGAACGGCACGGCGGAGCGCTGGTAGCGCGCCAGCTCCGCGGTGATGCGCGGATCGCGGTTGGTCCAGTCGGCGCGCAGGGTGGCGATCCGCCGTTCGGCGAACACGCGGCGCACCTCCCCCGAACCAAAGACGACCCGCTTGTTGGTCTGGCACGTGGCGCACCAGCGCGCCGTGAAATCGACGTAGATGGTCCGCCCCTCGGCCCGCAGGCGCGCCACGGCCTCCGGGCTCCACGCCTCCCACGTGACCTCCGCCGTGGCCGCACCCGGCGCCGGCACCGCCCGGGGCCAGCCGACCCACAACGCCAGCGCGCCGCCGAGGACCACGGCCGCCACCGCCGTCCGGGGCCGCCGCGGCCGCGCCTCGGGAGCCGTCCAGCGCCCATACAGCCAGACCGCAAAGGCCACGACCACGAGGCTCAGCAGGAGGTGCAGGAATCCCTCCTCGCTGGTCTGCGCCGCCAGCACCCACACGAGGTAACCGACGGTACCGTACAGCGGGAAGGCCATCAGCTGCTTGAACGTCTCCATCCAGGCCCCGGGACGCGGCAGCACGCGGACCAGCTCCGGAAAGACGGAGAAAAGCAGGTAGGGCGCGGATAAGCCCACGCCGATCGCCGTGAACAGCAGGAACGATTGCACCGGCGGCACCGTGAGCGCCGCGCCCAGCGCCGGCGCGAGGAAGGGCGCGCTGCACGGCGTGGCCACCACCGTCGCCAGGACGCCGGTGAAGAACGACCCGCCATAACCGCCCCGCGCCTGCAGCCCGCCGCCGACCGCGGTCGCCGCGAGCCCGAATTCAAAGAGCCCGCTCAGGTTCAGCGCGAACACCAGCAGCAGGACCGCCAGGCCGTAGACGAACGGCGCCGACTGCAGCTGGAACCCCCAGCCCAGCTGGTCACCGCCCGCCCGCAACGCCACGAGCACGCCGGCCAGCGTCCAGAAGGAAACCAAAACCCCGGCGGTGAACACGAGGCCGTGCGCCGCCACGCGCCCCCGCTGGTTGCCCGCCTGTTCCACGAAGCCGAGGATCTTCAGCCCCAGGACCGGGAACACGCACGGCATCAGGTTCAGGATCAGGCCACCCAGCAACGCCACCAGCAGCGTCGCCGCCATGGAAACGCCCCCGGCAGCCGGGCCGCCCGCCGCCGCGGCCCCGGCCGCCGCGGTCGGCGCCGGCCCCGTCGCCAACGCCACGTCCACCGCCAATCCGGGCAGCGTGCCATCGGCGCGCCAGCCGTTCGCCGCGGTGAGCACTCCCGTGAGCCGCGCCACGTCCGCCGGCGTAGTGGGATCCAGCTTCAACGCCAGCGTGTAGCCGCCCCCCGGAACCGCCGTTACCGGCTGGTCGATGTCGTACACGACGCGGTTGTCCGCATCAAAGAACCGCAACGCCCCGGGTTCCCGCGGCGCCGCCTGGCCCGCGGGCCGCACGGTGAGCCGCACGGCCACGCCCTCGCGCACGGCGGACACCGCCCAGGCCTTGTCCGTCCGCGGCAGCCGCGCCAGGGTCTCCGCGATCCGCGGACCCCAGGTCGCGTCCGCGTCCGGCCGGCCGCCGGCCACCGGCAGGGTGAGGCCCACCTGGGCGCCGCCCGGCACGCAGACGGTCTCGCACATCAGCCAGTCCGCCTTCGCCTTCAGCTCGACCGCGAACCCCTCGAGGGTGGCCGGCGGGGTGAGGACGACCGGCAGCAGGATCTCCCCCTCGTAACCGTGACCGACGATGTTGCCCGCCTTGTCGCGCAGGAGGAGCGGCGCGGGCCAGAGGATGGGGCCGGCGGTCCAACCGGGGGGCAACTGCCACGCGAGGGTGGTGGGCAGGCCGGTGCCGGGGTTGAGCCAATAGGTGTGCCAATGCGGATCGTGCTGCAGCCGCAGCGCGACGGTGACGGGCCGGCCGGCCTGCACCGCCGTGTCGGCGGCGACGAGGACCCCCTTCACCGGCGACGGCGCGGCCCCGCGGAGCCCGGCCGCCAGCACGGCGGCCACCACGAGCGGCAGGAACAGCAGACGACGGAGCGAAGGCATCCCTGCGATGCTGCCCAAGGACCGCGGCGGGGCAAACCCGGACCGCAGCGGACCACCGGGACGGCCGGTGGCGCTTTGACTCCCACCGCCCGCCGCGCTCAATCCCCCGGATGTTCCTCCTCCGCCCCTTCCTGCTCGCGTGCCTCGCCGCCGCGCTCCCCTGCGCCGCCGGCGCCGCCGCCGCGGAACGCCGCCCCCTGCGTCCCGCCGACCTCTGGGCGCTGCAGCGCCTCGGGAGTCCCGCGTTGTCGCCGGACGGCCGCCAGGTGGTGTTCACCGTCCAGGAGTGGTCCGTGGAGCGCAACCAGGCCACCACGCAGCTCTGGCTCACCGAGGTCGCCAGTGGCGCCACCCGCCGCCTGACCACCGCGCGGGCCGCGGACGGCTCCCCGGCGTGGAGCCCGGACGGTACCCGGATCGCCTTCACCTCAAAGCGGAGCGATGACGAAAGTCCCGCCCTCTACCTCCTGCGCCTCGACGGCGGTGAACCCGAGCGCGTGCTCGACCTACCCTACGGCGTGTCCTCCCCGCGCTGGTTGCCCGACGGCTCGGGTCTGGTCGTCGTCACGCGGGTCATCCCGGAACTGGCGGGGAAGCTGCAGGCCGCGGACCTCGCGGCGATGCGGCAGGAACAGCGCCGGCGCAAGGACAGCAAGATCTCCGCCAAGGTCACCGAGTACCGGACGTTCCGCTACTGGGACGCCTGGCTGACCGACGGCCTCGCGCACAAGCTGGTCCGCCTCGACCTCGCGACGAAGGCCCTCACCGACCTCACCCCCGGCTTCGACCGGCCCTTCTCGCTCGCGGGCGAGGGCGGCTTCGCCCTCTCCCCGGACGGTCGCACCCTCGCGCTCTCGATCAACTCCACGCCGCCGCCCTACCAGGCCAACCCCAACCAGGACCTCTACCTCCTGCCCGCCGACGGGAGCGGCCGGTTGCGGAACGTGACCGCCGACAACCCGGGCGCCGACACGGGGCCGGTCTTCGCGCCGGACGGGAAATCGCTCGTCTACCGGCGGACCCGCAGCGCCGTGGGCGCCGGGGAATCCGCCAAACTCTGGCGGCACGAGCTCGCGAGCGGACGCAACTCGCCGCTGACCGAGGAGCAGGACTACGCGATCGACGAGGTCGCGTTCGCGCCCGACGGCAGCTCCCTCTGGGTGACCGCGGAGGACAAGGGCGCGGTGGCGGTCTTCCGCGTGCCCGCGGCCGGCGGGGCGCTGCAGCCCGTCCTGCGGACCGGCTCCGCCTCCGGCCTCCAGGCGCGGGCGGGGAGCATCGTGCTCCTGCACACCACCGCCTCGCGGCCCGACGAGCTCTTCGCCCTTGAGCCCGCGACCGGCGCGCTGCGGCCGCTGACACGATTCAATGCCGAGCGCTTGGCCGGCATCGAGCTGGGGCGGGTGGAGGAGTACTGGTTCACGGGCGCGGGCGGGGATCGCGTGCACGGCTTCCTGTATTACCCGGCCGGCTATGATCCGGCGAAGTCCTACCCGCTGGTGCAGCTGCTGCACGGCGGCCCGCACACCATGAACCGGGACGCGTGGAACTACCGCTGGAACGCGCACGCGCTCGCCGCGCCGGGTTACGTCGTCACCTGGATCAACCGCCACGGCTCGACCGGCTTCGGGGAAAAGTTCGCGCGCAGCATCCTCGGCGCGTGGGGCGACCAGCCGCTCGAGGACGTCCTGCGCGGCACCGACCACCTCCTGCGCCAGCGGCCGAACCTCGACCCGAAGCGCGTCGCGGCGGCGGGCGGCAGCTATGGCGGCTACCTCACCGCGTGGGCGGCGGGCCATACGGACCGCTTCGTGTGCCTGATCAACCACGCCGGCGTGAACGACTTCATCACGCAGTACGGCGCTGACGTCACCAGCTACGGCTTCACCCAGGTCCTCGGCGGCCGGCCGTGGGACAACCCGGAGGGGATGCAACGCAACAACCCCGTGACCTACGCCCGGAACTTCAAGACCCCGATGCTGATCATCCATGGGGAAAAGGACTACCGCGTGCCCTACGCGAATGGCACGGCGCTCTACGGCATCTACCAGGCGATGGGGCTGCCCTCGCGGCTGGTCATCTTCCCGGACGAGAACCACTGGATCCTCACCCCGCAGAACTCCATCTACTGGTACTGGGAGGTGCAGAGCTGGTTCGCGCGCTGGATCGGCGGCCAACCCACGCTCGAGAAACCCGTGTTCGCCGCCCCGCCCGCGCGCTGACGCCGGCCGCGGCCACGCGCCGCGAAAGCGTAACTCCGCGACGCAAAATCCCCCTGTCCGCGGCGGCGCGCGCTCTGCTATCCTCCCGGGATGCCCGCCCTGATGACCGCCGCCGTCTGGCACGGCGCCCGCGACCTCCGCTGCCTCCCCTACCCCCGGCCCGAGCCCGGCCCGGGGATGGTCCTCATCCGCAACCGCCGCGTCGGCATCTGCGGCTCCGACCTCCACTACCACGAGCACGGCTACTGCGCCGCCTTCGTGCCGGACCGTCCCTTCGTGCTCGGGCACGAGCTCGCCGGCGAAGTGGCGGCGCTCGGCGAGGGCGTCACCGGCGTGCGCCCGGGGGAACGCGTCACCGTCAACCCCGCCCGCTCCTGCCGCGAATGCGAGGACTGCCGCGGCGGCCGGCCGAACCTCTGCCGCCGGACGATCATGCTCGGCAGCGCGAGCACCCGGCCCCCCACGGACGGCGCGATGGCGGAATTCGTCTGCGTCCGCGCGGACCAATGCCACGCCCTGCCGGCCGCGCTCGACGACGGCCTGGGCGCCCTGATCGAGCCGCTCGCGGTCGCCCTGCACGCGATCCGGCGGGCCGGCGGCGTCGCGGGCCGGCGGACCCTCGTCGTCGGCGGCGGCACGATCGGCCTGCTCGTCGCCCTCACCGCCCGCGCCTACGGGGCCCCGGTCGTCGTGGTGACGGACGTGGTGGCCCCCCCGCGGCCGCGCGCGCGGGCGCGGGGCGCCGACGCGGCCCTCGATCCGCGCGCCCCCGATCTGGCCGAGCAGGCGAGGACCCTGGCGGGCGACGGGTTCGACGTCGTGCTGGAGGCGTCCGGCGCGCGCGCGGCGTTGCGGCAGGCCTTCGACCTCGTGCGCCCCGGCGGCACGCTCGTGCAGATCGGCACCCTCGGCACGGAGGACGTGCCCCTGCCCGCCAACCAGCTGATGGTGCGGGAGATCAACTACGTGGGTTCAATGCGCTACGGGCCGGTGTTCGACGAGGCCATCCGGCTCGCCGCCTCCGGCCGGATCCACCTGCGGCCCCTGATCAGCGCGGTGTTCCCGCTCGCCGAGTGTGCCGCCGCGATGGCCGCGGCGGGGGACAAGGAGTCCGGCCTCAAGGTGCAGCTGACCCTCTGACGGCCGGCGGGGCCGGCGGCGGGCCCGTTGCCCATCTCATTACGCTTGAACACCAAGCGTGACCCTGCGCGCTGATCCGCCAGGGGCGGGTCCCCGGGGACGGCCAGGCACGGAAAACTTTTCCGTGGGATCACCGGATCTCGCGCTAAGTAACCCCTGGTACCCCATGTCCGAGCAGGTGACGCCCAGCCCCCCGTCCGCTGACTTCATCGCGCAGGTCACGCGTTCCCAGCGCCTGCTTCACTCCTTCATTCTGTCGCTCGTCTGGAGCCCGAGCGACGCCGACGATGTCCTGCAGGAGACCAACCTGGTGCTCTGGCAGAAGGCCGCGGAGTTCGACCCCGCGCGGGACTTCATGCCGTGGGCGATGCGTTTCGCGCAGTTTCAAGCGCTGGCGCACCTGCAACGGCGCCGGCGCTCGCGGCTCGCGTTTGACGACGCCCTGCTCGCGCAAATCGCCGACGAGGCGGTCGCCGCGGCCGGGGAAGGTGAAGCCCGCCGGCTCGCGCTCCACGCCTGCCTCGCGAAACTCCCGGACGACCAGCGGCGCCTGATCGCGGCGCGCTACGAGCCGGGCGGGAGCGTGAACGCCCTCGCCGCCGCCCGCGGAACCACGCCCAAGGCGCTCTCCGAACTGCTCCGGCGCATCCGGCGCGCCCTGCTCCTGTGCATGGAGCGCTCCCTCTCCCGCCAGGCCCCGTCATGAACGCCTCCGACCTCGCTGAACTCGAACGCCTCTGCCACGCCATCGCCGAGGACACCCTCGGCGAAGCCGACGCGGAACGGCTCGCCGCCCTCCTGCGCGCGGATCCTGCGGCGCGGCGCCATTACCGGCACTTCATGGCCCTGCACGCCGATCTCGGCTGGGATTACGCCGCCGCCGCCCGCGAACCGGCCCCGCCCGCCCGACGGGCCGGCCGGGAAGGCCTCGGCCGCTGGGCGGCCGCCGCGGGCATCGCCGTGCTCCTGGCCGGCGGGGGCGCGGCGGCCTGGCTTGGGTCGGCGCGCGCCTCCCCGGTCGCGTTCGTGGAGGGCGTCAGCGGTGCCGTCGCCTGGAGCGAGGCGCCGACGGCCCGGGGGAACGCCCTCGCCGCGGGCTCCCGCCTGGGCTCCGGCACGTTGACGACGGAGGGCGAGGCCTCGACCGTGCAGCTGCGGCTCAACGACGGCACCCGCCTCACGCTCGACGGTGAAACCGAGATCGCTCTGACCCGTTCCGACGGGAAGCTCGTGCACCTGCGCCGCGGCGCCGTCGGCACCCCCGCTCCCGCGCGCCCCGGGGAGGACCCGGTCGTCATCCGGACACCCACGGGCGCGGTGGCCGTCGCGGCGGGCGCCGAGCTGACGGTCTCGGCTGACGCCGCGCAGACGGCCGTCGAGGTGACGGCCGGCCAGGTGGGGTTCCAGCGGCTGGTCGACGGCCGCCGCCTGACGCTCGACGCCGCGCAGCGGGCCACCGCCACCCTCGACGCCCGCGCCGGCTTCACCGCCCAGCCCCTGACCGCCCCGGCCCCCAACCACTGGCGGAGCGCTTACGAGCGGGCCCCGGAAGAGGGCAACAAGGGCGACTGGCTGCCGGCCGACGCGGGCCAGCCGGCCCTGGTGCGGGCGGTTCCCTGCATCGTCGGCCGGCGGCCCGATGGGGCGCCCATCGTCCACTACGGGATCACCGCGCGCGCCGGACGCGCCGAACGCGCCACGCTCGCTCCCGGCAGCACGGTCACCATCCGCTGGCGGACCGCCCGGCCGGCCTCGCTCAACGTGATGCTCGGCCTGCACCTCCCGGACGGCGGCTTCGGCGGGAACTTCGAGTTCCTCGCCCGCGCCGCCGCGTCACCCGCCGACGCGCAGGGCTGGCGCACCACGACCCTACGCGTCGCGGCGTTCGAGCCCCGCGCGGGCCGCTTCCCCGCCCCGCCCCCGGGCGCGTTGGTCACCTGGCTGCTCGTCAGCACCCGCGAGACTCCCGCGGATCTCGAGGTGGCCCAGATCACGATCGAGTTTCCCGCCGCATGAACCTGGCCCTCTCCCGTCCCCTGTCGCGCCGCACGTTCCTGCGCGGCGCCGGCGCCACCGTCGCCCTGCCGCTGCTGGAGGCGATGACGCCGCGCACCCTGCGCGCCACCGACGCGCGGACCCCGCCGCGCCGCCACGCGTTCATCTACACCCCCAACGGCTACAACCAGTCCACGTTCCTGCCCGTCCGCACCGGCGCCGACTGGGAGCTGACGCCCGCGCTGGAGCCGCTCGCCGGCGTGAAATCCGAGGTGACGCTGGTCACCGGCCTGGACCGCGCCTACGTGGCCGGCACGGGCGTGCACGCGCAATGCGGCGCCTGCTGGCTCACGAGTTCCCCGCCCGCGGAGACGCTCGACGGCGGCTTTCCCACCAACGTCACGCTCGACCAGCTCATCGCCCGGGAGACGGGCGGCGACACCGCCCTGCCGTCGCTGGAGCTGAGCTGCAATGATCACGCGGACAACAAGGAGACGAAGTACTTCGAGAGCATCTCGTGGTCCGGTCCCGGCATCGCGCCCGCCACCGAGAAGAATCCCCGCGCGGTGTTCCGCCGCCTCTTCGGCCGCCCCGACGCCGGCCCGACGCGCAGCGTGCTGGACCTCGTGCTGGCGGAGGCCCACGCCCTCCAGGCGCGGCTCGGCCGCGCCGACCGGGAAAAGCTGGCCGAATACCTCGACAGCGTGCGCGCCACCGAGCGCCGCCTGGAGCGCGCCGAGGCCGCCGCGGGCCGCCTGGCCGTTCCCCCGGTGCCGGAGCCGGCGGGCATCCCCGAGCTCCGCGGCGACTACCTGCGGCTCCAGGCGGAGATGTTCGTGCTCGCCTTCCAGCTCGACCTCACGCGCGTCGCCACGCTCGTCGTGGATCCCGAGCGCTGGGACTCGCCGCGGATGTTCCACGGGGTGTTCGACAAGCCGCAGAACCACCACGTGCTCACGCACACCAAGGGCGACGAGGCCAAGGCCGCCCTCACCCGGATCGACCGGTTTCACGTCGGATTCTTCGCCCACGTGATCGCGCGCCTGAAGTCGATCCGCGAGGGCGGCGGCACCCTGCTCGATTCGACCGTGCTCACGATGGGCAGCGGCATCAGCGACGGCGACTCCCACAACTACCGCGACCTCCAGGTGCTCCTCGCCGGCGGCGGGCTGCGGGGCGGCCATCTCCGCTACGCCGGCGACCGCCCGCTCGCCGACCTCTGGCTGACGCTCGCGCGGCGCGCGGGCGTGCGGCGCGACCGCTTCGCGGACAGCACCGGTCCCCTCCGGGAACAGGCCGCCTGATCCCGCCGCCGCGATGCAACGCCGCACCTTCCTCGCCCGCACCGCGCCGGCCCGTGTCGCCCACGCCCCCCCCCCCCCCCCCCCCCCCCCCCCCCCCCCCCCCCCCCCCCCCCC
>JBMTAG010000019.1:0-47682 GCA_049428505.1 Opitutaceae bacterium | reverse complement strand
TCAGTCGCGGGCGCGGGCCTCGCGGCGGGCGGCGGCCCCGAGGGCCTTCCGGACGGCGGCGAAGTCGGCCGGGATGGGCGCCCGCAGGTCGAGTTCCCGGCCCGTGACCGGATGCGTCAGCAGGAGGTGCTCCGCGTGGAGCATCACCCGCGCGGGCACGACCGTGAGCCGCGGGTCCGGTTTCCAGCCGTAGAGCGCATCGCCGAGGATGGGGTGGCCGAGGGACTTCAGGTGCACGCGGATCTGGTGGGTACGCCCTGTGAAGATGCGGCACCGGAGCAGGGCCCCGAGGGTGCCATGGGCCTCCACCCGTTCCCAAGCGGTGCGGGCGGGCTTGCCTCCCTCGCCCACCGTCATCCGGTGGCGGTGGGTCGGATGGCGGGAGATGGCCCGGTCGATGATCCCGCTGAGGAGCGGCGGCACCCCGGCGACCAGCGCGACGTATTCCTTGGTGAGGGTGCGCTGCGCGAACTGGTCCGCCAGCGCGCGGTGCGCCGCATCGGTCTTGGCGACGACCATCACCCCGGTCGTGTCCTTGTCCAGCCGGTGCACGATGCCCGGACGCTGGACGCCGCCGATGCCGCTGAGGGTGTCCGCGCAGTGGGCCAGCAGGGCGTGCACGAGCGTGTCCTCGCCGGTGGCCGCGCCGGGGTGCACGATCATCCCGGCGGCCTTGTTGACCGCGAGCAGGTGCCGGTCCTCGAAGAGGATGTCGAGGGGCAGGTCCACCGCCCGGAGCTCGGCGGGCCGCACCTCCGGGAGGGAAAACTCCAGCCGGTCCCCGGCGTGCACCGAGGCGTCGCGGCCGAGGGAGACCCCGTCGCGGAGGACGAGTCCCGCGTCGAACGCGCGCTGCAGCGCGGTGCGGCTGTGCGCGGGAAAGGCGGCGGCCAGTTCCTTGTCGGCGCGGCGCGGCGGCCCGGCGGGCACCACGTGGATCTCGGCTCCGGGTGCGTTCATGCGGCGGCGGCCAGGCGGTCGATGGTGGCGAGCATCGCGGCGCGGGTGGCAGCCGGGACGTCCGCGACCTCCCAGCCGGCGCGGGCGAGACCCGCGAGGTCCCGGCGGCCGAACCCGAGTTCCCCGGCGAGGGCCGCGTATTCCTCGGTGAGCGTGTTGGCGAAGCAGAGGGGGTCGTCGGTGCTCACCGTGCACCGCACCCCGGCGGCGAGCAGGCGCGGCAGCGGATGGTCGCGCAGCGTCGGCACCACCCGCAGGCCGACGTTGCTCAGCGGGCAGACGTCGAACGTCACCCCGCGCTCGGCGGCGAGGCGGACGACCGCCGGATCCTCCACCGCGCGGACGCCGTGCTGGATCCGGGTCACCCCGAGGACCTCGATCGCCTCGCGGACCCGGGCCGGGCCGTCGAACTCGCCGGCGTGGCACTTGGTGACCTTGCCGGCGGCGCGGAGGCGCGCCCAAACGCCCGCGGCGTCCGGCGGCGTGGGCATCACCTCGTGGCCGTGCAGGTCGACGCCGGCGAGGTGTTCCCAGGTGTGCAGCGTGTCGATCACCGGGCGCAGGTCCCCGGCGAAGTCCGACCGGAGCATCCCGGCGAACACCCGCACCTCGAGCCCCGGCGGGGCCGCGCTGCGGATGGCGGCGATGATCTCCGGTCCGGGCACGCCGATGTGCCGGCTCACGGGCAGGTGGAAGCTGGTCTCCACGTAGCGGACGTTCTGCGCGACGTGCTGCGCGAACATCCGCCGCGCGGCCTCATGGTACCGCTCCGCGGAGGTGAACCACGGCAGGGCGTGCTCGAGCAGGATCCGCTCGAAGTCCGGGAACGAGGCGTACCGGTAGGCGCGGGCCCGGAACGGCGGGTCCGCCGGCCAGCGGACGGGATCGAGGGCAACGAGCAGCTCGTACGGCAGGGCCCCCTCGACGTGGAGATGCGTCTCCGTCTTGGGCAGCGCCTGGATGAAGTCCCTCATCGGCCCCCGAGCAGGTACGCGGGGTTCAGCTTCTGCAACGCCTTGGGCACGAAGAGCCCGTCCTTGCGGATGAGTTTGCCGTCGAACCAGATCTCCCCGCCACCGTACTCCGGCCGCTGGATGCACACGAGGTCCCAGTGGACCTGCGACTTGTTGCCGTTGCCGACGCCCTCATAGGCCTGGCCCGGGGTGAAGTGGAACGAGCCGGCGATCTTCTCGTCGAAGAGGATGTCCCGCATCGGTTCGAGGATGTGCGGGTTGAAGCCGATGGCGAACTCACCGATGTAGCGGGCGCCCGCGTCGCTATCGAGGATCTCGTTGAGCCGCCGCGTGTGGTTCGCGGTCGCCTCGGTGATCCGTCCCTTGCGGAAGGCAAGCCGCACCTGATCGAAGGACTGCCCAAGGTAGACCGTCGGCGCGTTGTACTGGATGTGGCCCTCGACGCTGTCCTTCACCGGGCAGGAGAACACCTCGCCGTCGGGGATGTTGCGCTTCCCCCCGCAGGGCCGCGCGCCGATGCCCTTGATGGAAAACCGCAGATCGGTGCCGGGGCCCTTGAGGTGCACGCGGTCCGTGCGGCGCATCAGGTCCTCGAGGGCCTTCATCCCAGGCTCCATCCGCGCGTAATCCAGGGTGCAGACCCGGAAGTAGAAGTCCTCGAAGGCTTCCGTGCTCATCCCCGCCTGCTGGGCCATCGAGGGGGTGGGCCAGCGGAGCACCACCCACTTGGTCCGGCCCACCCGGTGGTCCAGCACGGGCTTCATCAGGCGCGAGACGAGCTGCACCTTGGCGGAGGGGACGTCGGACGATTCGAAGATGTTCTCGGAGCCGCGGATCGCGATGTACGCGTCCATCCGCTGCATCCGGGCGAGCTCGACCTCGGCGTGCGCGGCGAACTGGGCATCCTCGGCGCCCAGCGCGAGCTCGCGGGTGATGCGCGCGCGGTGCAGCTGGACGTAGGGGTGCGCCCCGCGCGCCCGGGCCGCCCGGACCAGGGCGACCACCATGGCGTCGGGAATGTCGAAGGCGTCGATCAGCACCCGCTCGCCGCGGGCGAGCTCGGTGGAGAAGCCGGCGAGGCCGGCGGCCAGTTTCTCGAAGCGGGGATCGAGCAGCATGATCGGGGCAGACTAACGACCGGGCGCGCCGGCGCCGCAAGGGCAAACCGGCCGGCCCGCGGCGCGGTCATCCGCCCCCCGTCCGCGGCCCGGAGGCGGGGAAGCAGATCCGGCCGACGGCCTCGTCAAAATCGGCCGCGCCGCGCAGGATCTCGATCTCGAGCCGCAGGTAATAGAGCGGCAGCGGGCACGCCAGGTCATCCCGGATGCGGACGGCGTCCTTCTCCGTCGTGACCAGGCACTCCGCGCCGTCCCGGGCGGCCTGCGCGAACAGTTGGCCCAGGTCCTCCTCGCCGAAGCGGTAGTGGTCGAGGAAGCGCTCGCGGCCGGCCAGCACCGCCCCGAGGTCGCGGAGGAACTTCTCGAAGCTCTCCGGCGTGGCGATGCCGCTGAAGGCGAACACGCGCCGGCCCTGCAGGAAAGCGAGCGGCTCCCGCCCGCCCGGCGCCTCCTCGGGGCGGCCGAACCGGCGGAGATGCCGCGGACGATGGGCGCATTCGATGAGGTCCACCGAGGGGTTGTGGGTGTGGATCACCCGTTCCAGCTCCGGGTCCCTCCGCCCGTCGGACTTGGTGAGGAAGACGTAGTGGGCGCGCCGGAGGTGCTTCACCGGCTCGCGCAGGATGCCGCGGGGCAGGAGGTGCCCGTTGCCGAAGGGATTGGTCTTGTCGACCAGCAGCAGGTTCAGGCTCCCCTTCAGCGGCAGGTACTGGAACCCATCGTCGAGGACCAGGGTATCGCAGCCGAAGCGCCGCACCGCGTAGCGCCCGGCCTGGACGCGGTTCTTGTCCACGAGCACGACGACCCCCGGCAGGTTCCGGGCGAGCATCCAGGGCTCATCGCCCGCCTCGTCGCTGCCGAGGAGGAGCTGCTCGCCGTCGCTCACGATGCGGGGCGGGGGCGGTTCGGCGTGGGTGAGCCGCCACCACGCGCGGCGCCACAGCGGGGCCCCGCGGCTCTTGTAACCACGGCTGAGGATCGCGACCCGGCGACCGCGGTCGCGGAGCGCGCGCGCGAACTTCTCCACCACCGGCGTCTTGCCCGTGCCGCCCACGGTCAGATTGCCGACCACGACCACGAGGCAGCCCAGCGGCTGGTCATGGAGGATGCGCTGCCGGTAGAGCCACGCGCGCGTCTGCGCCGCCGCGCTGAAGAGCCAGGACAGCGCCTGCAGGAAGCCCCCGTAGATTGCCGTGCCCGCGCCCGCGCGCCGGCCGTAGATCACGTCCACGGTGAAAAGCTCGAGGGCGTTGAGCTGCTTCTTGAACCAGGAGGAGGACATCGGCGCGGGGGCGAAACCTAAGGTTGACGCGTCCGGCGGGGTAAACAGTTTTCGCTCGCCCCGGCATCCCGCCGGCGACTTCCGCCCTATGAGCTACAAACTTTTCATTCCCGGCCCGATCGCCGTCTCCGAGAAGACCCTCCGCGCGATGGCCCGGCCGATGATCGGCCACCGCAGCACCGACTTCGTCGCCCTCTACCAGTCGATCCAGCCCGAGCTCCAGGCCCTCGCCGGCACCCGCGACCCGGTCTACCTGGCCACCAGCAGCGCCTGGGGCGTGATGGAGGGCGCCCTCCGCAACGTGACCCGCCGGAAGGTGCTGAACTGCATGAACGGGGCGTTCTCGGACAAGTGGTACGACGTCTCCCTGCGCGCCGGGAAGGCCGCCACCGCCCTCCGCTTCGACTGGGGCCAGCCCGTCGACCCCGACGCCGTGCGGCGCGAGCTCGCCACCGGCGGCTACGACACGATCACGCTCATCCACAACGAGACCTCGTGCGGCTGCATGAGCGACCTGCCGGCCCTGATGCGCGTGATCCGCGAGTTCCCCGACGTGATCTCGATCGTCGACACGGTCAGTTCCTTCAGCGCGATGCCGCTGCCGAAGGACGAGCTGGGCATCGACATCCTCATCACCGGCTCGCAGAAGGCGCTCGCGCTGCCGCCGGGCCTCGCGCTCGTCTCCGCCTCCGCCCGCGCCCTCGAGCGCGCCGCGGGCACCGAGGGCCGCGGGTACTACTTCGACCTGGTCGAGTTCCAGAAGAACCACGAGCAGGGGATGACCCCGAGCACGCCCGCGATCTCCCTGATCTACGCCCTGCAATCCAAGCTCGAGGACATTCGGACGGAGGGCATCGCCAACCGCCACGCCCGCCACGCGCGCCTCAACCGCGCCGTGCGCGAGCACGTGCTCGCCAAGGGATTCACGATGTTCCCGCCGCCGGGCTTCGGTTCGGTGACGCTGAACTGCTTCGCGAACAACCTCGGCTACGACCTCGGCGCCCTGAACAAGATCCTCAAGGCGAAGCACGGCCTCGTGATCGACGGCGGCTACGGCAAGCTGAAGGGCAAGACCTTCCGCATCTCGAACATGGGCGACGAAACCGACGCGACGATCGCCGCCCTCCTCGCCGCATTCGACGCCGCGCTCGCCGAGACGCCCCGCCTCGCGGCGGCCTGAGCCGCGAACCGGGAACGGAAAGCGCCCGTCAGAAAACTAGGTCTTGCACTTCGCGGGCGCGCCGGTAGCGGGTCGCAGCCCATGAAGTCACTCGTCATCGCCGAGAAGCCGTCCGTCGCGGCGGACCTCGCGCGCGCGCTCGGCAAGATCCCCAAGAAGGGGGACCACTACGAGAACGACGAGTACGTCATCTCCTATGCCGTCGGCCACGTGGTCGAGCTGGAGATGCCGGAGGACATCGACAAGAAGAAGTACGGTTTCTGGCGGCTCGAGACCCTGCCGATCATCCCGGAGAAGTTCGGGCTGAAGCCGATCGAGGACGCGAAGGAGCGGTTCACCGCGGTGAAGAAGCTGCTCGGCCGCAAGGACGTCGACCAGGTGATCAACGCCTGCGACGCCGGGCGCGAGGGCGAGCTGATCTTCGCCTACCTTTACCAGCTCGCGAAGTGCCGCCTTCCGGTGAAGCGCGCGTGGATGCAGACGATGACCACCGAGGGCATCCGCGAGGCGTTCCGCAACCTCCGCGACGGCGCGCGGATGGCCGGCCTCGAGCAGGCCGCCCGCTGCCGCAGCGAGAGCGACTGGCTCATCGGCATCAATGGGACGCGCGCGCTCACGAAGCGGATGTTCGGCTCCCGCGCCGGTAACGTCGCCTCCGTCGGCCGCGTCCAGACCCCCACCCTCGCGATGGTCTACGCCCGCGAGCTGGAGATCCGCCACTTCCGCCCCCGGGACTACTGGCGCGTCACCGCCACCTTCGCCGTGCGTCAGGGCACCTATGAGGGCGTCTACCAGCGCCCGGGCTTCCGCCGCGCCGAGGGCGACGAGCACGACCGGATCGACCGGATCTGGGACCGCGCGGCCGCCGAGGCCGTGCACGCGGCCTGCCAGGGCCGTCCGCCGGCGCAGGTCACGGAGGAGCGCAAGGGCAGCACCCAGGCCGCCCCGCGCCTCTACGACCTGACCACGCTGCAACGCGAGGCCAACAATCGCTTCGGGCTCCCCGCCCGCCGCACGCTCCAGATCGCGCAGGCCCTCTACGAGCGGCACAAGGTCATCACCTATCCCCGCACCGACTCGCGGGCCCTCCCGGAGGATTATCAGCCGACGGTCCGCGACACGCTCCGCGCCCTCGGCGGACCGCTTGCGCCGTTCGCCGCCCAGGTGCTCGAGGCGGGCTGGGTCCGGCCGAACAAGCGCCTCTTCAACAACGCGCAGATCTCCGACCACTTCGCGATCATCCCCACCGTGAACGAGGCCCGCGGCCTCGAGGACCTCGAGGCGAAGATCTTCGACATGATCGCGCGCCGCTTCGTCGCCGCCTTCTTCCCGGCCGCCGAATTCGACGTCACCACCCGCATCAGCACCGTCGCCCCGGGTCACGACTTCAAGACCGAGGGGAAGGTGCTGACCTCCGCCGGCTGGCTGGCGGTGTACGGCCGCGCGACGGTCGACGAGGACTCCCCCGACGGGCGCTCGCTGCCCCCGCTGGACCCGGCCGACGGAACCCCGCCGGCCGCGGTCACGCCCGAGGCGACCCTGCACGCCGAGGCGACCAAGCCCCCTCCCCGTTACACCGAGGCGACCCTGCTCTCCGCGATGGAGGGCGCGGGCAAGCTGGTGGATGACGAGGAGTTGGCGGAGGCGATGAAGGAGCGCGGCCTGGGCACGCCGGCCACCCGCGCGGACACGATCGACGGGCTGATCAACCAGAAGTACATCGATCGCCCCCAGCGGGAGCTGATCCCGACCGCCAAGGCCGAGCAGCTGATCCAGTTCCTCGCCGCCGTGAAGGCGGAGGAATTGACCAAGCCGGACCTCACGGGCGAGTGGGAGTTCAAGCTCCGGCAAATGGAACAGAACCGGTTTCCCCGGGAAAAGTTCATGACCGAGATCGTCGCCACCACCCGCGGCATCGTCGAGCGGGTGAAGGGCTTCGAGGAGGACGACTCGGTGGCCCGCGTCACCGACATCCTCTCGCCCACCGACGGCAAGCCCCTCCGCGAAACCCTGCGCGGGTACAAGTCGCAGGACGGCGAGCTGATGATCTACAAGGTCATCGGTGGCCGCCGGATGGAGGAGCCCGAGGTCAAGGAGCTGGTGGAAAAGCGCGTCGTCGGCCCCTTGGACGGCTTCATTTCCGCCAAGACCCGCGCCCGCTTCGCCGCGACGCTGCGGCTTGCGCGCGACGAGGAGAAGGGAAAGTGGCAGGCCTCCTACGACTTCGGCGACAAGCAGGACCTGGGGACGCTGGAACCGTTCTGGACCGACCCCGCAAGCGGTGCCGAGCTGTGTGAGTCGGGCAACAGCTACGTCCTCCGCGCCCGCGAGGGCGAGGGCTGGACCCAGGCGTTCCGCGTCGGCCGCCTGATGTGCCAGAAGGCGATCCCGCGCGAGGCCGCGATCCAGCTGGTCACCACCGGCAAGACCGACCTCATCCAAGGCTTCATCTCGAAGAAGGGCCGTCCGTTCGACGCCTTTCTGAAGCGCGAGGCCGGCCGCATCGCGTGGGAGTTCCCGCCCCGCAAGCCGAAGGTCGACAAGGACGGCAACCCCATCGTGCGCAAGGCGAAGGCCCCGCCGGACCTCTCGGCGGCGCAGGTGCTCGGGCCCAGCGCCCGGCACAAGGGCGGGGAGCTCCTCGCCACGCCCGAGGCCTACTACGTCCGCCGCCCCGAACAGGACAACCGCGTGGTGTTCACGCTCAAGCGCCAGCTCTGCGGCCGCGACATCCCCGAGGACGAGGTGCTGCGCCTGTGCGCGGAGGGCAAGACCGGCCTGATCCCCGGCTTCATGTCCAAACGCGGGCAGGCCTTCTCCGCGTACCTGGTGCTCTCGCCGACCGGGGCGAAGGCGGAGTTTGAATTCCCACCGCGCTGAGCCCGGCCGCGCGGGAAATTACCCTTGCCCCGGGCGGCGCACCTCCGGACGCTCCCCTGTAACTTTCACGTCTATGATCGTCACCACCGCGCAGCTGTTCCAGCACGCCTACGGCAAGTACGCCGTGGGCGCCTACAACATCAACAACGCCGAGCAGGCGATGGGCCTCTTCCGCGGCTGCATCGAGTCGCAGGCCCCCTTCATCATCCAAATCTCGAAGGGCGCGCGGAAATACACCGACAAGCGGATGCTGGAGGCGATCATCCGCGCCGCCGGCGAGATTTTTCCGGAGGCGATCTTCGCCGTCCACCTGGACCACGGTGACGAGGAGACCTGCTACGATTGCATCAATTCGGGTTTCTTCAGCTCGGTGATGATCGACGCCTCCCACGATCCCTTCGCCCAGAATGTCGCCATCACCCGCCGCGTGGTGGAGAAGGCCCACGCCAAGGGCATCTCCGTCGAGGCGGAGCTGGGGATGCTCGGCGGCGTCGAGGAGGACATCAAGGTCGAGGAAGGCCACGCCTGCCTCACCGACCCCGAGGAGGCCAAGGAGTTCGTCGCCCAGACGGGCTGTGACTCGCTCGCCTGCGCGATCGGCACCTCGCACGGCGCCTTCAAGTTCAAGGGCAAGCAATCGCTGCACTTCGATGTGCTCCAGAAGATCAAGGATCGCCTCCCCGGCTTCCCCTTGGTGATGCACGGCAGCTCCAGCGTGCCGAAGGACGAGGTCGACCGCATCAACCGCGCGGGCGGCCAGATCAAGGACTCGATGGGCGTGGACCCCAACGAGTACCTCCCCGCGGCGCGCCTCGGCGTGACCAAGGTCAACATCGACACCGATGGCCGCCTGGTCTGGACCCGGGTGCACCGCGAGTTCTTCCGCGACAAGCCGGCGGAGTTCGATTTCCGCCCGCCGGGCAAGGTCTTCATCGACGAGTACGCGAAGTTCATCGGCAGCCGGAACCAGCTCCTCGGCAGCGCCGGCCAACTCGCGAGCCTGCGCGCCAGCCTCGGCCGCTGAGGCGGTGGGCCGCCCGCCGGCTCTTTCCCCGGATATGATCCCGACGCTCCCTCCTTGGCCGGTGGGAGCGTTTTTATTCCTGGCGCTCGCCGTCTTGCGGCCCGCCTCGGTCCGGGCGGCGGACTGGCCGCATTGGCACGGTCCGCAGCGGGACAGCGTCTGGCGGGAAACCGGGGTGCTGGCCGCCTTCCCGGCCGGCGGACCCACCGTGCGCTGGCGGACGCCGATCGCCGCCGGTTACAGCAGCCCCGTCGTCGCCGCCGGACGCGTCTTCCTGCTCGACCGGCCACGCTCGCAGACCCGCGGCAATACCGGCGGCGCCTTGAAGCGGATGGCCGAACCCGGCCTCGAACGCGTCGTCTGCCTCGACGAGCGCACCGGCCGGGTCCTCTGGACCCACGAGTATGACTGCCCGTACGATCTCAGCTACCCTTCCGGCCCGCGGGCGGCACCCGAGGTGGACGGCGACCGGGTCTACACCCTGGGCGCAGAGGGCCACCTGCATTGCCTCGAGGTGGCAACCGGCCGGGTCCTTTGGTCCCGCCACTACCCGCGCGACTTCGCCGCCCGCACGCCGCTCTGGGGCTTCGCCTCCGCGCCGGTGGTGGAAGGCGAACTGCTGTTGTGCCTGACCGGCGGGGACGCCCACACCGTGCACGCGCTGGACAAGCGCACCGGCGAGGTCCGCTGGCGGGCCCTGCCGCCCCGGGAGCCGGGGTACTCCACCCCGGTGGTGGTGGAGGCCGGCGGCACCCGCCAGATGCTGGCCTGGGACGCGGAAGCCATCTCCGGGCTTCGCCCGACCACGGGCGAAGTGCTGTGGAGCCTGCCCTTCAAGACGAAGCTGGCTCACGCGATCGGCTCCCCCCGCCTCGCCGGGGACCGGCTGCTGGTCTCGTCCTTTTTTGACGGTTCGAAGCTCCTGCAACTGGCCGCCGATCGCCCCGCCGCCACCGAGGTGTGGAGCCTCCGCGGTCCGAGTGAAACGCGCACGGAGGGCCTCCACAGCCTGATGGGCACCCCGTTCATCGTCGATGGCCACGTCTACGGCGTCTGCGCCTTCGGCCAGCTGCGGTGCCTCCGGCTCGACACGGGCGAGCGCGTCTGGGAGTCGCTCGCGCCAACGACCGCGAACGGCAAACCCGCCCGCTGGGTCACCGCCTTTTTGGTGCGCCACGAGGACCGCTTCTTCCTCTACAATGAATTGGGGCAACTGCTGCTGCTCCGGCTCTCCCCGGCCGGTTGCGAGGAGCTGGGCCGGGCCCAGCTGGTGAAGCCGACCAACCGGGCCGGCGTGCGGGAAGTGCACTGGTCCCATCCCGCCTTCGCCAACCGCTCCGTTCTCGTACGCAACGACGAGGAAATCGCCTCCTTCGACCTGTCCGCGCCCTGAGGCGCGCCGCCGCGGCCGGGTTCAAATGGGCGGCCGGGTGCCCTGCGCGATGCTCTGCGCGCGCAGGCGATCCACCGTCAGCCGAAAGTGTTCCTCTTCCGCCGCACGGATCCGCGCGCCCCGGTACTCCATTTCACCGACGATGAAGACAAAAAGGAACAGCAGGATGGCGAGCGGCTGATGGAAATAGGCGGCAAAGGCGCCGGCAACCGCCACGACCTTGCCGACCGTGGCCGCCCAGAACGTGGCGCGCACGTAGTCCATCCGCCCCGCCAGCAGCGCCCGCAACACCCGTCCCCCGTCCATCGGGAAGGCGGGAACGAGATTGAAGGTCCCCATCAGCAGGTTCCAGGAGAGCAGGAAGTCCACGGATCCGGCCCATCCCGGCAGCGCGTCCGGCACTCCCTCCGCTCCGGCCACCGGCGGCGGCAGGACCCGGAGCAGCAGCCACAGTGCCGCGGCCAGCAGGAAGTTGACGGCCGGTCCCGCGAGGCTGATCACCACCTCGCGCCGCGGTTCCCGGGGGATGCCGTCGAACTCGGCCACGCCGCCGATGGGCAGCAGCAGGATCCGCGAGACCCCGATCCCGTACCGGCGGGCGGCCAAGCAGTGACCGAGCTCGTGCAGGACCACGCAGACAAAAAAGGCCACCAGCACTCCGCTGTGCCACCACAGGCCGGCCCACCCCGCCTCCCGCCATCCCTGCCAGGCATTGAACCCGAGCAGCAGGTAAAACGAGAAGTGCAGCGAAAGCTGGATCCCTGCGACGCGGAAAAGGTTCGTTGACCAGCCAAGCATCGCCGACGAAAGAATCCCCGCAGCGCCTGGATGGCGAGCGCACAGTGGGGCCCCGGCCCGCCGCGCCCGCCGACCGGCCTCCCGCCTATGTCCGAAGCACCGCCCCGCCCGCCCACCCTGCTCGTCATCGACGATGACGCGGAGATCCGCTATTCGCTCGCGCGCGTGCTTTCCTCCCGGGGCTACCAGGTCACCGAGGCCGCCAGCGGCGAGGAAGGCGTCGCGCTCGTGCGCAAGGGACCGCCACCCGACCTGATCTTCCTCGACGTCCGGATGGGCGGGATGAGCGGGATCGAGGCGCTGCAGCACATCCGGGCGGCAAGCCCGCGGCAGCTGGTCATCTTGATGACCGCGTTCGGCACGGCCCAGACCGCGATCGAGGCGATGAAGTTCGGGGCATTCGACTACGTGATGAAGCCCTTCGACCCCGCGAAGGTCCTCGGCCTCGCCCAGAACGCGCTCAAGGCCCACGCGGACCTGCGGGCGGTCGGGGATTACCGGCCCACCATCAACGCGGACGACTACCGCGAGGGCATCGTCGGCAGCTCCCCGGTGATGCAGGAGGTCTTCAAGGTCATCGGCCAGGTCACCGCCAGCGACGTCACCGTGATGATCACGGGCGAGAGCGGCACCGGCAAGGAGCTGGTCGCCCGCTCGATCTGGAAGCACAGCCACCGCGCCGCGCGGCCGTTCATCGCCGTCAACTGCGCCGCCATCCCCGACAACCTGATCGAGAGCGAGCTCTTCGGCCACGAGAAGGGCTCCTTCACCGGCGCCACCGGCCAGCGCCTCGGGAAGTTCGAGCTCTGCGACGGCGGCACCATCTTCCTCGACGAAATCGGCGACATGGCGCTCACCACCCAGACGAAGATCCTCCGCGTGCTCCAGCAGGGGGAGATCCAGCGCGTCGGCGGCTCGGAGATGATCCGCGTCGACGTCCGGATCCTCGCCGCGACGAACAAGGACCTCGAGGCGATGGTGCGCGACAAGACGTTCCGCGAGGACCTGTACTACCGGCTCAACGTGGTCCGCATCCGGATGCCCGCCCTGCGCGAACGCGGGGAGGACATCCCCCAGATCGTCGATTTCTGCCTCCAGAACCTCGCGCGCCAGCGCAAGACCCGGGTGACGAAGGTCTCCCCCGAGGCCCTCGCGCTGCTGCTCCGGCACGGCTGGCCCGGCAACGTGCGGGAACTGGAGAACACGATCTACCGCAGCGCGGTCGTCGCCCAGGGCGACGCGATCCTGGTGAAGGACCTGCCGGCGGAGCTGGGCGGAGGGCACTCCAGCGCGCCCTTCCCCCTGCCTCCGGCGGCCTCCGCGCCCGCCCCGGAGCCGCCGCCCCCCCCTGCCGCCGAGCCCGTTCCCGCCGCGAAACCCCGCCCGTTGGCCGAACTGCTCGACGAGCTCTACGCCCGCCTCGCCGCGACGGGGGAACCCGTGCTGCCGTTCCTCGAGCGGGAGATGAACGCCCGCGCGCGGCAGGCGGGCCACGAGCCGCCCGAGGCCACTCCCGCCCCGCGCGCCGCCAAGCCGGCCAAGCAGCCAGCCAAGTCCCGCCGGTGAACACCCCGCTGCGCCTCGTCCTCGCCTCCGGCAATCCGCACAAGGCGGCTGAAATGCGCGCCCTCGCGGCCGACTCCCTGCTTCCCCTGGAAGTCCTTTCCGCGACCGCCTTCGGCGGGATGCCACCCGTGGTGGAGGACACCGGCACCTTCTCCGGCAACGCCCGCCGGAAGGCCCGGGCGCTGCTCGACCGCCTCCCGGCCGGCCATTGGTCGCTGGCCGACGACAGCGGCCTGTGCGTGGACGCCCTGGAGGGCGCGCCCGGCGTCGAGTCCGCCTACTACGCCGGCCCCGCGGGCGACGCGGCCGCGAACCTCGCGAAGCTCGTCACGGCGATGACGGACGTTCCGCCGGCGCGCCGGGGCGCCCATTTCGTCTGCGTGCTGTGCCTGCTGGATCCCTCCGGTCGCGAGAGCCTCTTCGAGGGCCGCTGCGCCGGGCGCCTCGCCACGGCTCCGGACGGCGGCGGGGGCTTCGGCTACGACCCGCTCTTCATCCCGGAAGGGCAGACCGCCACCCTCGCCCGGCTCGGCGACGCGGCGAAGAACGCCCTCAGCCACCGGGCGCGGGCGTGGTCCGCCCTCGCGGCGGCGTTCCGCCACGGGATGCTGGGCCCGGCCTGAGCCGACGCCCGCTCAGCGGAGCAGCCACGCCACCGCAGCCGCCAAGCCGCCCTCCGCGGGACCGCGGTGGCGCTCAAGCTGGGCCGCCCCGCCCGCCGCGGCATACGCGCCCGCGGCAATGGGCTCGCCTTCCGGCTCCCCGCCGACCCAGAGGGGATGCGGGGCGCTAAGCGCCAGCAGTCCCGGCACATCGAGGTACTTCGCTCCGCCCGGCAGGAACCGCGGATCCCGGTAACTGAGCAGCGAGGCGAAGCGGAAACCGCCGGTGAACACGGCGGCCCGGGCGATCTCCCCCCCCGCCAGCGCACGGGTCGCGGCGGCCACGGGCCCCAGTTCGCCGAGACCCAGCAGGTCAACCTGGCGCACGCCCGGACGTTCCCGCGCGAAGCGGGCGAGGGTCAGCAGATCGTGCGTGCGCTGGGCGAAGAGCGACGCGTTGTACCCGTGCGTGTACCCGGCGAATTCCCGTGGATTGCGCACCACGCGCGTCTGCCCCGGCGGCTCCCCCGCGGCGACGAACTCCCCCTGGAGGAGGAGATCGGCCGCGAGCACCGCGTGACCGGCGCCGAGCAGGCGCGAAACTTCCGGCCGCAGGACACCCTGCATGTCACGCAGGCCAGCCTTCCCCGCGGGGTCCGCCCAGAGCACCACGCGGCCGGAGGGCCGCACCGGTTCCAGCAGCACCGCCGGCAGCTCCTCGCGGTACGTCTCGTTGCGCACGCGGCCGGAAAGTTCCCGGAACGCCCCGCGGTCGACGCTCGTCGCGGCGATCCAGCGGGTCGCGCCCGCCGTCTCCCGGTCGCGCCCGAGGGCCGCCGCGAAGCCGCCCCCGACGAGTTCCCGGAAGCGCTGCGGCTGCGGCACCGCCGCCTCCAGCTGGCGGCGCGCGTCCTCGTCCCACCAGCGCAGCAGCGCGCGCTCGAAGGCCGGATCCTCCTCGCGCGGCGCGGGATGCCCCGGCCCCCAAACCGTCAGCTGCTCCCGGGTCAGCGGCACGTAGTCGCGCTCGATCACCGGCTCCTGCTGGCCGAGTCGGAAATGCTGGTTGAGGAACGTGTAGAAGGCGGACCGCGCCACCGCGTTGTAATTGTGGGGGAAGTGCTCCCCGCGGTGCAGGTGCACGTGCTTCGGCGCGCCGAGCAGCGCGTAGAGGCGCTGGAGCTCAGGGAACCCCTTGGTCGACATCTCGCGCGTCCAGTCGTTCGCCGTGGTCATTCCCTGGGGGCCGGGGGCAAAGAGCGCGGCGAACTCGACGTTCCCGGTGCCGATGCGCAGGAGGGATGCGTTCTCGCAGGTGCAGCCGCCCTGCATCGCGGTGCTGACCATCACCGCGGGGAAGGAGAGCTTCACGCGCGGATCGATCGCCGCCAGCAGCATCGTCTGCGTGCCGCCGCCGCTGGCGCCCGTGATGGCCACGCGCTCGGGGTCCACCTCCGGCAGGCCGAGCACGAAATCCAGCGAGCGCACCGCGTTCCAGGTCTGCAGGCCCATCACGCTCTGCAGCCGCGACTCGGCGGGAGTGCTGTAGAGGCCCCAGTTTTCCACCGAGTTCATCTCTGGCCGCTGCTTGGCGAAGCGGTGGATGACCTGCGCCGAGAACTGCCGCGCGTCGGAGTCGCTCAGCATGTCCCATTGCCAGACCACGCAGCCCATGCGCGCCAGTTGCACGCACAGCGACTGGAACCGGCTGCGGCCGCCCTGCTCGAAGCGCTCCGCGCCGGTCGCGAGCTCCAGCCGGAGCTTCGCCTCGGTCTCCTCCGCGAGGCGCGCGTCCTTCCAGTGCCCGTGCGCGAAGAGGACCGCAGGGACGCGCCCCGCCGGGCGCAGCGGACGGTACAGGTTGCCGGTGACGAAAAAGCCGGGCGCGCTCTCAAAGTAGACCTTCTCGACGGCGTAGCCTTCGCGCTCGATCCGGCCGTGGATCACCGGTTGCAGCGGCACCCGCGTGGGCATCGGCCACAGTCCTTGCGAGACCAGAATCTGCCGCTGGACCAAGGCACGGCGCGCCGTCCACTCCGCGGCGGTCGCGGGAGGCGTGAACGGGAAATAGCCGTCGAGGTCCTTCAACGGCTGCAGGCGGATGTCGTCGGGCAACTGTCCCGGGGGCAGGACGCGCGGGGTGGCGGCGGGGAGGGAGGCCAGGAGGCCGCACGCAAGGGCGAGGGGTAGGCGCATGGGATCGGGGGGGGCACTGGAGCAGATCAGGACGGCGGCGCCCCGGCCAAGCGAAATTCCCGCCACCGGGACTTGCCGACGGCGGCAGCACGCGGCTTCCTTTCCCCGTCTCGATGCCACTCCCTCCGGAACAAGCCTGGTTCCCCACGAAGACCTACGGTTGGGGCTGGGGGCTGCCCCGCCGCTGGCAGGGCTGGGTGGTGGTGGCTGGCTACCTGCTGACCTTGATTGGGGCCACGGTGCTCCTGCCCCGCCACCCGCTTGGGTTTGTCGTTATCGTCACGGCCGGCGCGGCCGCGCTGATTGCGCTCTGCTGGTGGAAGGGCGAGCGGCCTCGCTGGCGTTGGGGCAAGGAAACCTGAGCGGATTGGCGCTCGCCCGCAAAATTCGCTCCCCTCCCCCCATGCCGGCTCGACCCATCCTCCTTTGCCTCGCGCTGTCGGCCCCTGCCTGCGCGGGCGCCCCTCCCGAGCCCCGCCCGGCCGCACCGCGCCCCAACGTGGTGCTGATCGTGGCCGACGACCTCGGCTACGGCGAACTCGGCAGCTACGGGGGCACCGAGATCCCCACCCCGCACCTCGACCGCCTCGCGGAGGAAGGCCTGCGCTTCACCCAGGGCTACGTGACCGCCTCCGTCTGCGCCCCCTCGCGCGCGGGGCTGCTCACCGGGCGCCAGCAGACGCGCTTCGGCTTCGAGGGCAACGCCATCGGCGCCGTCAACGCGGACCCGAAGGTCGGGCTGCCGGCCGGCGAACGCACCCTCGCGCAACACCTCCGGGCCACCGGGTACGCCACTGCCGCCATCGGCAAGTGGCACCTCGGAGGCACCGCCGCGTACCACCCGCTCCGCCGCGGCTTCGACGAATTCTACGGCTTCCTGCACGAAGGGCACAGCTACGCCCAGCGCCCCTGGAACGGCGGGGTCACCTGGCTGCGGCGCCTGCGCCTGCCCGACGGCGGGGAGGGCCGCTGGACGTCGCCGGACGGCCGCACGATCTGGACCACCCATATGGGCTCGCAGGAGCCGGACTATGACGCCGATAACCCGCTGCTGCGCGGGAGCCAGCCGGTCGATGAACCCCAGCACCTGACCGACGCCCTGACGCGCGAGGCCTGCGATTTCATCGAACGGCACGCCAGCCAGCCCTTCTTCCTCTACGTCGCCTACAACGCCGTGCACTCGCCGCTGCAGGCCGCCGATCGCCACCTCGAGCGCTTCGCCCACCTGCCGGACGTGCACCGCCGGATCTTCGCCGCGCTCCTCGCGCAACTGGACGAAGGCGTGGGCGCCATCCTCACCCGGCTCCATTACCACGGCCTCGACGCCAACACGCTCGTCGCCTTCCTCTCGGACAACGGCGGCGCGACGCGCGAGCTCACCTCCCGCAACACCCCCCTGCGCGGCGAGAAGGGCAGCCTGCTCGAGGGCGGAATCCGCGTGCCGTTCATCGTCCGCTGGCCGGAGGGCTTGCCCGGCGGCCGCGCCGAAACCCGCCCGGTGTCCTCCCTCGATCTGGCGGCGACCATCCTGACCGCCGTCGGCCGTTCACCCGCGGAACTCGGGCTGGACGGCGAGGACCTCGCAGCCGCGCTGCGGCAACCGGCCCGCGAACGGACCCTTCACTGGCGGATGGGCCCCCGCGCCGCGCTGCGTTCCGGAGACTGGAAACTGTTGCGCGATCCCGTGCGCGGGCGCCCCGCCACCTGGCACCTTTACCACCTCGGTCGCGATCCCGGCGAATCCGAGGACCTCGCCGCTCGCGAGCCCGCGCGCGTCCAGGAACTGGTCGCGCGCTGGGAGGCGTGGAACCGCACCCAGGCCGAACCCCGCTGGTGACCCTTTGCTGATGAACCGACTGAAACTCCTGCTCCTGCCTTGGCTCGCGCTCGCCGCGACCGCCGCCACCCCGGTCGAGATTCGTCCCGAGCCGCTGCCGGGCACGCGACCGCGCAACGTCATCCTTATCCTGGTCGATGATCACCGCTACGACGCGCTCGGTTTCCTTGGCCATCCACTGGCGGAAACCCCGCACCTCGACTCGCTCGCGCGCAACGGCGTGCACGTCCGCAACGCGCTGGTCACGACCTCCCTGTGCTCGCCGAGCCGGGCATCGATTCTCACCGGACTGTACACCTTCCGCCACCGCGTGATCGACAACAACCGGCCGATCCCGCCGGGCACGGTCTATTTCCCCCAATACCTCCAGCGGGCCGGGTACCGGACGGGCTTCTTCGGGAAGTGGCACATGGGCGGCGAGGGCGACCAGCCGCAGCCGGGCTTCGACCGCTGGGTGAGCTTCCGCGGGCAGGGCGAATACCTGCCCCCCAGCCCGACCTACACCCTCAACGTGGACGGCCGCCGCGTGCCGCAGCGCGGGTATATCACCGACGAGCTGACCGACTACGCGCTGGACTTCATCCGCGAGCAGCCCGCGGGCGGGAAGCCCTTCTTCCTCTACCTCTCCCACAAGGCGGTCCACGCCAACTTCACCCCGGCCGAGCGCCACGAGGGCAAGCTCAGCCACAAGACCTGGCGCCGCCCCGCGGCGGCCACCGACCCGGCCACCCAGGCCGGCAAGCCGCGCTGGCTCCGCGACCAGCGCAATTCGTGGCACGGCGTCGACTTCCCCTACCACAGCGACCTCGACATCGAGCGCTACTACAAGCGCTACTGCGAGACGCTCCTCGCGGTCGACGAGAGCGTCGGCCGCATCCTCGCCGAGCTGAAGGCCAAGGGCGTCCACGATGACACGCTGATCCTCTACATGGGGGACAACGGCTTCATGTTCGGGGAGCACGGGCTGATCGACAAGCGCGTCGCCTACGAGGCCTCGATCCGCATCCCGATGCTGATGCAGTGCCCCTCCCTGTTCCCGGGCGGCAAGGTCATCGACCAGGTGGTGGCCAACCTCGACGTCGCCCCCACCATCCTCGAGGCGATGGGACTCGCGACGCCGGCCCACATGGACGGCCGCAGCTTCCTGCCCCTCGCGCAGGGCCGCACCATTCCCTGGCGGGAGCACTTCCTCTACGTCTACTACTGGGAGAAGAACTTCCCCCAATCGCCCACCGTCTTCGCCCTGCGGGGCGAGCGCTTCAAGTACATCACTTATTACGGGCTGTGGGACACCGACGAGCTCTACGACCTCCAGACGGACCCCGACGAGCAGCGCAACCTGCTCCACGATCCGGCGCACCGGGAGACAGCGACCGCGATGGAGCGCCAGCTCTACCGGATGATGGGCGAGCTCGGGGGCATGGAGATCCCCCTCAACCCGCCGCTGGGCGCCTCGCAGAACAAGCGCCTCCGCGGGCGCGGCGGCGACCGCGCGGCGGACTTCCCGGCCCCGTTCGTCGTCGACCGCCCGATCAACGACAACGCGCGCTGAGCCCGTCAGGCGCGGAGGTCCACGACCTCCGCGCGCGGGAAGCGCACCTTGGGCGCCGCCGCATACTTGTCCCCCGCGGAACGGTAACCGGCGGCGCACGCGACGACCGTGCCGTAACCCGTGCCGGCCAGGCCGAGGATCTCGTCGTACTTGCGCGGCTCGATGCCCTCCATCGGGCACGTGTCCACGCCGAGCAGCGCCGCCGCCAGCATGAACTGGCCCAACGCGATGTAGGCCTGGTGATCCTGCCAGGTGTCGAGCGTGCCCTCACGCCGCGCCCGCTCGACGCTGCCCTCCATCATGCCGCGGAACTTGGCGAGCGACTCCGCCGCCACCCCGCGCACCGCCGCGGTCCGCGCGACGTGCCGGTCGATGTGCGCCGCATCCAGCCCGCGCCGGACCGTGAACACCACGAAATGCGAGCAGTCACGCGGCTGGCTTTGGCCGTAGGAGGCCGCCTGCAGCGGCTCCCGCAGCTCCGGCTGGGTGACCACGATGAACCGCCACGGCTGGAGCCCGAGGGAGGACGGCGTGAGCACCAGGCTCTCCTCGAGCGCGGCCCAGATCGGCTCCGGGATGGAGCGCGCCGGGTCAAATTGCTTGGTGGCATAGCGCCAGCGCAGGGTCTCGAGCAGGTGGTCGGAGGAGGACGGGTTCATCAGGACGAAAGCGGTCAACGTGGAAGGCGGGCGCCGCCGGTGCAAGCCGGGGGGCTCACCGCGCCTCACCCCACCGCCGCGCCAGCATCCCGCCGGCGACCAGTTGCACGGTATGATAGACCATCAGCGGCAACAGGATCATCCCGAGCGCCGGGTGCGCGCCGAAGATCAGCTTCGCCATCGGCACCCCCGCGGCGAGGGACTTCTTGGAGCCGCAGAACACCAGCGCGATCCGGTCCTCGCGCGCGAGCCCCGCGAGCCGCGCCACGGCGGACGCGGCGCCCAGCATCGCCGCCAGCACCCCCAGGCTCAGCGCCAGCACCAAGGCCAGCACGCCGGGCCCCTGCCGGCTCCACACGCCCTCCTGGAACGAATCGCAGAAGGAGGTGTAGACCAGAAACAGGATCACGCCGCGGTCGACGAGGCCGATCCGTGCCTTGCGCGCCGCGATCCACGCCCCCCCCCACGGCCGCAGCGCCTGGCCGGCCGCCAGCGGCAGCAGCAACCAACGCACCAGATCCCAGATGACGGGCCCCAGCGGCCGGGTTTCCCCCGCCGCGCCCAACACCGCCGCGACCCAAAGGGGCGTCAGCACGATGCCCAGCAGGCTTGAGGCCGTCGCATTGAAGACGGATCCGGCGACGTTGCCCCGCGCCGCGGCGGTCATCGCGACCGACGAGGAGACGGTCGAAGGGGCCGCGCAAAGGAAAAAGAGACCAAGGCGCAACGGCTCGGCCACGTGCCCGGCCAGCGCATGGTGCAGGCCCAGCCCCAGCAGCGGGAACAGGACGAAGACGCAGCCCTGGGCCAGCAAGTGGAGTCGCCAGTGCAGGATGCCCGCCCGCAGCGCGCCAAAGGAAAGGGCAAGCCCGTGCAGGAAAAAGAGCAGCGCCACGCCGACCTTCGCGAGCAACTCCGGCCGGAGCGCGCCGCCGGTCGCCCCGGGCGCGGGCCAGAGCCACGCCAGCGCCGCGGCGGCGACCAGCCCGAGCAGGAATCCGTCCGGCCGGAACCTCACCGCCGCCCTCCCAGCCGCTCGCGGAAGCGCTGCCCGATCGCCGCGAGCTCTTCCCGCCCCTCAAGGCGGAGCAGCCAGAGCAACGACCCGTAAAAGCCGGCCGCGACGCCGATCGTGACCGCCAGCCCGGCGGCATCCGCGAGCAGCCCGGCGGGCGCGCATCCCTGCCACGCGAGGTGGCCGGCCCGGACCACGCCGGCCATCGCGGCGGTCGCGACGAGGATCTTGCCGAGATCGCGCCGGAGGTGGTGGAACGCGAGTCCCGGGCGGCGCCGCGCGAGGATGCGCTGCAGGTGCACCGCCTGGACCGCGAGCGCCACGTTGCTGGCCACCGCCAGGCCCAGCGTCCCCCAGCGGCCCATGAGAAGCAGGCTGAGGCCGAGGTTGACGCTGAAGCTCAGGGCGGCCGCGCGGACCGGGGTCGCGGTGTCCTTCTCCGCGTAGAAGGCGCGCAGCACCAGCGTGGTGAAGGCGAGGAACGGGAGGCCCGCGGCGAAGATGGCGAGGACCGGACGCATCGCCGCCGTGTCGGCGGGGCCGAATTCGCCGCGCTGGAACAGCACGCGCACGATCGGCTCGGCGAGGAGCGCGAGGCCCGCCGCGGCGGGCAGGTTGATCACCAGGATCAGCCGCATCCCCTTGCGGTAGGACGCCGCGAAGGCGTCCCACTCGCCCGCCGCCGCGTGCCGGGCAATGAGCGGAAAGACGACGGTCGAGACCGCGAGCGTGAACACGCCGATCGGCAGCTCCATCAGGCGCGTCGCCAGGTTGAGGATCGCAACCGCCGAGTCGTTGAGCGACAGCCCCACGAGCCGGGAAACGGAGATGTTGATCAGGTGGATGGCCGAACCGAACACGGTCGGCGCCATCAGGCGGAGGATCTGCCGGAGCCCGTCATCCACCCCGAGCCCGAACCGGGGACGCCACCCCTCGCGCCGCAGGGCCAAGGCAGGCACGACGAGCTGCAGCAGGCCCCCGAGGAGGGTGCCGGCGCACAGCCAGAGCATCCGGCCCTCCGGACTCGCCGCCCAACCGCCGTACGCGGCGCCGGCGAGGCAGCCGATCATCGCGAGATTCAGCCACACCGGCGACAGCGCCGGCTCCAGGAAACGGTTGAGCGTCTGCAGCGCCGCGCTGAAGACCGCCGCCAGGCAGATGCAGACGAGGTACGGGAACAGGATGACCGCCAGGTCCGCCGCGACCAGCCAGCGCTCCAGCGCGGGCGCCAGCTCCGTCCACCGCCCGCCTCCCGCCAGCCATCGCGGCACGAACGTGAGCAGCACCATTCCGGCCGCCACGATGCCGCCGGTGACCACGAGCAGCCAGCTGGCCACGCGGTTCACCAGCAGGAAGGCGGCCTCGCGCTGCGCCGCGCGGATCTCCTGCTGCAGCGTGGGCACCAGCGCCGCCGTGAGCGCCCCCTCCCCAAGGAGCCGGCGGAACAGGTTCGGCAGCGTGAACGCGGTGTAGAACGCCGAGGCCAGCGCCTCGAGCCCGAACACCGCCGTCACCAGCGCGTCCCGTACCAGCCCGAGGCAGCGCGACGCCAGGGTGGCGCCCGCCACCACCCCGATGTTCAGGAAGCTCTTGGACACCCTCGCACTCTGCGGAACGGCGCTGCCCGCCCGCAAGACTTAGGGTGCAGGCACGCCGCGGCGCGCCTCCCAGCGATCCAGCGCCGCCGTGGTCGCCGCCTCCAGCGCGCGGCCGTCGGCCCAATCCCGCTCCCACTGGGCGACGAGGACCTCCCGGCGCCGGTCGGCTTCCGACCCCGCCGGCAACGCGAACGCCTCCGCCAGGGTAAGCGCCGCATTGCGATAAAAGGGGTGCATCCCGGCCACGCTTCGCCCGAGGTCCGCGCCGCGCCGGGCCAGCTCCGCCGCGACCAAGGGCTCAGCTCGCCTCACGAGCACCTCCGCCAGGCCCACCAACCGGTCCCCTCCGCCCTCGTCCGCAAAGACGAACCGCACCAGCCCCTCCAGCGCCTCCCGTGCCTCCTCGGCCTCGAGCCCCGGCAGCACCCGCTGCCGCACGTGATGATGCCAGCCCGTCTGCCACCAAAGCTCCCGGTCCCCCGGCCCCCCGAAACGGCCGGCGTAGGCCTGCGCCAGCATCGCCTGCGGATCCCCGCCCGCCAGCAGGCGCCCGAGCAATCGCGGCCATTCCCCGCCCCGGCCGGATTCGGCCAGCAGGAACGTGAAGCCCCAGGTCGCCCCCGCCTCGTCCGGCTCCGGCCCGCTGCCACCCCGCGGCGCCTCCAGTAGGGCGACGAGGTCCGTCGGCGCCCGGCGCCGCGAAGCCTCGCGCAGGGCATCGAGGCGCGCCCCGTCCACCCTCGTCTCCCACCAACCGGCGGCACCCACCACCAGCCACGGGGCCACCACCGGCGGCACGGAGGCGCCGTGGAGGGCCACACCCAGCCGGTGCAGGAGCGCGTCGACCAGCGCCCGCCGCAATTCCCGCCCCGCCTGCGCGCGCGGGCCCAACCACAGGGTCACCAGCCCGCCCGGTTCCACCGCAACCTCGTGCGTCGCCGCCAACCCGGGGGTCCCGGGCGGCAGAATCCGCACGAAGACGGGGGAGGAAAATGCCGGCGGCAGGCCAAGCGGAGCGGCCAGCACGCGCCACCCTTCCTCGGCCGCGGCCGCGACCCGGTGCGCGACGGCGGCGTCCATCGAGGCCACCTCGAAGCGGCCCGCGAGACTGGCGGCCAGCACCGGCGCCGCGCCGCGCAGGGGAAGGACGGCCCCCAGGCCGAGCACGAGCCAAAGTAACCGGTTCACGGCCGCCGCAACCGGAGCGTCGCCCCGGCGACCTCAAGTTCCCGGGCCCCGGGCAACGCCGCGCGCAACTCCGCCGGCAGGAGCGGTTCCAGGGACTCGCGCCACGCCACTTCGGCGAGCACGGGCAGGCGATGCAGCGCGAGCCCGCCCAGATAGACCTCGCGCGCCTGCAGCGCCCACCCGGCCCCCGCCCGCACCGGCTCGGCGCGCGCCTGCAGCACGGGTCGCGAACCCGCCGGCCACCCCGGCAACGCCACCGCCCGCGCCAACTGGACCCGCCCCTCGGCCAGCCGCACGTTCGGCGCCGCCCCGGCCGACGGGCGCACGAGCAAGGCATTAAGTTCCGGTTCCGTGAAGGTGACGTCCTGGCCCGCCCGCAGGGACTCCCGCCGCACCGGCGCCTCCCGCGCGCGCTCGGCGTCGACCGACCCCGCGACAAAGCGCGCCGTGCCCGCCACGGGACCCTCGCCGGCCGGCACCGGCCGCAACCCGAGCACCAGCGCCGCGATCCCGAGCCCGAGCGCCACCGCCCCCGCCGCGGCCCAGGCCACGCCGCTCCAGCCCGGCTCCTCGACTGAACCCGGTGTCGCCCGCACGGGAATCAGGAGCTTCCACCCGCCGGCTTCGCCTCACCACCCTTGCTCTCCCCGCTCTTGGCCGCACCACCCTTCCGGTAGTCGGTGATGTAGAACCCGGAGCCCTTGAAGATCAGTCCGCTGCCACCGCCCAGCAGCCGCTTCAGGCTCTTCTTGCCGCACTTCGGGCAACGAACCAGCGGATCGTCGCGCATCGACTGGAACTGCTCGAACGTGTGCTCGCACTTCTGGCAGGCGTACTCGTAGGTGGGCATGGCAAAGACGCGGAGCAAATCCCGGGGATCGGCCGGAGGCGAGGCCGGAGTGAGGCGGCCGTTACCCGGCCCGGGCCCCGCCCGCCGGCGCCGCCAACACCCGCCGATACAAGGCCTCGTAGGCCGGCACCACCGTATCCGCGGAAAAATGCGTCTCCGCCCGGCGCCGCGCTTCGCCCCCCAGCCGGTTCCTCCGCACCGGATCGTCGAGCAAGGCCGTCACCGCCGCCGCGAGCGGATCCGCGCCCGCGGCCGCCACCAGCACGCCGGAACGCCCGTCCTCCACCACCTCCGGAATGCCCCCCACCGCCGTCGAGACGCTCGGGCACCCGAACCACATCGCCTCGAGCAAGCCCAGGCAGAAGCTCTCGGACTCCGAGGTGAACAGCCCGAGGTCGGACGCCTGGAGGTAATCCTCGACGTCGAAGACGTTCGCCCGGACCACCACCCGCGCCTCCAGCCCCAGGCGGCGCACCAGGGGCCCGTACGGCTCAAAGTCGCCGCCCGCCAGCACCAGCAGCTTCCACGCGCGATCCGGCGGCACCCGCGCAAGGGCCTCGAGCAGCAGGTCGAACCGCTTCACCGGCCGGAGATTCGAAAGGTGCACGAGCAACGGTTCCTCCCCCACCCCCAGTTCCCCCCGCACCACCGCACGGCTCCGCGTGACGGGCCGCGGGCTGAAGAAATTGGGGATCACGTCGATCGGCCGCTCCACCGCCAGCAGGCGCCGCGTCTCGTCGCGGAGCCAAGCCGAGACGGTCGTCACCGCGTCCGACTGCAGCAGCGCGTGCCGGATCGCCGGCCCGTAGCCCGGGTCGCGGCCCAGCAGGGTCGTGTCGGTGCCGTGGAGGGTGGTGACCACCCGCGGCGCGCCCTCCGGCCCGGCCATCGCCCGCGCGAGGATCGCGGCGGTCGCGTGCGGCACCGCGTAGTGGACGTGCAGGAGGTCGAGCGCGTGGGCGCGCGCCACCTCCGCCATCCGCACCGAGAGCGGCAAGGTGTAATCGGGGTAGCGGAACAGCTCGTAATCGTTGATGAAGACCGGGTGGAAGTGGATGCCCGGGGTCGCGGCGGAAAGGCGGAACGGCCGCTCGTAACTGATATAGTGCACCGCGTGGCCGCGCCGGGCCAATTGCTCCCCCAGCGCCGACGCGAGGATCCCGCTGCCCCCGACGGACGGGTAGCAGGTGATGCCGAGACGCAAGGGTCGCCCGGCCCTCATCTCAGAAGCGGCGCGCGGCGCGCGTCAGGCCCCCGAGGCCGGTCACCAGCGGGGCGCTCGCGGGAAACAGCGCCTGAGCGTGCTCGACGCCGGCCTGGAGGCCCAGCACCCGCGCCCGGGCGAGCTGCAGTTCCACGTAGTTGCGGGTCCGCAGCTGCGAGGCGTGCGCGGCCATCGCCGCGGTCCAGGCGGCGATCACCTCCGGCGCGGAAACATCGACCACGATGCGTCCCCCCCCGGACGGCTCGGCGTCGGGCGTGACGGCGTAATGGAAGAGCTGCCCGATGGCGTGGGGCGCCGCGCGCCCGCCCGCCAGGCCGCCGAAGCGCGCCAACCGGGCCGCGTCGCGCGCGAGCCGTCCCAACGCGACGTGGTCGGGGTGCTGGGTTTCCTCGAGCGTCGGCGCGAGGACGAGCTCGGGCCGCAGCCGGCGGATCAACCCCGCCAGGGCGCGCGCGGCGTCCGGCCGGGCCTCCAGGGCCGCGTCGCGCCCCAGGATCAGAAAAGCGAAGCTTGCCCCCATCCGCGCGGCCGCGCGGCGGGCCTCGCGCGCCCGGACCGCGGGGGTTCCGTGGCTGGCGGACTCACCGCGGGTGCAGACGATCACGTGGACCGGACGCCCCGCGCGCGCCGCCTGCACCAGCACCGCGCCGCAGCCGAACTCGACGTCGTCGGGGTGGGCCCCGAGGGCAAGCAGCGGGGCAGGCTCAGACGCAGGCTTCTTCCGGGCGGTCGATGGCATCGCGGGGCACGAAGGTGATCTCAGGCGCCTCCTCGCGGCGCAAGTACGCTTGTTCCCCCGCGCCCGCGACGTAGTGCGTGCAGCGGAGCACCGACTGCATCCAGCGCAGGCGCGTGTCCCGCGTCGGCGAGACCTGCTCCGGACCGAAGGGCACGTCGGGCAACTCCACGTAGGCGTCGCCGCCCTCGTGGAGACGGAAGCCGCCGGCCACCCGGCGCGCCCGCACCACCTCGCCGCCGTGGGGCAGGTCCACGAAGCAGTCGTCGATCGCGCAGGCGGCGCGGCGGAACGCCGGATCGGAGGAACGCGCGACGCGGATGCCCTCGAGCAGGCCGAGGCCGCGGTAGACGGAGAGGCAGAAGTCCGCGACGTTCGCGCCCTCCGCCGTCCGGAACGCGGCCAAGGACTCCGGCGGGACGTAGGCCCCGAGTTGCCGGATCATCCCCGCCTGCCACCCGGCGGGCACGCGCTTGCGGTGCAGCGGTGACCACTTGCGCTGGAGCCGGTTCTCGAAGGTGAAGTTGAGGGTCGCCAGTTCCCCCGTGCGCCGGTGCCGGAGCAGGGTCTGCGTCTCGCGCGGATCGTGGTCGCTGTCGTGATAGAACAACACGATCTCGCCGCCCAGCTCCGCCTGCAGCCGGCGCGCGGTGGCGAACTTCGCCGCGAGGAAGCGCCGCGGAAAGAAACCGCAGGGCTGCTGCCCCAGGCAAATGACCGGCCCCGGGCTCATGCCGCGTCCACCCTCGCCCGCGGCAGGCACGCCTGCAGGGCCACGCTCAGGCCGCAGCAGGCGCCGCAGCCGATCAGGTTGTACCAGAGGTAGGAGATGCTGAGCGTCTGGTAGAGGACCACCACGAGGACCTGGGCCGCGATCGCGCCCCAGAACACCGCGGTGCCACCGACGCGCCGGACGAAGAACGCGACCAGGAAGAGCCCGAGGACCACGCCATAAAAGAGGGAGCCGAGAATGTTGATCGCCTCGATCAGGTTCTCGGAAAACCGGGCGAACAGGGCGAAGCCGATCGCGAATAGGCCCCAGCCCGCCGTGAACACCTTCGCCAACCGGACGTCACCGGACGCGTCCGCCCCGGCCCGGGGCCGCAGGTGACGCCAGAAATCCACCGCGGTGGTCGTGCCGAGCGCGTTGAGCTCCCCCGCCTTCGAGCCGAGCGCCGCGGCAAACATCACCGCGACCAGCAGCCCCACCAATCCCGGCGGCATTTGGCTGAGGATGAAGTGCATGAAGACGTAGTCCGAATCCTTGGTCTTGGCCCGCGGTTCCGCCGCGACCAAGGCGGCCTTGGCCTCGCGGCGCACGGTTTCGACTCCCGCCTGCGCCGAATTCAACGCCTGCCGGGCCGGGGCCTCCAATACGGGATCGCCGGCCTCACGCGCCGCGAGCCACGTCCGGGCCGCCGCCTGCCGCTGCGCGTGGGCGGCAGCGTGGCGTTCCTCCAACTCGCGAAAACGCGCGCCCGTCGGACCCGCGGCATGCCGCTCCCACTCCGCGCGATTGAAGAAGACCGGCGCCGGCTCGAAGTGATAGAAGACGAACATCATCGTCCCGAGCAGCAGGATCAGGAACTGCATCGGGATCTTCAGCAGGGCGTTGAAGACCAGGCCCAGCCGCCCCTCGCGGAGGCCCGCGCCGCCGATGTAGCGCTGCACCTGCGACTGATCGGTGCCGAAGTACGAGAGCGACAGGAAAAACCCGCCCAGCAGGCCGCTCCAGAAGGTGTAGCGCCGGTCTGGATCGAGCGAGAAATCCACCGCCTCCAGCCGCCCGAACGCCCCCGCCACCGCCAGGCCGTCGTCCGGCAGGCGCTGCCAGAGCAGGACGAACGCCGCCACCATCCCGCCGAGGATCACCGCCATCTGCCCCTTCTGCGTGAGGCTCACCGCCACGCTGCCGCCCGCGACGGTGTACGCGACGACCAGCAGCCCGGTGCCGATGATGGTCGCGTCGATCGGCCAGCCCAGCACGGTCGAAAGGATGATCGCCGGCGCATAGATGGTCACCCCGCTCGCCAGCCCCCGCTGCAGCAGGAACAGCATCGCCCCCAGCAGCCGCGTCTTCCCGTCGAAGCGCCGCCCGAGGTACTCGTACGCGGTGTAGACGCCGAGGCGCCGGTACACCGGCAGGAACACGGCGCAGACCAAAATCAGCGCCAGCGGCAGGCCGAAGTAATTCTGGACGAAGCCCAGCCCGCTCTCGAAGCCCTGGCCCGGGATCGACAGGAAGGTGATCGCGCTCGCCTGCGTCGCCGCCACGGACACGCCGATCGTGAACCAGCGCGTCCCCTGGTTGCCCCGCAGGTAGGCATCCGGCTGTTCCGTCCGCCGCGACTTCCACGTGCCGTAGGCCGCGATGCCCAGCATCGTCCCGAGCAGCACCAGCCAATCGAGGGCGTTCATCGGTAATGCGCGGTGAACCACGCGAGGCCGAGCACGAGCAGGGCGAAGACGCCGAGGATCAGCCCGTAGATCTGGCTCCAGCGGGAGAAGCCCGGCAACCCGGGAGGCTCGTCCCCTTCCGGGGCCGGCGGGGTCTGGTCCGCGGGGCGCTTCACGGCGCGGGGGAAAGCAAGTTCGCGAGCAGGCGGTAGGCTCCCGGCACGCCGGCGGGCAACTGGCGGAAGAAGGCGAGCCCCGTGTACACGTAGCGGCCCCGCCCGTGCTTCGCCACCAGCAGTCCGCTGCGCAGCGGGGCCTCGCCGGGATCGGCCAGCGCCAGCACCGCCGCCCAGCGCGTCTCGTCCCACGAACTCGGGAAATAGGCCCCGCGCTCCTGCACCCAGCCCGCGAAATCCTCCGGGCCGATCCGGTTCGGCACGTTCAGGACGGGATGGGCCGGCAGGAGAAAACTCACCGGCGCACGCTCGTCCGTGACCCGCAGTTGCGGCGCCGGCCCCTGGATCGAAAGCGCGTGCGGCCCGAGGTTCGGGGCGGCCAGACCGTTGGGCCGGTTGTACTGGGCGACCACGGTCCCACCCTGCTCCACCCACGCGAAGAGCCCGGGCAGGTTCGCGGCCAGATCGTCCCGCTCGTTGAAGGCCCGGACTCCGATCACGACCGCGTCCAGTCCGGCCAGCCCCCCCGGCGAAAGATCCTTCCCCTGCAGGCGCCGGACAGTGCAGCCGAGTTGGACGAGGGCCCGCTCGAGATCATCGCCCGCCCCCGGCAGGTAACCCACCTGCCGCGCGCCCATCCGCACGTCGAGCGCCACCAGCCGGACCTCCGCCGGCGGCTGCAGGACCTGCGGCGCGAGATGGGGGTAGCGGATTTCCGCCCGCTGGCCCGCGTACCGCCGCCCATCCACCTCGGCGAGCAACCGCAGCCGCGCCCCCCCTCCGGCCGCCGGCGCGGTCACGCGCACCACCACGGTCGCCGGCGCGCCGGAACCCGCGCTAAACTCCGGCGCGGGAACCTCCGCCTTCCAGCCGGCCCCAGCCTCCGCGAGGAGCCGCCCGGACAACGGCGCGCCCTCGCGGGTCAGTTGGACCTTCACTTCCCGCGTCGCCCCCGGGGCGAACAGCTCCACCTCGTGCGCCAACTGGAAGACCACCGGCGCCACCACCGCCACCCCGCGGCGGCGCCCCGCCCGCTCCCCGCTCTCCGCGGCCTCGCCGGGCACGACCACGGACCACGCCTCCCCGCCGACCTCGACGACGAAGGTCCAGCTGAACGCCGGCGGATCCTCCGCCCGCCCGATGAGGCTCCGGTCCGCGACCGCAAACAGCCCGGCCGCCCCTTCCTCCCGCAGCCAGTAGGGATGCGTCAACGGCTGGTCCGCGGGCACCCGGGCCTCCGTCTGGAACCGCCAGACCCCGCCGGGCGCGAGCTCTCCCTGCGCGTCCGGCCACTCGCGTTCGCCGAGGCGGACGCCGCGCAGCCGCACCGACGTCGCGGCCGTGCTCACTTCCAGAGTCCACCGCAGCGCAGCTCCGGGTACCACCTCGGCCCGCTCCGCGGTCGCCCGCGCGCGGAGGCCGAGGCACTCCTGGATGATGCCCTCCAATTGCCGCCGCCGGTCCGCGATCAGGGCGTCCGCGGGCAAGGCCTCCAAGCGCCGGCGCAGGGCGAACAGCGCGGGCACGCTCGCGGCCGGCGCCTCCGGCCGGAATTCGCGCCGCACGGCCTCGATCGCCGCGGCCAGCTCCACTCCCGCCGGCCCGTAGCGGCCCCAAGTCACGTCCACGCCGTCAAACAGGTCCCGTGTCGCAGGCTCTCCTCCGAGCAGGGTGAAGGATTGCTCGTTCGGGCCCGCACCACCCCCGCGCGCGCCAAAGCTGCCGAAGCCCTGGGTGATGTGCCGCGCCCGGCTCCGCCCCGCGATGGTGCCGAGTCCCTCTCCCGTCGCCGGATCCGCGCCGCCGATGTCGAGGCGCAGCGCGCCCTCGCCGCCCCCGCCCCGTCCGGAACCGCCGCTGTTCAGGACCACCCGCCGCGCCTGCCACGGCCGGAGGCCCTCGGCGAGCTGTTCCGGGTACGCCGCCGGATCCGCCGCCAATTGGAAGGCCTCTACCCCCAAAATCCCCGACGCCGTGTGGTGCCCGTGGGTGCCGCCGCCGCGCGGGGAAAAACGCGTCACGATCACGTCCGGACGGAACTGCCGGATGACCCGCACGACGTCGCCCAGCACCTCCCGCCGGTCCCAGAACCGGAGCGTCTCCTCCGCCGACTTGGAGTAGCCGAAGTCGATCGCCCGGGTGAAGAACTGCACGCCGCCGTCGAGCTTGCGCGCCTCAAGGAGTTCCTGGGTGCGGGCCACGCCGAGCTTCGCGTCGAACTCGGGTCCGATCTCGTTCTGCCCGCCGTCGCCCCGCGTCAGCGAGAGGTACCCGGTGCGGTAGCCGCGCGCCCGGGCGAAGTAGGTGATGAGGTGCGTGTTCTCGTCATCCGGATGGGCGGCGATGTGCAGCAGGGTCCCGGTCGTGGCGAGGCTGGCGAGTTGCTGGCGCAGGGCGGCGCCGGGGGCCGGTTCCCCACCGGCGACAACACCAGCGGCCACCAACGGCAGGAGCAGGGCGGGAAGGGGTCTCATCGGGGCGAGATAAAGTCAGGGATGAGCGTTCCCCGCCGCCCACGCAAAACAGAAGTGCGCCGCGCCACTCAGCGCAGTTCGTACACCTCGACCAGCGCCTCCCCCGTGCCGCCATCCGCACCCTTGACCAGCGCGGTGTAGCTTCCCGGGGGCAGCTCCGTCCGCAGCGCGGCGTCCCGACTGGCCGCCGGCAGCGGAAAGGCCCCGACGCTCCCGAAGGTCGCCGCCAGGGCCGCGTCCCACGTGTCGTTCTCCGCCACTTTCACGCCGGCGCCGTTGTAGATCTCGAGCTTCGGGTCCGCCAGGGTGCCCGGGACCCCGAAGGCCGCGAGGCCCGGGCCGACGGCGCGGATCAGCAGCGGCTTCGCACCACTCCCCGCCAGCGTGAAGCCCGCGATGAGCACGTCATCCCCCGTCCCGACCCGGTTGCGCGCCGAGACGTTGATCAGCCGGGCGGCGCCCGCCGCTCCGGTCTCGTAGGCCTCGACCAGGACAACCCCGCCCGCCCCGCCCGGCACCTGCGCGGTGAACCCGCCGGGTGTCAGGGGCGCGACGAGCGCGGCATCCCGGCTGCCGGCGGGCAGGGCGAAGGCGCCCACCGCCGCGAACACCGGCGCGAGCGCCGCCTGCCAGTCCTCGTTCTCCTGCACGCGCGCCCCGGGGCCGTCGTAGATCTCGATCCGCGGGTTCGCCAGCGCCCCGGGCACCCCGAAGGCCGCCAACGCCGGACCCACTGCGCGGAACAACACCTCGCGGGGCCCCTCCGCCACCGCCACACCCACGATCAGCGTCGCCGCGGCCTCAAGGTTCGTGCGCACCGACAGGTTCGTCAGCCGCGCCGCGGGACCCACCGGCCCCTGCACGGTCAGGACCGCGCCGGAGCTGACGACAAACGCCGCGCCCGCGCTCACCCGCACGGCGTAGGTGCCGGCGTCGGCCGCCTGCACGGCAGGCAGCGTCAAGGCCGCCGCCGTCGCGCCCGCCACGGCGGCCCCATCCTTGAACCACTGGTAGGCGAACGGGCCCGCACCGCCCGCTTGCACGGCAAAGGTCACCGCCTGCCCGGCCGCCACGCTCCGGCTCGCCGGCTCGCTCAGAAGGGTCACCGCGCCGCCGCTCACCCCCCCGACCACCAGCTTCGCGAAGGCCGTCTCCGACGCGGCCCCCGCGCTCACCCTCACGCCGTAGACGCCGGCGTCGGCCGTCTGCGCGGCGGCCAGCGCGTAGGTCGCACGCGTCGCGCCCGCAATCGCCGCGCCATTGCGCAGCCATTGATAACTCAGGCCGCTGCCGGTCGCCGTCACCGCGAAGCTGACCGCCTCGCCGACCGCAACCGACTGCCCCAGCGGCCGCGCCGTGATCGCCACGCCGGCCGTCCCTACCGGCCACACGGTCAATGCCGCCGGCTCGCTGTCCACCGCCCCGCCGGGACCGGTCACGCGGACCCGGTAGGACGCCTCGTCCTCCACCGTCGGCGCCGCCAGGGTGTAGGTGGCCGCCGTGGCCCCCGGAATCGCGAAGCCGTTCCGGAACCACGCGTAGGTGAGCCCGCCGCCGCTCGCGACCACCCGGAAGGTGACGGGCTGCGCGACCGCGACCTGCTGCTCCACCGGATGGATCGTGATCACCGGCAACGCCGCCGCGCTGGCCGGCACCGCGCGCCGGATCAGGTTGTTGCCGGAGTCCGCGATGTAGACTGCGTTGCCGTCCACCGCCACCGCCGCCGGGTAATAGAACCGCGCCGCGGCCCCCACGCTGTCGGCGTCCCCGGTGATGCCCGGCGAACCGGCAATGGTCTCCACCACCCCCGCCGCCGAAATGCGCCGCACCGTGTGGTTGCCGTGGTCCGCCACGAACAGATTGCCCCCTGCGTCCACCGCCAGCCCGCGCGGCTGCTGGAAGCGTGCGACGGCTCCCGGACCATCGGCATAACCGGTCACGCCACTCTGGCCCGCCCAGGTGGAGACCACGCCGGCGGGCGAAATCCGGCGGATCACGTGGTTCTCGCTGTCCGCCACGTAGACGGCCCCGGTCGCGTCCACGGCGAGGCCCCAAGGAACGTTGAACCGGGCGGCCGCTCCCGTGCCATCGGCATAACCCGACGCTCCGGCCGTGCCCGCCAGCGTCGTGACGATGCCCGCGGCGCTGATCCGCCGGATCACGTGCGACCCGCCTTCCGCCACGTAGGCGTTGCCCGCGGCGTCCACCGCCACGCCGTAGGGCAGGAGAAACCGGGCCGTGGCGGCGGGCCCATCCACCGAGCCCGCCTGCAGGCCCGCCCCCGCGAAGGTCGCGACCACGCCGGCCGCGCTCACCCGCCGGATCGTGAAGGTCCGCGCATCCGCCAGGAGCACGTTGCCCGCGCCGTCCGCCGCGACGCCCACCGGAAAGCTGAAGCGCGCGGCCGCGCCCGACGCGTCGAGAAACCCGGGCTGGCCGAGGGTGCCGGCCAAGGTCGAGACCACCCGCCCGGGGGTGATCCGCCGCACGGTGTTGTTGATGGTGTCGGCCACGACCAGGTTGCGGGAGGCATCGACCGCCAGCCCATAGGGTGAGTTGAAGGTGCCGGGCGTCCCGTCGCTGCCGCCGGCCACGTTCGAGGTGCCGGCGAAGGTGGTCACGGAATAAACCTCGGCCCGCAGGGCGCTGGGGCTGAGGAGTGCGCACAGGGCGGCAACGGGAAGGAGCGGGCGGAAGTTCATGGGCAAACGTAGGGAAACGCGGCGGGAGCGGAAGTTCCGGCGCCACCACACCCGCGGCCCCCGGCGGGCGCAAGTCCCCGCTGCGGCCAGCCGGAATTCGGCTCGCCGCCCCGCTTGATTTGGCCTTGCTCGCGCTATGTCCCTCTCGCGTCGCTCCTGCCTGCAGCTGCTCCTCGGCGCCGCGGTACCCTGGACCGCGCGCGCCGCCGAAGGCCGGCGCTCCGCCCCTACCCGGCCGGAGGAGGCCGCCACCGACCGCTCCGCCTACAAGGGTGCGATCGTCCTCGACGCCGGGAGCGGCCGCACCCTCCTCGCGGACCGCGCCGACTACCGTGGCCCTCCCGCCAGCGTGGCCAAGCTGATGACCTTCCTCATCGTCCACGACCGGCTCCGCCGGGGGGACCTGGCCCTGCAGACGCCCGTGACGACCACGGCGGAAGCGGCCCGCACCGGCGGCTCCCAGGTTTACCTCGCCGAGAAGGAGGTTTTCCCCGTCGAGGACCTCCTCCACGCGCTGATGATCGCCTCGGCGAATGACGCCGCCGTGGCGCTCGCCATCCACCTCGCCGGCTCGCGGGAAGCCTTCGTGGGGCTGATGAACGCCCGCGCCCGCGAACTGGGGCTCACCCAGACACTCTTCCGCTCCCCCCACGGCCTGCCGCCCTCCAGCCGCCGGATCGAGGACGGGGACCTGACCTCGCCGCGCGACCTCGCCACCCTCAGCCTGCAGCTGATCCGGCAGACCAACATCCTCGCCTACACCTCGGTGAAGCAGCGCACCTTCCGCCCGGGGCCGAAGCGGATCGACATGGTGAATCACAATCACCTGCTGGGCAAGGTCGCCGGGGTCGACGGCCTCAAGACCGGCTTCACCCGCGGCGCAGGGTTCTGCCTCGCCGCCACCGCCTTCCGGAACGGCCGCCGCGTCATCGTGGTCACGATGGGCTCCCCGGACAGCAAGACCCGCGACATCAAGATCGCCGAACTGCTGGAAAAGGGATTCCTCGCGCTCCCGCCTCCCGCGCCCGAGGACACCCCCGTCCAGCCGGCCCCCAAGCCCCCCGCCCCCCCCGCACCGGCCGAGGGCGAAGCCGTGGTCCGCTTCCAATTGCCCGGCCGCTGAGCCAGGCCCGCGCCCGGGTCCGCACGCCTTACCCTCCCCATGCGCCACGCCTCCTGGTTGATCCTGCTGTCGCTGCCGATCCTGTCGCCCCTCGCGGCCGCCACGCCATCCCCGCCCCCCCGGAGGATGGAAGCCCTTTCCCGCGGGCTGGTCGCGCTCCCCCAAGCGGACGGTCGCGTCGCGGTGACTTGGCGGCTGCTGGGCACGGATCCAGCGGACGTGACGTTCAACCTTTACCGCCACGCCGAGCCGCCGCCCACCCGTTCCGGCGAGGAGCGGTCGGGGCGGTTCGGGCCCCGCGGCCCCGGCACCGATCCCACCACCCCGCGGCGCCTGCACGCGGAACCGCTGCGCGGTGCCACGTTCTTCCTCGACGAAACGGCGAATCTCGCCACGCGGACGACCTACACCGTGCGCGCGGTCATCGCCGGCCGTGAAACCGGCCCCGGGGAGCGCTTCTCGCTCGCCGCAGGCACCCCGCCCCTGCCCTACCTCAGCGTGCCCCTGCAGCCGCCGGAGGGTGCAATCGCGAACGATGCCTCCGCCGGAGACCTGGATGGCGACGGCCACCTGGACCTGGTGGTCAAGTTCGAGCAGCGGCCGCGGGACAATTCCCAGGGCGGCGCCACCGGCGTGACCTCGCTGCAGGGCTACCGGCTGTTCCCCGGCGAGCACGGGCTCGCCAGTGAGCTGCTGTGGACCATCTCCCTCGGACGAAACATCCGCGAGGGTGCCCATTACACCCAATTCCAGGTCTATGACCTCGACGGCGACGGCCGCGCGGAGGTCGCCTGCAAGACCGCCGACGGCACCCGCGACGGCCGCGGCCGCCTCCTCGGGGATCCCGCCGCCGACTGGGTCCAGCCCGCGGGCGCCCGCGCGACCATCCTCGCCCCGCCCCGCGGCGGCGGTCCCCCCGTCGAGCGCACGGTCGACACCACCGGTCACATCCTCAGCGGCCCGGAGTTTCTCACCGTGTTCGACGGCCGCACCGGCGCCGCCCTCGCGACCGCCCCCTACGCCCCGGCCCGGGTCGAGGGCACCACCGCCTTCAACCCCCAGGCGCTGCAGGACACCTGGGGGGACGCCACCGGCAACCGCTCGGACCGGTACCTCGCCGCCACCGCGTTCCTGGACGGCGAGCGCCCCAGCCTCATCTTCTGCCGCGGCTACTACACCCGCTCCACCATCGCCGCCTGGGACTGGCGCGACGGCCGCCTGCGGCTCCGCTGGTTCTTCGATTCCGACGCGCACGGTCCCCGCGACGCCTCCAATCCCTTCCGGGGCCAGGGCAACCACAACCTCGCCGTGGCGGATGTCGACGGGGACGGCCGTGACGAGATCGTCTACGGCGCGATGGTCATCGATGATGACGGCCGCCCGCTCTACTCGACCCGCTGGGGTCACGGTGACGCCCTGCACGTCTCGGACCTCGTCCCCGCCAATCCCGGACTGGAAATCTTCTCCATCCAGGAACGCTTCGACCTGCAGGGCATGAACCTGCGGGACGCCCGGACCGGCCGGCCGCTCTTCTTGGTGCCTTCCGTGCGCGCCGCGACCAGCGGCGGTGACGCGGGCGAGGGCCCCGGCCGCGGCGTCGCGTTCAACATCGATCCGCGACATCCCGGCGCCGAATTCTGGGCCGCCGGGGCCGGGATGACCGGGCTCTATAGCGCCGCCGGGGAGCGCCTGGGCGACCGCCGCCCGCGCTCCTGCAATTTCGCGGTCTGGTGGGACGGCGACCTGCTCCGCGAACTGCTGGACCAGAACCGCATCACGAAGTGGAACTGGGATTCCGGGACCGAGACGCTGCTCCTTGCAGCCCAGGGGGCGACCGCGAACAACGGCACCAAGTCCAACCCAGCCCTCTGCGCCGACCTGCTCGGAGACTGGCGCGAAGAGGTGGTCTGGCGGAGCCTCGACGGCCGCGAGCTCCGGATCTACGTCACCCCGCACCCGACGCCGCACCGGATGACCACCCTGCTCCACGATCCGCAGTACCGGCTGTCGATCGCCTGGCAGAACACCGCCTACAACCAGCCGCCGCACCCCAGCTTCTTCCTCGACGAGGGCGCGCCCCTGCCCCCGCGCCCGCGCATCACCACCATCCCCCCCTCCGCCGCCCGCTGAGTCGCTTCCCGCCCATGCGCCACTGCATCTACCCCGGCACCTTTGACCCGATCACTTACGGCCACCTGGATGTGCTCTCCCGCGCGGCGCGGCTCTTCGATCGGGTCACCGTTGCCATCGCCGTCGGCGGAGCCGCGGGGAAGACCCCCCTCTTCACCGCGGAGCAACGGATGGAAATGATCGTGCCGAACCTGGCCGCGCTGCCGAACGTCACCGTCACCACCTTCCACGGCCTGCTGGTCGAGTTCTGCATGGCCAATCAGGCGGACGCCATCATCCGCGGCCTGCGCGCGTTGTCCGACTTCGAGTTCGAATTCAACATGGCGCTGATGAACCGTCATCTGCAACCGAGGCTGGAGACGCTCTTCGTGATGCCGAACGAGGAGTTCAGCTATACGAGCTCGTCGCTGGTCAAGCAGGTGGCCCGGTTCGGGGGCGATGTGCAGAAGTTCGTCCCGCCGAACGTCGCCGCCGCGCTCCGGCAGTCCTACCTGCCCCCCGCCCCCTGAGCCGGGCTCATGCAGTCGGCGGCTGCGCCGGCCCCAGATGCCGGCGCAGATGTTCAAGGCTGCGCGCCGCGATGATCTCCGGGCCCTCTTCGAAGGAGAACACCTCCACCGACACCGTGCCGTCATACCCGGTCTCGCGCAGCGCCCCGGCGATCGGACCGTAATCGGTCTCGCCGAAGCCCGGTCCCTTCAGGTTGCGGTCGTTCGCATGCAGGTGCGCGAATTCGCCCCGGCAGGCCCGGAGGATGTCCGCCACCGGGCGCTCCTCGTGGCTCATCGCGCGGACGTCGAGGATCACCCGGAACGCGGGGGACGCCATCTCGCGGGCAAACCGTACCGCCTCCGCCGCCGTGTTGATGAAATTCGTGTCCTCGGCCGGCAAGGGCTCCAGGCAGACCGTGAATCCGCGCTCCTCCGCCAGCCGCGTCGCGGGCCGGAAGACTTCCTGCGCCCACCGCCAGCCCTGCTCCGGCGTCACCCCGGGGGCGAGGCTCCGCTGCTTGGGCGAACCGACCACCATCACCGGGGCTCCGAGGTCGGCGCCGAACGCCACCAGTTCCCGGAAGTATTCGGCGGTACGCTCCCGGGTCGCTGCGTCGGCAGAGGTCAGGTGCAGGCCCTCGGTCTGGACCAGCACCCAGTGGATGCCCGCGATCGCGATGCCCGCCGCCGCCGCCGCCGCCCGGATCCGCGCCCGCTCGGCGGGCGGGATCTGCCGCACATCCCGCGCAAGGGTGAACGGGGCGATCTCCACCGCGTCGTACCCCACCCGCGCGCAATGCGCGAAGACCTCCTCCAGCCGCCAACCCTGGAAGATCTCGTTGCAGATCGCGAACTTCACCGGCGTCAGGCGCTGAGGCTCTTGATCAGCTCGATCATCGGCAGGAACATCGCGATCACGATGATGCCCACCCCGACCGCCATGAAGACGATCATCACCGGCTCGATGATGGAGGTCAGCGCCGCCACCGCGTTGTCCACCTCCTCGTCGTAGTTGTCCGCGATCCGGGTCAGCATGTCCGGCAGCGCCCCGGTTTCCTCCCCCACCTCGATCATGCTGGTGACCATCCCCGGAAAGATCTTCGTCGATTCGAGCGGCTTCGCCACGTTGTCCCCCTCCTTCACCCGGTCGTGGACCACGTTGATCGCATCCGCGATGTGGACGTTGCCGCTGGTCTCGCGGGTAATCGTGAGGGCCTGCAGGATGGGCACGCCGGAGGCGAGCAGGGTGCCGAAGGTGCGGGTGAAGCGGGCGATCGCCGCCTTGAGCAGCAGATCACCGAGCACCGGGATGCGCAGGACGATCCAATGCAGGACGCGGGTGCCGAACCGGGAGCGTTTGAACAGCCAGAACGCCGTGCCCCCGACCGCAAGGGCCGCGATCACCCCCAGGAGGTTCTCGCGCATCACGTTGGCGACCGCGACCACCACCGAAGTCAGCCACGGCAGCGGCTTGCCCTTCAGCATCGTGAAGAAGACCTCCTGGAACTTCGGCACCACGAACACCATCAGCACCGTCATGATGCCTCCCGCGACGACGCTGATGATCGACGGGTAGACCATCGCCGAGGTCACCTTCGAGCGGATCTTGACGGCCTTCTCCATGAAGACCGAAAGCCGGTCCAGCACGGTGTCCATCACGCCGCCTGCCTCGCCCGCCCGCACCATGTTCACGTAGAGCCGGTCGAAGGTCTTCGGATGGGCGGCGAGGCCGTCCGAGAAGTTTCCCCCGGAACGGATGGTGTCGGCCAGGTCCTCGATCACCTGCCGGAACGCCAGCCGCTTCTCCTGCCGGGCCAGCACCTCGAGGCCGCGCATGATCGGCATCCCCGCCTTGACCAGGGTCGCCAGCTGGCGCGTGAAGACGGTGAGGCCCTTCTCGTTGACCGGGCGGCCGAAGGCGAGCCCCCGGCGGCGCGCCGGCACGGTCGCGCCCGCGGCGGGAAGGGCGATCTTCGGACCGCGCGCCGGCGGCTTGGCCGGCACGTTGGCCGGGGCGGAGGCGACAGGGGCGCGGACGGAAAGCTTGGCCATGGCGGAACGGGGTTCAGGTGTACTTGATCACCTCTTCGAGGGTGGTGTGGCCGTCGAGGATCGAACGCAGCCCGTCCTCCCGGATCGTCCGCATCCCCTGCTCGATCGCCTTCTGCTTCAGCTCCAGCGTCGGCGCCTTCCGCGTCACCATATCCCGCAGCGCCTCGCTCATCCGGAGCCATTCGTAGATGCCCAGCCGGCCCTTGTAGCCGGACTGACTGCACGTCGGGCAGCCCTTGCCGAAGGAAAACGGCCGGTCGCCCACCACGTCGCGCCCCACCCCCAGCTGGCCGAGGACCTCGGCGGTCGGGACATAGGTCGACCGGCACTGCTTGCAGATGCGGCGCACCAGGCGTTGGGCCAGCACGGCCTCGAGGCTCGCCGCGATCAGGAACGACTCCACGCCCATGTCGACCAGCCGGGTCACCGCGCCCGCCGCATCGTTGGTGTGCAGCGTCGAGAGCACCAGGTGGCCCGTCAGCGAAGCCTGGATGGAAATCTGCGCCGTCTCCAGATCGCGGATCTCACCCACCATGATCACGTCCGGATCCTGCCGGAGGAACGACCGCAGCGCCGCCGCAAAGGTCAGCCCGACCAGGGCGTTCACCGGCACCTGCATGATCCCCTCGATCTCATACTCCACGGGGTCCTCGGCGGTCAGGATCTTGAGGTCGACGGTGTTCACCAGCCGCAGGGCACTGTAAAGGGTCGTCGTCTTGCCCGAGCCGGTCGGGCCCGTGACGATGAAAATCCCGTTCGGGCGCCGGACGATCTCGTGAATCCCCTCCAGCACCTCCGGCGACATCCCCAGCTGGCCGATGTCCAGTCGGACCGCCGACTGGTCCAGCACGCGCAGCACGACGCTCTCGCCGAACTGGGTCGGCAGGGTGGAAACGCGAAGGTCGACCTGTCGCCCGCCGATGCTGATCTTGATGCGCCCGTCCTGCGGCAACCGCCGCTCGGCGATGTTCAGGCTGGCGAGCACCTTCACGCGCGAGACGATCGGAACCGCGAGCTGCCGCGGCGGCGGCGCCATCTCATACAAGGCGCCATCGATGCGGTAACGGATCTTGAACTCGTGCTCGAAGGGCTCGAAGTGGATGTCACTCGCCTTGTCCCGGATCGCCTGGCCGATGACCAGGTTGACGAACTTGATGATGGGGGTCTGATCCGCCATCGACTCGAGGTCCCGCTCCGAGATCTCCCGCGCACCCGCGTCCGTCGCCACCTTGCCCGTGCTGATCTCCTGCAGGACATCATCGATGGTGTCCTCATCCTCCCCGTAATGCTGGCGGATCTGGACCTCCACCTTGTCCGGGTCCGCGAAGTGCAGCCGCACGCTCCGGTCGAGCGCGAAGGACAAGTCGCTGACCGCCTGGGTATTGAAGGGATCCGCGACCAGCAGGTCGATCGTGCGCTCGTCGGCCCGCAGCGGCATCACCCCGTAGTCGCGGGCCAGCCGGCCCGTCAGCGCCGCGATCGCGTCGCCGGGGAACTGCGCCGGCAACTCGGCGACGTAATCATAACCCAGCTGGTCGGCGATCCGCCGCAGCAGGTCCTCCTTCTCCAGCAGGCCGAGGTCGACGACCACGTCCGCCAACGGCTTGCCGGTGGCCTTGTGCTCCTCGTTGAGCTCGTCGAGCTGCGCCGGCGGGACCAGCCGCTGCTCCTTCAGGAAATCGTAGATCGCCGGGCTGTGGGACGCAAACATGGGGTCAGAGGGTCCGGGGCCGCCCGCCACCGGGCAGCAGTTTCTCGCGCATCAGCTGCGGGTCCTGGGCCAGGTCGACCGCGTCCTCCGCGCGCACCTGCCCGCGCTGGACCAGCGCCGTCAGGTGATTGTCGAGCGTGATCATCCCGAGGCTCGCCCCGGTCTGGATGTCCGAGGGGATGCGGAAGGCCTTGTTGTCCCGGATCAGCGCGGCGATCGACGTGGTGTTGATCATGATCTCGAAGGCCGGCACCCGGCCCCCGCCGACCTTGCGGCAGAGGACCTGGGAGATGACCGCCACCAGCGACGAGGAGAGCTGGGTGCGGATCATCTCCTTGGTCTGCGCCGGGAACGCATCCACGATGCGGTCGATCGTCTTCGCGGCGCTGTTGGTGTGCAGGGTGCCGAGCACCAGGTGCCCCGTCTCGGCCGCGGTGATGGCGGCCTCGATCGTCTCCAGATCCCGCATTTCCCCCACCAGGATCACGTCGGGGTCCTGGCGCAGCCCCCGGCGGATCGCCTCCGCGAAGCCGGGCACGTCGGTGTGCACCTCCCGCTGGGTCACCAGGCAACGCTTGTGCGGATGGTGAAACTCGATCGGATCCTCGATGGTGATGATGTGGCCGTCGCGCTGCTCGTTGATGTAGTTGATCATCGCCGCCAGCGTGGTCGACTTGCCGGAGCCCGTGGGCCCGGTCACGAGGATCAGGCCGCGCTGGCGGTGGAGGAGCTCCCGCACCTTGTCGGGGAGGCCGACCTCGCGCAGGGAAAGGAGACGGTTGGGGATCTGCCGCAGGACCAGGCCGTAATGGCCCTTGGCCCGGAGGGCGGAAACGCGGAAGCGGGCCTGCTCGCCGAACGCGAGGCCGAAGTCGGCGCCGCCCTGCATCCGCACCGCGCTCAGGTGCGCCTCCGGGGCGATCGCCTGCATCAGCCGCTCGGTGTCCGCCGGCGTGAGCGCCGGACCGTCGATCGGCGTCATCGCGCCGTGGACCCGGAGCACCGGCGGCTGCCCCACGCTGAGGTGCAGGTCCGAGGCGCCCTGCTCCACCATCAGGTCCAGAAGATCGTTCATCTCGTACTTCATCGGGGGAGGGGCTCAGGTGGAGTCGCCGACGGTGATGGAAACGACTTCCTCGATCGTGGTGAGGCCGCCGGTGACCTTCCGCGCGCCGTCCTCCCGCATCGTCCGCATCCCGAGCGCCCGCGCCCGCTCGCGCAGCCGCTGGGTCCCGACGTTGGCGTAGATCATCTTCTGCAGCTCGTCGTTCACCACCAGGATCTCGAAGATGCCCATCCGGCCGCGGTAGCCGGTGGAGTTGCACTGCCCGCACCCCTCGCCCTGCGCGAAGGTCGCGTGCTCCGCCTGCGCCGGACTGATGTTCAGCGCCCGCAGCTCGCGCGCGTCGGGCGTGACCGCCCGCTTGCACTGACGGCAGATCTTGCGCACCAACCGCTGCGCCATCACCGCCCGCAGCGAGGTGGACACCAGGAACGGCTTCACCCCGATGTCGATCAGGCGGGTCACCGCCCCCGGGGCGTCATTGGTGTGCAGGGTCGAGAACACCATGTGCCCGGTGAGCGACGCGTTGATCGCGATTTCCGCCGTTTCGAGGTCGCGGATTTCACCGACCATCACGACGTTCGGCGCCTGCCGCAGCATGGCCCGCAGGGCGGCCGCGAAGGTCATGCCCACGTCGTGCCGCACCGGCACCTGGTTGATGCCGTTCAACTGGTACTCCACCGGATCCTCCACCGTGATGATCTTCCGGTCCGGCTTGTTGATGTAATGCAGGCAGCCGTAGAGGGTCGTGGTCTTGCCGGATCCGGTCGGGCCCGTCACGAGGAGAATCCCGTCCGGCAGCGCGATCAGCCGCTCGAAGGTGGCGGCGTCGTCGCTGAAGAACCCCAGCTCGGGCAACCCGAGGGTCAGGCCCTCCTTGTCCAGGATGCGCATCACGATGCTCTCGCCGTGGACGGTCGGCAGCGAGGACACGCGCAGGTCGAGCTGCTTGCCCCCCACGCCGATCTGGATGCGCCCGTCCTGCGGGATCCGCTTCTCGGCGATGCTGATGTTCGCCATGATCTTCAGGCGCGAGAGGATCGACATCTGCAGGCGCTTGGGCGGGTTCTCCACCTCGATCAGCACGCCGTCGATGCGGTAGCGGACCCGGAAACGCTTCTCCAGCGGCTCGACGTGGATGTCGGACGCGCGGCGCTGGATCGCCTCCAGGATCAGCTGGTAAACCAGCTTGATGATGGGCGCGTCGGCCTCCGTCGCATCGGCGGCGGGCGCCGCCTCGTCCTCCGGCGCCACCGCCGCGTCCTCCTCGTTCTCCGCCAGCTTGTTCAGCAGGTCGTCGATCGAGCTCGCATCCTTCCCGTAGAACCGGTCGATCGCGGCGACGATGTCCTCGGGCGTCGCCACGACGCAGTCGAGCGGCAGCTTGACCAGGTAGCCGAGGGCGTCGATGCCGTCGGTGTCGAGCGGGTCGGCGATCGCCACCCGCAGCCGGTTGTTCTCCTTCGCGAGGGGCAGCAGGCGGGGGCGGGACGCCACGGCGCGCGGCACCAGCTCCAGCACGTCGGCGCCGAGGCGGACGTTCGCGAGGTCGGGCGCCATCGGCAGGCCGAACTCCGCCGCCAGCAGCTCCGCGACCTGCCGGGAAGGCAGCACCCCTTGGCGTTGCAACAGCTCCAGGACGCGCGCCGGCGTGCCCGCCGGGTCCGGGGCCGCCGCGGCTCCGGCCAGCAACGCCCGCGCCGCCGCCACCTGCGCCGGCTGCAAGAGCCCGCGCTCCAGCGCCAGGTCGACGATGAAGTCATCGGCGGCGGCCGCGGCGGGGGAACCGGAAGAGGAGGGGGTCATTGGGGCAAAGGGACGATCGACGGAGGATTACTTCGGCGCGAGGCTGAGCAGGAACTCGGCGTTGGACTTGGTCTTCCGCAGCCGCGTGATGAGCATCTCCATCGATTCGATGGGCCCCAGGCCCTGCATCGCCCGCCGCAGACCGTAGATCCGCTGCAGTTCCTCCGGGTGGTAGATCAGCTCCTCCTTGCGGGTGCCGGAACGGTCGATGTTGATCGCCGGGAAGATCCGGCGCTCCACCAGGCCGCGGTCGAGGTGCACCTCGGAGTTCCCGGTGCCCTTGAACTCCTCGAAGATGATTTCGTCCATCCGCGAACCGGTGTCGATCAGCGCGCTCGCGATGATCGTCAGGCTGCCGCCGCCTTCGATGTTGCGCGCCGACCCGAAGAAGCGCTTGGGCTTCTGCAACGCGTTCGACTCGAGGCCGCCGGACATCGTCTTGCCCCCGTTGCCCGCGAGGGCGTTGTAGGCCCGCGCCAGCCGCGTGATGGAGTCCAGGAGGATCACGACGTGCTCCCCCATCTCCACCCGCCGCCGGCAGATCTCGATCACCATCTCCGCGCAATGCACGTGGCTCTCGGGGGTCTCGTCGAAAGTCGACGACACCACCTCGCCGCGCGTGTGCCGGCGGAAGTCGGTCACCTCCTCGGGACGTTCATCAATCAGCAGCAGAATCAGCTTCACGTCCGGACTGTTGGCCGAGATCGAATTGGCGATGTTCTGGAGCAGGATGGTCTTGCCGGTGCGGGGCGGCGCCACGATCAGGCCGCGCTGGCCGAAGCCGATCGGGGTGAGGATGTCCACCGCGCGCATCGACATGTCCTTCACCACCTCCGGGTCCTCCAGCAAAATGCGCTTGAGGGGGTAGTAGGGCACCAGTTCCTCGAACGGGGTGATCGCCGCGATCTCGGCGGGCGCCAGCCCCATCACGCGATCCACGCGGATCGCCGCCGGGCAGCGCTCCCCTTCCCGCGGCGCTTGCGCGCTCACCTCGACCCGGTGGCCGCGCTTCAGGCCGTACCGCCGCACCAGCGACTCCGGCAGGTAGGTGTTCTCCGGGAAAAGGCGGTAATTGACGTGCCCGTGGACGATGAACCACCCCCGGTCATTCTGATCGAGGTGGCCGGCATCCCGCAGGCTGCGTCCGGCGCTGGCGGCGTGGCGGAAGAACTCGACCAGCAATTGCCGCCGCCCCGGCGCACCCTCGACCCCGACACCCCACTGGCGCAGGCGCTGCGCCAGCTCATGGGCATTCAGGGCGTACAGCTCGGCCAAGGCCACGGACTCCCCGCCGGAGGCGTCCAGTTGGGCCGCCTCGGCGTCCAGCGCCGCGACGTCCGCGAAGCGGGACGGATTGGGCAAGTCGCCGTAGGCCGGCGCCGCGCTCGGCGGCGGCAGCTGCGGCGGGAACTGCTCCCGGCCCCCCCCGTGGCCCTGCCCGCCCCCGGGCCCGCCACCGGGCTGCCACGGACCGCCGTGGCGTCCCCGCTTGCGCTTCCCGTGCTTCCAGAAGCCGCGGTCGCTCCGGTCAAAATGCCCCCCTTGCCCGCCGCCACCCTGGAAACCACCCCCGCCGGCCTGGCTACCTTCGCCTCCCCCACCCTCAGCCCCACCGCGCTCCGCCGCGGCCTCGGGCGGCGGCGTGGACGGACCTTGCGCCCGCTCAGGCCGCTCGGCGCTCTCCGATCGTTCCTGCGGTTCCGGACGGTCGACGCGTTCCGGGGCGGGCGCGGGAGCCTCGGAGGCCACGGGAGCCGCCGGCGCGGCCGCGGCCGGCACCGGGGCCTCTGCGAATGAAAGCGTGTCCTGAACCGGGCGAGTCCCTTCCGCCACCCCCGCCACCGCCGCCGGGGCGGCCGTCGCTTCCTCCGCGCCACCCGCGCGCGGGCCCCGGCGCGTCCGTGCCCGGACCACTGGTTTCGCGGGCGTTTCGGCCGCCGGCTCCGCCCCAACCCGGCCACGCGAACGCGTCAAACGGGACTTTTTCTTGCCCTCGCCGGCAGCGGCGCGGGCGGGGGACGGCGAGGCGTCATCAGCGGAAGGCGGGAACATGAGGAGAAAAGGGAGGCCGTCGGACCGCGAAGCGTCAGACGTAAGGGGGAGCGGTAAGTTTCACGCCGGGGGCAGGCTCCGGACGAACCGGACCACCTGAGCCTCGAGGAATTCCACCGCACCGTCGTTCCACAAGACAAAGTCGGCCAGCTCAATCTTCCGTCCCTGGGGCCACTGCGCCCGGATCCGTTGCGCCGCCATCTCAGGGGACAAACCCCGCTTGACGACGCGCAGCAGCTGGACATCCGGAGAAAGGGCGACGCACACCGTGAAATCAAACCATTTCTCGAGGCCCTTCTCGAAGAGCAAAGGCACCTCCACCACCCAACGGGCATCCGCCCCGCCGCCCGCGAAGGCCTCCGCCCAGGCCGCCGTCACCCGCGGGTGCAGCAGCGCCTCCAGCCATTCCCGCTCGGCCGGGACGGGGAAGACGCGCGCCGCCAGCGCGGGCCGATCGACGACGCCACCCTGGAGGACCCCGGGGCCGAAGTGTTCGCGGAGCGCAGCGATCACGTCGGGCGCGGTGAGCAGGCGGTCGCGCACGATCTGGTCGGAGTCGAGCCGGCGGAAGCCGTGGGCCTCCAGTTGCCGGGCCGCGGCGGACTTGCCGCAGCCGATTCCTCCCGTGATCCCGAGCTTGAGCATCCGGCCGAGCGTGACGCCCGCGCTGGCGGCGGCAATTCCTTCCGTGGCGGAGCTCGGGAGTAACGCGCGCCAAAAGGAGCATTGACAAGCCCGGGCGTGGCCTTGTCCTTCAGCCCTTCTTTCGCCGGCCTGTGCGGGCGGAAAGCCACTGCCCGGTAGCTCAGTGGCAGAGCAGGTGACTGTTAATCACTTGGTCGCTGGTTCGATCCCAGCCCGGGCAGCCATTC